>JBBRPS010000187.1:0-14103 GCA_038227745.1 Gemmatales bacterium | reverse complement strand
GCCACGGTCGGCTTCGGCCTGGTCGCCGCCGGCCAGGTCAAGTCGTTCACGGTGCGCACCACGCCGTTCGGCGAGGAGGGCTTCGCCGTCGGCCTGGACAACCAGGTCTACGGGGTCACGTGCGACGCCAGCGGCAACCCCACCAGTCCCTACTTCCTCGTCAGCCCCGGCGCGGTCAACGGGGCCGCCGTGGCCCACCTCGGCACCACCGGCAACGAGTTATTCGTCCTGGGCCTGGACGCCCAGATCTACGCCCTGAAGCTGGACGGCTCGGGCCGTGGGGTGGGCGGCTACTTCCTGGGCAGACCGGGGCAGGTCAAGAGCTTCACGCTGAGCGACGGGCCGCTGCCGCACCTGTACGCCCTCGGCCTGGACAGCCAGGTCTACGAGGAGCAGTTCGACGCCAACGGCAACGCCACGGTCGGCTTCGGCCTGGTCGCCGCCGGCCAGGTCAAGTCGTTCACGGTGCGCACCACGCCGTTCGGCGAGGAGGGCTTCGCCGTCGGCCTGGACAACCAGGTCTACGGGGTCACCTGCGACGCCGGCGGCAACCCCACCGCACCCTACGCGCTCGCCGTCGGCATGCCGGTGGAGTCCGTGTCCGGCTCCCAGGCCGCGCCCCCGACGCGGCCGCTCTTCGTCGTCGGCGCGGACGGCCAGGTCTATCAGCAGAACCTCAATGTCATCGGCTGGCCGGCCGGCCCCGTGACGTTGGCAGCCGTGGGCAGGGTCCTGGCGCTGGCGGCCGGCTCCAACGCCTTCGGCGACCCCGAGGTGTTCGTGATCGGCCTGGACAACCAGGTCTACGCCCACAAGTTTACCGCCACCGGCGCCGCCCTGGGCAACTACTTCCTCGTCACCCCGGGGGCGGTGAAAGCGCTGACGGTCGGCCACGACGCCCTGGGCGAGCCCGAGTTGTTCGTGATCGGCCTGGACAACCAGGTCTACGCCCAGAAGTACACCGCCGGCGGCGACCCCCGCGGCAGCTATTTCCTCACCCGGGCCGGCGCTGTCAAGGCGATCAGCGTCACCTCCAACATCTTCGACCAGCCGGAACTCTTCGCCGTGGGCTTGGATAACCAGGTCTACGCTCAGCCGTTCACCGCCGACGGCACTTCAGCCGGGGGGTACGTCCGCATAGCGGTGGGGGCGGTCCTCTCCGTGAGCGCCACCCGGAACGCCCTGGGCATCCCCGAGGTGTTCGTCGTGGGCCTGGACAACCAGGTCTACGTCCAGCACTTCAACGGGGCCGGGACGTCGGACGGCTATGCGTTGGTGGCTCCGGGTACGGTCAAGGCGATCAGCGCTGGGCGCGGAGACGACAGCGCTTCCGGGCTGTTCGTGCTCGGGCAGGACGGCCAGGTGTACGTGGATCTGTTCGGCCCCGACGGGAACCCGCCGCGCGGCGGCAACTACACCCTGTTCGCCAGGGGGATGTTCGTGGCGCTCGGGATCACCCGGTGACGAGCGCACGCCCCGGGCGAGGGCGATCGACTTCTACGAGGTCGCCGGCGAGGGCCTGCCGGTCGTGTTCGTCCACGGCCTGGGCGGCACGTCGAACGTCTGGCACGCGCGGCGCTATCGAAATACTCGGTACTCGGCACACCTTTTGCAGAGAATTCACCTGAGAAATGGGCGCCTCTCCGGTGCGGGAGGGAGAAGCGCAAGTTCGTGATTGACACGGGGAAAAATCCCGCATACGCTAAGGTTGTGTTTTCCACTATGGGGGGAAGCCGCCACACGCTGCAGGCCATTCACCCACCTGCCCCTGGCCATTCGCAGTGTGGACGCGCGGCATCCAGGAGGATCTGAGCCATGCTCAATCTCTGGGGGTCCCGCAAGGGGACCGCTTGCGACGGCACCAACCGCCGCGATTTCTTGAAGGCCGGCGTCCTCGGCGCCACCGGCCTGATGCTACCCGACCTGCTCCGTGCCCGCGCTGCCGCGCAGGCCGCCGGCAGGCCGACCCGTAACACCTCGGTGGTCTGGCTGTGGCTCGGGGGCGGCCCCACCCACGTCGAGACCTTTGACCCCAAGATGACCGCCCCCGCCGAGTTCCGCAGCGTCGTCGGCGCGATCCCGACGAACGTGCCCGGCGTCGAGATCGGCAGCGTCTTCCCGCGCATGGCGCGCGTCGCCGACAAGATGGCGTTCGTCCGCTCGTTCGCCCACCAGAACAGCGGCCACGGCGGCGGCACCCACTGGGTCATGACCGGTTACAACTACCCGCCCGCCGACAACAACCAGGCCCCGATCAAGCCCGGTCTCGGCTCCATCCTGGCCCGCCACCGCGGCGCCAACAACCCCGCCACCGGCCTGCCGAACTACGTCCGCATGGGCGGCATCCTCGGCGACGGACCGGCGTGGCTCGGCTCGGCCTACGCCCCGTTCGACACGGCCGGCAACGCCCGCAACAACATGAACCTGCAGGTCACGCTCGAGCGCCTCGCCGAACGCCGCAACCTGCTCCGTTCCTTCGACACCCTCAACCGCCAGATCGACCGCAGCGGCCTGATGGCGGGCCTGGACAGCTTCGAGACGCAGGCCTTCGATCTGCTGCACAGCCGCGCCCGCGAGGTGTTCGACGTCACCCGCGAGGAGCCGCGCACGCGCGACCTGTACGGCCCGACGCCGCTGGGCCGGCAGATGCTGCTGGCACGGCGGCTGTGTGAGGCGGGCGTCGGCTTCGTGACGCTGCACTACGGCGGCTGGGACATGCACGGCCAGATCGCGCAGGGCATGCGCAACCTCGGCCCGCAGCTCGACCACGCCGTCTCGGCGTTCGTGCAAGACCTTCACCAGCGCGGGCTGGAGAACGACATCCTGCTGGTCATCACCGGCGAGTTCGGCCGCACGCCGCGGATCAACGGCAGCGCCGGCCGCGACCACTGGGCGCCGCTCTCGACGCTGGCGCTGGCGGGCGGCGGCCTGCGCATGGGCCAGGCGGTCGGCGAGTCGTCGGCCAAGGCGGAGGTGCCGCGGACCCGGCCGATCACGCCGCAGGATCTGATGGCGACGGTGTTCCACGTCCTCGGGATCCCGCAAGATCTCCAGTACAACGACCAGACCGGCCGCCCGATGCCGATGGTCCACAACGGCCGGCCCATCGCCGAGCTGGTGTAACCGGCGCGACGGTTTCCGACGTATTGACCGCCCGCGGGGGAAGCTTCCCCCGCGGGCGGCGTTGCTATCAGGAGGTTCGGAGATGAAGGGAATCGAGATCACCGCCCCGCCGGACCGGGCCGACGAGGTGTTCTACCCGACTTCGGACGGCGAGCCCATGGCGGAAACCGAAGCGCACTTGATGCTGATGGTCCACTTGATCGCAACGCTCCGCCAGTATTACGCCCAGCGGCCGGACGTCTATGTGATCGGTAATATGTACTTCTATTATCTCCAGGGTCACCCCGAGGCGCGCAAGGCGCCCGACATCATGGTGATCAAGGGGGTCGATCCCAAGCTCACCCGCCTGTCGTTCAAAACGTGGGAAGAGAAGGCCTGGCCCTGTGCGATTATCGAACTCACCTCACCCGGAACGGCGAAAGAGGATCAGGAAGAGAAGAAGTTGCTTTATCAGCAACTTGGGATCCGGGAGTATTTCCTGTTCGACCCGCTGGACGAATCCCTGCCGAGGCAGTTGATCGGCTACCGCCTCATCGGGCATGAATACGAGGAACTGATTCCGGGCGGGGATGGCGGAGTCCTGAGTGCGGAGCTAGGCGTACGGTTGGTGCCGCAGGGGATGCAACTGGCTCTCGTCCATTTCGGGACTGGGCAGCGGCTGTTGGCGCCGCCGGATGCGTACAAACTGGTTGACGAACTGAAGAAGCGGACCCTGGCGGCGGAAGGAGAGAACAAGCGCTTGCGGGAGGAAGCCAGGCAGGCCGACGAGAAGGCCAGGCAGGCCGACGAGAAGGCCAGGCAGTCCACAGAGCAGGCCCGCCAGGCTGAACAACAGGCCCGCCAGGCTGAACAACAGGCCCGCCAGGCTGAACAACAGGCCCGGCGAGAGCAAGAGCGTGCCGCGCTGGCAGAGCAGCAACTCGAAGAGATGCGTGCCGAACTCGCCCGATTGCGGGCCGCGTTCCAACCGCCGCCCTCGACGGGCGAAACACCAGGCCCCTGATCCGGCTTCGGATGAGGCCTCACCGCCGCGTCTCGCTCCGCACGTGCTCCTCCGAGATCGTCCCACTAATCTGCTGCCCCGCCGGGCCGGGCAACTGCATCCGCACCGCCAGCTCGTCCACCAGGTGCAGTGTGAACGTGCTCGCGCCGCCGTCGATGCAGGCCTCCACCTTCACCGCGACCGTCAGTCGCGTCCCCGCCTCCACCGCCGCCTGGCGCGACCCGAACGCCACGCCGCCGACCGGTACCTCCACCCGGAACTCCAGCACGCCAAAGACGCGGTCGCCCTGCTTGTAGGCCTTCGTCAGCTTGCCCGTCGCCGACGCCTTCGCCGTGTCGAGCCGCACCTGCGGCGGCTTCGGCCAGGCTTCGAGCAGCGGCCGCGGGTCGAAGTCCCACGCCTCGCCGACCCGCACCGCCTTCTTCGGCAGCATGGTCTGCAGCACGTCCACGTCCTTCTTGCGGCTGAACCCCTCCTCCAGCTCGCGCACGAAATCCTCGGGCGGGGCCGCGCCCTCGAAGTGGACTCGGCAGCCGTCGGCCCCCTTCTCGACCACGAACGCCTTGCCGTGGAAGGGCAGCAGGCTCCCCTTGCCGTTCATCTCCAGGGTCGCCTTGTCGCACTGCCGCCGCAGGCGCTTGACCTGCCGCGTCGCTCGGTCGAGTTCGAGGATGGTTTCCTGGTAGACGGCGCAGCGCGTGCTGTGGTCGCGCCGCGACGAAACGACGACGCCGGCCGCGTTGCTCTGCCGCGTCTTCATCTCGGTCGTCAGCGAGTCCTCGTAGACGGTCGTCTCGCCCGCGCCCGCCCCTTTCAGGACGATCGTATAGGCGTCCTGGGCGGACGCCGCGGCACAGGGGAGCAGGCTGAGAACGACTGCCAGCGAAAGGGAGCGGGCCACGCGACGACCTCCGTGGAGGAACCGGGCCGGCGACGGCGGCCCCAGCGGCGCGTCTGATAACCGCGGGGCGGGAAAAGAGCAAGACGGGCTCGCGCCGCTCCTTGCATCCGCGGACGGCCCCGGCCACAATAGCAGCGTTCAGGTTCGGATGAGAGGAGTCGTCATGTCCACGGTGCAAGTGCCGGCAGAACAGCGCTTCGTCCTGTCCTGCATCGACTGGCCGTCCTACGTGGCCTTCGCCGACCTGCTCGGGGAGCGGCACGTCCGCGTCACCTATCGGCGAGGAGTGATGGAACTCATGACCCTCTCTCCCGAACACGAAAGGACCAAGCACCTCCTGGCCGCCCTCGTCGGGGTCGTGACGGAAGAGATGGACATCGACATCGCCGGCTACGGCTCGATGACCTGCCGCCGCGAGGATCTGGAACAGGGCTTCGAGCCGGATGAGTGTTACTGGATCGCCAACGAGGCGCGCGTCCGTGGCCGGGATGACATCGACTTCGAGGTCGATCCGCCCCCGGACCTGGCGATCGAGGTGGAGGTCAACCGCAGCGCCCTCGACCGCCTGGCCCTCTACGCCCGCATGGGCGTGCCGGAAGTTTGGCGCTGGGACGGCCAGGCGGTGCGGGTCCACCTGCTGACGCCGAATGGGGATTATCACGAGAGTCCGCGCAGCCTCGCCCTGCCCTTCCTCCCTGTGATGGAACTCGTGCGGTTCGTCGCCATGGTCGGGACCATGAGCCAGACCAAGGTGCTCCGCGCTTTCCGGGCGTGGGTCCAGCAGCAGATGGCCCAGGGCTGGAAGGCGCCCCCGCCGCCCCCGTGAAACCTCAGGGCTTCCCTGGCCTCACTCCCCTTCCACCTTCCACTCCGCCTCGCGGAACGTCTCCGCCCCCAACCACCACCCGCGCATCCGCGGCTCGCCACCCTTCAGCGAGATGATCAGGTGGATCACCGCCTCCCCGTAATAGTTCCGGGCCAGGTCCTTCGCGCTGGGGACCGGGTCCGACGTGGGGTGGGTGTGGTAGAACGCCAGCTCGTCCAGCCCGCGGTGGTGCATGTCGCGGAAGGCGTCGAGCAGGCTGCGCGGCTCGGACTCGTACTCCACTGGGCTGGCCAGGGCATTCACCAGCGTGTACCGGCGCTCCACCCGGCCGACTCCCTCCTCCACACGGCCGGCGAGGAGGCCGCAGCACTCGTTCGGCAGTTCCGTCCGTGCGTGCGCGTACATCGCTTCGAGAATCTGGGCAGGCAGGAGAAGGCGAAATGAGGTTGACACGGGGAGTGATCCTTCCGAAGATATTACTCTTTGCTGCGCGGGAGGATGGGCGAACTGTCCTCCTTTTTTCTTTTTTCCTGTGCGAACGCCCCCTGCGAGAGGCTACATGGCCCGGGACAAGGTCATTCTGGCGTATTCCGGAGGTCTGGACACCTCGGTAATGGTCCCATGGATCGGGGAGAAGTACAACCTGGACGTGATCGCCTTCACCGTGGACCTCGGCCAGGGCGAGGACATCGACCGCATCCGCCAAAAAGCCCTCAAAACCGGCGCCGTCGCTGCCGTCGCACTCGACGCCCGTAACCTCTTCGTCGATTGTTTCGTCTGGCCCGCGCTGATGGCCGGCGCGCTCTACGAGGGCAAGTACCCGCTCGCCACTGCCCTGGGGCGGCCGCTCATCGCCAAGCTCATGGTGGACGCGGCCCGCGAACACAAGGCCGTCGCGGTCGCCCACGGCTGCACCGGCAAGGGCAACGACCAGGTCCGCTTCGACGTCACCTTCCAGACGCTCGCCCCCGACCTGAAGATCATCGCCCCGGTGCGCGAGTGGAAGATGACGCGCGACGAGGAGATCAAATTCGCCCAGAAGCACGGCATCCCCGTCGAGGCTACGAAGGAAAACCCGTACAGCATCGACCAGAACCTCTTCGGTCGCAGCTGCGAGGCGGGCGTCCTCGAGGACCCCTGGGACGAGCCGCCGGAGGGCGCCTTTGCCTGGACCACCGACCCGACGAAAGCCCCGAACGAGCCGGAGTACGTCGAGATCGAGTTCGAGCAGGGCCGGCCGATCGCGCTGAACGGTCGCAAGATGGACGGCGTGCCGCTCATCGAGCAACTCAACAAGGTCGGCGGCAGGCACGGCGTCGGCCGCATCGACCACGTCGAGAACCGGCTGGTCGGCATCAAGTCGCGCGAGCTGTACGAGGCGCCGGCGGCGGTGATCCTGCACGATGCCCACCGCGAACTCGAGTCGCTGTGCCTGAGCAAGCAGGCGGCGCGCTTCAAGACGTTCGTCTCACAGGAGTATGCGGACATTATATATAATGGACTCTGGTTTAACGCCTTTCACCAGGACCTGTTCCAGTTTGTGGTGAGCAACCAGCGCTTCGTGAGCGGACTGGTGCGCGTGAAGCTGTTCAAGGGCAAGCAGACCGTGGTTGGCCGCAAGAGCGACTACAGCCTGTACAGCAAGAAACTGGCGACGTACGAGACCGGCGATGCCTTCGACCACGAGGCCGCCCAGGGGTTCATCCGCCTGCACGGGCTGGGGCAGCAGACGCAGGCGCGTCACCAGCTGCTCAAGGGCGGCCAGGGCTTCGACCTGCCGGGGCTGCTCAGTCACCGGCCCGAGGCGGAGAAGAAGTAGGCGGGGCACGGGAGTTGCACTTAAATCTAATGAGAGCCCACCCGTCGCACCGGGTGGGCTTGAATGCTTGAAGAGAGGAGGGCCGAGCCATGGGAAACGAAGTCATGGACCTCGATCAGCTGGCCGTCTACCTGCAGCGCGACCTGCGCGAGGTGAGCAAGATGGCCAGCCGCGGATACCTGCCGGGCCACAAGGTGTCCGGCGAATGGCGCTTCTACCCGGCGGAGATCAACCACTGGATCGAGACGCAGATGCACGCTTACAGCGAGCAGCAGCTCAGCGCCCTGGAAAAGGGCCCGGATCGCTCCGGGGAACAACTGCCGCTGCTCTCGGCGATGCTGACGGATGCCACGATGGCGGTGCCGCTCAAGGCGTCGTCGCGCGCCTCCGTGCTGAAGGAACTCGTGTACCTGGCCGAACAGTCGTGGAGCGTCTACGACGCCGGGGCGATCCTGGAGGCAATCAAGCAGCGCGAGGAGATGGGCAGCACGGCGCTGGACTCCGGTGTGGCGGTGCCGCACCCGCGGCGGGCGATGCCAAAGGCGCTGGGCGATCACGTGGTCGCGTACGGCAGGACGATGAGCGCCATCCCGTTCGGCAGCGGCCGCAGCGGCCTGACCGACATCTTCTTCCTCGTCTGCTGCCGCGACGACCGCACCCAACTCGGCGTGATGGCGCGGCTGGCGCGGCTGATGCTGCGGCCGGGGTTCGTGGACGAGCTGCGCAGTGCCCAGACACCCGGGGAAACCCTGCAGGTCATCGAGGCTGCCGAGCAGGACCTGGTCGCCGTGTAACTCTCTCCCCCCGGGAATGCTCATGCTCGTCAAGCCCGGCAGCAAGGTGTCCCTGAAGGACCACGACCCCGGCGACACCGGCGACTTCAAGTCCGCCGAGGACGCCGAGGGGCCGCTGCAGAAATACCTCGAAGAGCTGAGCACGCTCCAGCAGTTCCTCTACGCCGAGAACCGCCGGGCGCTGCTGATCGTCCTGCAGGGCATGGACACGTCGGGCAAGGACGGTACGGTGCGCAAGGTGATGGCCGGTCTGACCCCGCTGGGCGTGCAGGTCAAGGCGTTCAAGGCGCCCAACGAGGAGGAGCTGGCCCACGACTTCCTCTGGCGCGTCCACCAGGCGGTGCCGCGGCGCAGCTACTTCGGCATCTTCAACCGCTCCCACTACGAAGACGTCCTCGTCGTCCGCGTCCACGACCTGGTGCCGCGCAAGGTCTGGAAGGCCCGTTACCAGCAAATCAACCACTTCGAGAAGATGCTCGTCAAGAACGACGTCCTGGTCCTCAAGTTCTTCCTGCACATCAGCAAGGCCGAGCAGCGCGAGCGCCTCCAGGCCCGCCTGACCGACCCGACGCGCTACTGGAAGTTCTCGCTCAAGGACGTCGAGGAGCGGCGCCACTGGCCGGCGTACCGCAAGGCCTACGAAGAGGCGCTGACGCGCTGCAGTACGAAGTGGGCGCCGTGGTACATCATTCCGGCGAACCACAAGTGGTATCGGAACATCGCGGTCGCCAGGATCCTCGTCGAGACGCTGCGCGAGCTAAACATGAAGTACCCCGAGCCGACCATCGACCTGTCGAAGGTCGTCATCGACTGAGACGGTCCTCCCCGCGCCCCTTCGGTACGCGCCGGAGGGACCACAGCAATCTTTCCAGAGTCCCGACGAAGAACACGGAGGGGGCAGACGCGCAGGGTGCCGTGGGCGTTCTCGGCAGCGCTGTGGCAGAGTCTGTCGGCGCCCCCGGCTGGAGAGGAGGCCCCATGTCCCGGCCCATCTGGGTGTCCCTGTCGTGGGTCCTGCTCGGCTCGCTGCTGGCCCTGTCGGCCCCCTGGCTGGGGCTTGCTCCGCCCTGGGTACAAGCCCCCGTAAACTTCGGCGCCCCTGTGCTAACGGCAGCTTGCATCGCCTGGACGGCGGCGCTGTCGCTCCGGCTGGTGAGTCGCACGGGCAGGACGCTGGGGGCGCTGCCGCTGACGGTCGTCCAGTTCGTGCTGGGTACCCTCTTCTTCTTCCAAATTGCCTGCCACCTCGGGGCCGAGCACTACGCCTGGGACCGCTCGCCGCGCTGGGGGGACTGGGTCGGCTTCGCCGCCGCGCATGCGCTGCGGGCGGGCGACCTGTTCGACACCCTCGAGGCCTACGGCTGGAGGATTCAGGCCATCGAGCACGCCAGCCACTTGACGGCGCTCAGCCTGATTGTCTTCCGGCTGCTCATGGGCCTGTTCGTGCTCAGCCTGCTGTTGGAGGGAGCGAATCGGGTGAAGAAGATCGCCGGCGCCTGCCTTCCCCGGTTGGTCCGGGGCCTCCGCCAGGTGGTGTTGCATGCAGTCGCCTTGCTGATGCTGGTGCTGCCGGTGGCCTGGCTGGTGGGCGCCTTCTGGGTACGGCCCTGGCGCTGGCCGGACTTGCTCTGGTGGCCGATCGACAACGCGCTGCGGGTGCTCGACTTCATGGACGTCCTGGAGATCTATGACCTCCATCTCTGTGCCGTGCCCAGTTCGTGGTGGGAGAGCAGCCTGACGGCCGTGTTCCGCGTGCTCCTGGGGCTGTTCCTCGGCGGGGCGTTGAGTCGATGGTGCCGCGAGGCCAGCATCCGCCGGCTGGGCGGCTGGGGCCTGGGCGCCGAGGACCTGGAGGAGATCGCGCAGGGCCACGCCGACGCCGCCATCCGCGGGAAAGCCCGGTGGCGGCTGGCGGAACTGAACAGGGCCGCGCGGCCGGGCTTGCAGGGGGGATGGGCTGCCCTGGCCAGCGGTCTGACCGTTGGTCTGACGGCGGCCGGGCTGGCAGTGGCGTCGTCGGTCTCGCCCCACTGGGACGCGGCGGCGCGCCGGCTGGCCGAGGCGGCGGTGCAGTCCGACCAGGCAGGGGCCGACCGGGCTTTGGCAGGGCTGCGCCGCATGGGGCCGTACGCCGAGGCCGCCGTGGCTCCGCTGCGCCAGTCCCTGCCCGCGACGTCCCGGGAGCGACAACGGGTCCTGATCGACTGCCTGGGATACCTGGGGCCGGCGGCCGTCGAGGCGCTCGGTCAATGCGCCGGCGACGCCGACGAGGAGATCGCCCTGCAGGGAGTGGCCGCCCTGCGCCGGATCGGTCCGCCGGCCGTGCCGGCGCTGGCCAAGGCGCTGGGCTCTTCCCGAGGCCCGGTGCAACAGGCCGCCTGGGAGGCCCTGCTGGCCCTGGGCAACAAGGCGGTCCAGTCCGTGATCGACACGGCCCCCGCCGAGGACGCCGCCGCCCTGGCGGTCCTGGCGGAACAACTGGACCCCTACTGGCACCTGCGGGACTCGAACAATCCCGGCTTTGCGGCGATGCTCAAGGCCCGGTCCCTCCGCTCCGCCATTGGGTCCGTGCCCGCCCTCGCCAGGGACTTGCGGGGGGCCTGGGACGCGAGGTCTCGCCGGAGCGCTGCCGAGGCGCTGGGGAGGATCGGTCCGGCGGCGGCGGGCGCCGTGCCCGCACTCGTCAAGGCCCTGGAGGATAGGGCAGCGTACGTTCGCTACGGGGCTGCCGGTGCGCTGGGGAGGATCGGCCCCGCGGCCGCCGTCGCCGTGCCCGCACTGGTGAAGACGGCCCTGCAGGACCCGGACAGGGGGGTTCGCGGGGCCGCTGCGTACGCGCTGGGCAAGATCGGCCCCGGGGCCGCCGGCGCTGTACCCACATTCGCCAGGGCCCTGGAGAATCAGGACGGGGCGGTTCGGCGGAAAGCCGTGGAGGCGCTGGTGAAGATGGGCCCCGCGGCAGCGGCCGCCGTGCCCGCCCTCGTCAAGGCCCTGGAGGATCGGGAGTCGCACGTCCGCGAGTGGGCTGCGGACGCGCTGGGGAAGATCGGCCCCAGGGCCGCCGCCGCCGTACCCGCACTCGCCAGGGCCCTGGAGGACCGGGACAAGGCGGTTCGCCAGTGGGCGGCGAAGGGGCTGGGGGGCATTGGCCCCGGGGCCGCCGCCGCCGCGCCCGCACTCGCCAGGGCCCTGGAGGATCGGGAAGCGACGGTACGCAACGCCGCTGCGGAGGCGCTGGCGAAGATCGATCCGAACCGGCGCTCCCGAAGGTGAGATCGGCAGCACGGGGAGAAGAGTCCCCGCCGTTGCCCGTCCCGCGCATTCGGCTATCACACCTTCATGGATCCCGCAACGCGCGCCCTGATCGAGGCGCTCCACCGCGAGGCGCCTTACAAGTACGCCCTGGCCCTGACCGGCGGCGGCACCGGGGCGGCGGCGCAGCTCCTCCACGTCCCCGGCGGCTCGCGCACCCTCCTCGAAGTCACCGTCCCCTACAGCGAGCGGGCGCTGAGCGACTTCCTCGGCCGTACACCACAGCAGTTTTGCAGCGCCGATACCGCCCTGGCCCTGGCCCGCCGCGCCCTGGAGCGCTCGCGGCGCTTCGCCCCCGGTGAGGCCGTCGCGGGCGTTGGCGGCACCGCCAGCCTCGCCAGCGACCGTCCCAAGCGCGGCGCCCACCGCTTTCACCTCGCCGTCGTCTGCTCCCCCGCCGCGGGCAAGGCCGTGTCGCTCACCCTGCACAAGGGGGCGCGCGACCGCCAACAGGAGGAGGCGGTCCTCGATGCCGTCCTGCTCAACGTGATCGCGGAGGTCTTCGGCGTGGCGCAGCGCGTCGAGCCGGGACTGCTGCCCGGCGAACAGCTGCAAACCGAACTGCTGCCGCGCTCGCCGCTGGTGCAGCTCATTGCCGGCGACCCCGATGGCCCCGCCGCGGTCTGCGTCGAGGTGGACGGCCGACACCGCCTCGACGCCCCGAAGCCCCCTGCCGTCCTGCCCGGCGCCTTCAACCCGCTGCACCACGCCCACCGCATCCTCGCCGCCGAAGCAGAGCGCCGCCTCGGCTGCCCCGTGGCCTTCGAGCTGAGCGTGTCCAACGTGGACAAGGGCGCGCTCCCGGTCGAGGAGGTGCGCCGCCGCCTCGCCCAGTTCGCCTGGGACGCCACCGTCTGGGTGACGCGGGCGCCGACGTTCGTCGAAAAGGCCGCCCTCTTTCCCGCCGCCGTGTTCGTCGTCGGCGCCGACACGGCCGCCCGCATCCTGTCGCCGCGCTACTATCCCGAGGGCCAGCCCGGCGTTCTGGCCGCCCTCAGTTTCCTGAGCGAACAGGGCTGCCGCTTCCTCGTCGCCTGCCGGGTCGCGCCTTCGGGCGAGTGCGTTGGCCTGGAAGACCTGCAGGTGCCGGACGCCGGCCGCGACCTGTTCCTGGCGATCCCGCGCGACGAGTTCCGCATCGACGTCTCCTCGACGCTGCTCCGCGGACAGCCAACCCTCAACCCCTGGACCGACGATGCGCGCTGAAGAACCCCCCAAGCCAGAGGAAAAACCTCCGCAGGATACTCCGCCGCCCCCTCCTGCCGAGGCGAAGGAGACGGGCAAGGCGCCGGAGCGCAAGCCGGTCGATGAGAGGACCGTCGCCCTGCTGCGCGAGGCCGCCCGGCGGCGCCGACCGTGGCGGCCGCTGACGTGGGTGCTGGCAGTCGTCATGTTCGGCGGTCCCGCGGGGCTGCTCGCCTGGTGGCTGTGGCCGCGCAAGGAGTATCCGCGGCTCGTCGTCACCGCCTTCGACCAGGTTGCCATCCCAGGACAGCCCGTCGTCTGCCGTTCCCGCCTGGAATTGTTCGACGTCAACAAGGTCGATCTGAAAACGCTCGACCTGAGCGGGCTGGAAATCACCGTCGAGGCGAGGTGGTTCGGCCTGCGCGCCGGACAGAAACCCGCCCTGGTGAAAGCGAAGGCCCAGGCGGACGGCGTCGCCACCGCGGAGTTCACGGCCCCCGCCGACCTGTCGCGTTTCGATTTCTCCGTGCTGTTCGTCCAGCCCGACCGCCGCGCCGAATCGACGGACCAGGCGCGCGTCTTCGCCTGGCCGCGGCAGACACGTATCGTCCTCGTCGATATGGCGGCGCTGACCGACGTCGGCGTGAACCTGTGGGAGCAAGGGCCGCTCACCGATGCCCCGCTCCTGCCGGGCGCCGCCCGGGTGCTGCAGTCCGCACGCAAGTCGGGCTTTGCCGTCGCCTATCTCGCCGTCGTCCCTGAACGGGCCCTGCGCTACCGTTACCTGCGCAGCTGGCTGGAGCGGCGGAGCACGGCGGTCCCGCAGAGCGGCCTTCCCTATGGCCCTCTGCTCGGACGGCTGTCGGTGGAGCCATCGGCGGACGCCAACCGGGCCGTCGCGGCGCTGCTGCAGCGCTTCGCCGGGCCGCATGTCGTGCTGGTGCGGCAGCCGGATACCGGCGCGGCGTACCGGAACGCCGGGCTGAAGACGCTGGCGGTCGGCCCGGGCGCGCTGGCGTGGGAAGGTGTGGCGAAAGAGTTGCCGCCGTGAGGGGTGGCGCGATAGAAGAGGTCTGCCGGGGCCTCCTGGGGCTCGCATGGCTAAAGCTCGGTCGTTTAGCCGCGAGCCTCGGGCGAGCG
>JBBRPS010000186.1:0-14123 GCA_038227745.1 Gemmatales bacterium | reverse complement strand
GGCGCTCTCGTGGATGCGCTCGACCGTGTCCTTCGCCAGGTCGTGCCGCTGCACGAAGATCGCTTCCAGGACGGCCGGCTCCGTGCGGCTCGGGGTGAACCGGGACACGAAGGGTCTGTCAGGCATCTCAGAGCCCTCGGTCCAGCTTCCACCAGCGCCGGATCAGCGGGAAGCGGAAATGGTAGTGCCCCTCCGGCGAGCGCCCCAGGTAATGGTCGCGCTCCAGCAGCTTCAAGAGCTGGAGCAGCCGGTTGCGGTTGTCGAACGGCGTTTGCGACTTGATGGCGGCCAGAATGGCGTCCACCGCGGCGGGCTTGTCGGCGGTCGCCAGGGTGTCGAGGACGGCCGTGACGACTTCTTCCTCCTTCGGGTAATAGGAGGGGATGCGGGTGCGGTAATGGGCCAGCTCCCACGGGTCGTTGGCGTCGAGGAGCTGCTCGTGTACGACTGCGGCGACCTGCTCCGGGGCGGCCGGGCGCCGGGAAACCTTCAGGCGGCGCGCGATGTGGTGGATGTAGAACGGGAAACAGTCGCCCTGCTCGGCGATGGCGGCCGCCGACTCCGCCACGTCCGCAGTCTGCAACTGCTCCCCATTGATGAGCCGGCGCGCCAGCTCCCGCGCGTCGGCCAGGGCGAGCGGCGTCACCTCGACCGCGTACATGTCGTTAATGGGTTCGTTCTTGTAGTCGGCCGCCTTCAAGGCGCCCAGGACGTGGTGCAGGCCGATCGACCCGGTGAGCACCATGCGGAAGCCGGCGGTGTGCTGGCGCAGGGAGCGTAGGACATCCAGGACCTCCTTCGCCGTGTCATCCCCCTCCCGGCGACGGATGTTGTCCAGCATGTAGGGCATCTCGTCCCAGAAGAAGACGAGGCGCTTCGGCTCCTGCTGGGTGACGAGATCCTCAATGGAGTGAACCAGGAGGTTCTTCCAGTGCCTCTCGCGGTTGGCGGGGAGCTTCAGGACGCCGCCGATCTCGATCCCGCCGATCCCCTCGAAAAACTCCTTCGCGCGGCGGGCCCACTTCTTCAACCCGGTCAGGAATGTCGAGACTTTCTCGTAGACGGCGAGCGCGAAGTCGTCGGCCGAGTGGAACTGTTCCAGGTCTTGCAGGACCGGAACCCAGTTCGCCCGGGGCTCGGCCTGCATCTTGCGGATCACGCTTGTTTTGCCGATGCGCCGTTCCGCCGTCATAATGATGCTCTGCTGTTCCAGAACATCCCAGAGCGTGGCGATCAACGGGTCGCGTCCGAGGATGTCCTGCACGTCCACCTGTCCGCCCGGGTTCGCTTTCATCGCATACTCCGTGAGCCGCCGCATCGTACGTCAAATTATACGTACGTCAAATCTGGCGTACAACAGCAAATGACGGTTCCGTGCCGGGAGGACACACCTTGTGTGACAGGTGACAGAATGGTCGCAGGTCGTACCAGGACCTTTGGCTGGTAAGGACTTGCGCCGTGGATGATTCTGTCACCCCGACAGAATGGTGTGACAGAATCCCCCTCGAACCCTCGGGGAAAGGCTCCTGTGCGGCTTCTTCCCGGCAACTGCGCAGTTCAAGTCCGAACGGCGGCCATGCGGATGCGCCGCGCGATCTCCGCGAAGACCAGCACCGTCGAGGTACCCGCGATGATGCCTAGCCAGTACATCGGGCTGAGTGGCTCCACCTTGAATAGGGTACCGCCGAAGGTCACGATCGCGACCTGTCCGATCGCCACTATGCTCGCGATCATCAAGAACGTCGGGTTCTGGAACAGCCGGTACAGCCCGCTCGTGTCCGGCGTCAGCGACCGGCAGTTGATCTGATTCCACACCTGGAAAAACACGTAGATCGAGAAGAACAGGGTCACCTGCAGCACCGTGAACGACACTTCCGCCTCCCGCCCGCGCAGGACGGAGTCCGCCGCCGTTTCCTTCACGACCCAGTGGCCTTTCTCGTTCTTCCCCAGGTCCGTCGCGGGCAATTCGACCCGAGTCCCCGCGACCTGCGCCGACCACAGCCCTTCACCGGCGAGCAGGCCGGGCTTCTCCGGGTTGCCCTTCATCAGCACCAGCAGGCCGAGCATCACGACGATGAAGAAGCCCGCCGTGATGAGGATGGTCTTCTTCATTGCCGGCGTCAGGATGTTTTCGTCGCGCTTCTTCGGCGGCAACCGCATCACGCCGGCCCGCGGCGGCTCCGAGCACAGCGCGATCGACGCGAACGTGTCCATGATGACGTTGATCCACAGCAGCTGCAGCACCGTGAACGGCGCCTCCACCTGGAAGAACAGCGTGCCCAGGAAGAAGATCGCCAGGGCGCTAACGTTGATCGTCAACTGGAACTGGATGAAGCGCTGGATGTTCTCGTACAGCGAGCGGCCCCACATCACCGCCTTGACGATCGTCGAGAAGGCGTCGTCGAGCAGCACGATCTTGCTCGCCTCCTTCGACACCTCCGTGCCGGCGATGCCCATCGCCAGGCCGACGTCCGCCTTCTTCAGCGCCGGGGCGTCGTTGGTGCCGTCGCCCGTCACCGCCACGACCTCCCCCATTTCTTGCAGTACCTTGACGATGCGGAACTTGTCCAGCGGCCGCGCCCGCGCCAGCACCTGCAGCCGCGGCAGCCGCGCTTTCAGCTCCTCATCGCTGAGCTGGTTGAACCGATCGCTGGTCAGCACGACCGCGTCGTCGGTGTTGATCGGCGCGTCGCGGCGGTCCACCAGGCCGATCTCGTAGGCGATGGCGCGGGCCGTCTCGACGTTGTCGCCGGTGATCATCTTCACCGCGATGCCCGCCTGACGGCAGTGGGCGACCGCGTCCTTGACGTCCTCGCGCAGCGGGTCGCGGATGGCCACGAAGCCCACGAACACCAGGCCGTTCTCGATGACGTCTCGCCGCGCGTGCAGCGCGTCTTGATCGGCGGGGATCTCGGCTGGCAGGTGGGTGTAGCCGAACGCCAGGGTGCGCATGGCCTGCGCCGCCGAGTCGCGCAGCTGGTCTTCGACGCGCTGCCGCGCCTCGGGCGTCCACTCTCTCGGCATGCCGTCGGCGGCCTGGTAGTGCGTGCTGCTTTGCAGCACCCACTCCGGAGCGCCCTTGGCCAGCGCCACCAGCCGGTCGCCGTAGCGGATGACCGACGTCATGCGCTTGCGCTCGGACGAGAAGTGGATCTGGTAGAGCGGCTCGAACTGCAGCCGCAGCTTCTCGTAGGTCAGGCCGGACTCGTTCAGCCACTGCAAGAGGGCGCCCTCGGTGGAGTTGCCGACCGCGACGAATTTCCCCTCCTTCTGCTCCAGGTTGGCGGTCGAGTTGACGGCCGCGTTGAGGACGACCCAGTCCACGGGCTTGCCGGCGCGCGGCCACGGTACGTGCGGGTCGGGGTTGGCCCACTCCGGCGTGCCGCGGTCGAAGGTCTTGCCGTCGAAGCACAGGCGCGCGACCTGCATCTTGTTCTGCGTCAGCGTGCCCGTCTTGTCGGAACAGATCACCGTCGCCGAGCCGATCGTCTCACAGGCGACGAGCTGGCGCACCAGCGAGTTGGCGCGCGTCATCTTCTGCATGGCCAGGGCCAGCGACACGGTCACGCTCATCGGCAGGCCCTCGGGCACCGCGACGACGATGATGATAACCATGTTGACGAAGTAGCCGAGCAACACGCCGAAGACCGACAGGAACTCCTCGCCGTTCGCCGGCCAGTAGACCTTGCCGACGATCAGGCCGTGCAGCAGCTGCGCCAGGAAGATCAGCACCGCCGCGATGTAACCGACCTTGCTGATGAGGTCCGCGAGGTTGGTCAGCTTCTCCTGCAGGGGCGTCAGTTCCTTGGAGATGGTCAGCTTGCGCTTGACGCGCTTCTCCTCGGTCGCCGCCGCGGCGGCTTCGCCTTCTGCCTCCTCTTCCTCGTCGTCGGCGGAGAGGCGGCGAGCGATCTGGCCCAGGGCGGTGTCGTCGCCGACCTCGGTGACGATCATGGCGCCGACGCCGTCCACGACCTGGGTGCCGCGGTAGAGGCAGCCGGGCTGGTCGGGGCCGTCGGCGGTGTCGTCGGCGCGAACCTGCTTGCGGACCGGCTCGGACTCGCCGGTCATCAGCGACTGGTCGATGTACAGCTCGTTGGCCTTGACGAGCCGGCCGTCCGCGGAGATCTCGTCGCCCATCTCCAGCACGACGGTGTCGCCGACGACGACCTGTTCGAGCGGCACGGTGATGAACTGTCCGTTGCGCAGCAGCTTGGCGCGCAGGGACTCCTTGCGGGCGTTGAGCATCTCGAACTCGCGGTCGCTCTTGTACTCGCTGGCGAACGCCACCCCCGTCGCCAGGATCACCGCGACCATCACCGCCAGCCCCTCGACGAGGACGTGGCCCGTGGCCAGGCCGACGAAGAACAGCACGATCGCGGAGCCGAAGAGGAGCGAAGGAATCCAGTACCCTTGCCGCAGCACGTAGGCGCCGGCAATGAGGAGCACGACCACGCCGACGGCGACGCCGCCGACGGTGGGGCTGGCCTTGAACAGATCCACGATCATCGACAGCAGGGCGGCGCCGAGGAGGATCTTGATGATCGGCTCGTCGAACTTCTCGATGAACTTTTTCCAGAGCGGCTCGCGCGGCAGGGGCGTCAGGCGGTTGCTGCCGAAGCGGTCGCGGCTCTGGGCGGCGCCTTCGAGGGTCAGGCCGTTCTCGGCGGAGATGGGGAGTTGTTTTTCGAGGTCACGGAGCGTTCGCATGGTGCGGTACCTGGGCGGTCAGGGGCGCGACGGGTTCCTCCACGTTGGGCGGACAGGGGTATAGTGTGCGAAACGCGACGGGGAAGGCAATCCGGCGCGGCGGCGCCGCGCGGCTAAACGGGAGCGGATTTTTCCGCCCCATTAAATCTGGTATAGCGGTACGAGGTCTTGCGTCCCCGGCCCCTTGATGCGCAGCGACGGCTTCTCCAGCGACACCAGCGTGTGCGGCGGGACGCTGTGCGTCAGCCACACGCTCGAGCCGATCACCGCATGATGGCCGATCACCGTCTCGCCGCCGAGGATGGTGGCGTTGGCGTAGACCACCACCTCGTCCTCCAGGGTCGGGTGGCGCTTCATACCGCGGATGATGTTGCCCGAGGCGTCGCGTGGGAAGCTCAGCGCTCCCAGCGTCACGCCCTGGTAGAGCTTGACGTTGCGGCCGATGTCGCACGTCTCGCCGATCACCACGCCGGTGCCGTGGTCGATGAAGAAGCCCGGGCCGATCCGCGCTCCGGGGTGGATGTCGATGCCCGTCTTGGAGTGCGCGTGCTCCGTCATCATGCGCGGGATCAGCGGCACGCCCAGCAGCAGCAGCTCGTGCGCCAGGCGGTAGACTGTGACCGCCTCCAGGCCGGGGTAGCAGAAGACGATCTCATGGTGCGTCTTGGCGGCCGGGTCGCCCAGGAACGCCGCCTGCACGTCCTGCTCCAGGAGGTAGCGCAGCTCCGGCAGGCGCCTGAGCAGCTCAATCGCTTTCTGCTGCGCCAGCGCCTCGAAATCGACGGGCGGGGCGGCCTCGTTGTCGAAGTCGTGGCGCAGAGCGCGGGCCGTCTGCTGCGTCAGCTTGTCGTGCAGGCCGTCGATCAGGTCGCCGACGTGGTACTCGACGTTGCCGATGTGCAGGTTCTGCCGGCGGACGAAGCCGGGGTAGAGGATGTCCATCAGGTCACAGAGGATGTCCGCGATCGCCTCGCGGCTGGGCAGGGGACTGTGCCCGAGGTGGTTGATGTATTTGCACTCGGTATAGGTCGCGACGAGGGCCTCGGTGATTTCAGGCAGGCCTTCCTTGAGCCGAATGTCGGTGGCCATCGGGAATGCTCCTTGGAGAGCGCGGCGTCGCCGCGCCCGTGAGTGTCCGCAGCCGGAAGTCGGGGAGGGAAAGCAGGCGATCCCGGGGAGGGACCGGCGCCCGCGGCGCCAGTCCCGCACGCTCACTGCCCGGCGATCGCCGGAGTACAGCCGCAACCGGGGAACTGAAAGAAGGGAGCAACCACCCTGCACCTCGACGGGTTTGCCAGGTGTCCGCGACGTACCGAATTTTAGGGGCCTGCCGCGACCCCGTCAATTCGCCCTCATTATCTTCGGCCCGCCCGCCGCCCGAGTTCAGCAAATCAACAGCCCACCCGCCTCGGATC
Source organism: Gemmatales bacterium (assembly GCA_038227745.1). GTDB lineage: Bacteria > Planctomycetota > Planctomycetia > Gemmatales > Gemmataceae > DASPXY01. Next base: position 7,998 of record JBBRPS010000186.1, on the reverse strand, counting down.
GGACAGCGACCGAATCGCCAGGATTTTGAGCAGCGCTCGCCTGATCTCGTAGCGTCTCCCGAGAGGCCTCGAGAAACCTTCACGCGCCGAGAAAAAACTCTCTTTCCTAACCCTATGGTCGGCAAGGCCCTGGAACATAGGAGCGGCGAGAAATGTTTCCAGGGGCGATTCGGTCCGGCATTTGCGAACAAGGGGGACAAAGCCGTTCGGCTCGCCCTGGCCATGGGAGAGGTGGTTCAGGGTCGAGCTGACGGCTTTTTTTCTTGCCGCAAAATACCCTTCGCGATGCCTGAAACTTCTGTTACCCTAGAAGAGTGTCGGACCTTGCGTACCGTGCCGCGGCCGGCGGCGACCCAGGGCGGCCCACGGCGGGCCGCACACGGTCAGCCCCTGCGCGCCGCCAGAATCGAGGGCACGTTCGACCTTGAGCACCACCACCCAGGAAACCAGTTCGCCCCCGGTCCTCCCCCCTGAGGTGGCGCCGCGCTCGGGCCACCGGCGCCTGGGGCTGCGTCTGTTCAACTACGCCCGCGCCCTGTTCGGCGCGCCGTCGAAGCGGCGCCTGGCCCAGGCGGCCCTGCAGATCGACCGCATCCGCTCCTGGGAAGGCGAGTTCAGCCGACTCTCCGACGACGAGCTGAAACAGCGCGGCATGCAGCTGCGCGGCCGGGCGCGCGGCGGCGAGTCGCTCGATCACATCCTGCCCGAGATGTTCGGCCTGGTGTGCGTGGCGTCCGTCCGCCGTGTCGGCCTGCGCCCCTTCGATGTGCAGCTCGCCGGCGGCGTGGTCCTGCACCGCTGCGCCCTGGGCGAGCTGGCCACCGGCGAGGGCAAGACGCTGGTCGCCACGCTGCCGACCGCCCTCAACTGCCTGTCCGGCAAGGGAGCGCACGTCACGACGGTCAACGACTACCTGGCCCGCCGCGACGCCGAGTGGACCGGGGCCATTTACAGCGCCCTGGGCCTGACGGTTGGCGTGCTGCAGCAGCAGATGGGCGAGCAGGACCGCGCCAAGGCGTACAAGTGCGACATCACCTATGGCACCGCCTCGGAGTTCGGCTTCGACTTCCTGCGCGACCGCCTCAAGGTGGCCGGCGACAAGGGGCAGACGATGCCCTTCTGGGCGCCGTGGACGACGAACAACGGCCAGTACATCAAGCCGCTCGACCCCAAGGTGCAGCGCGCCCATCACTTCGCCCTCGTGGACGAGGCCGACAACATCTTCGTCGATGAGGCGCGCACGCCGCTCATCATCGCCTCGCCGACGCGGCCCGCCACGGAGGAGGAGCAGGTCGTCTACCACTGGGCCAACACCCTGGCCGGCGACATGCAGCTCAACGTCCACTTCACGCTGGACGAGAAGAAGCAGAAGATCGAGCTGACCGACGACGGCAAGCAGGTGGTGCGCTACTCGAACCCGCCGGTGGGCGAACACTCGCACGCGATGGACAAGCTGCACGAGCACGTCGAGCGCGCCATCCAGGCGCACCACCGCTTCCGCCGCGACCAGCACTACATGATCGAGGACGGCAAGGTCGTCATCATCGACGAGTTCACGGGGCGGCGCATGCCGGACCGGCACTGGCGCGAGGGGCTGCACCAGGCGGTCGAGGCGAAGGAGAAGGTGCAGGTCACGAAGGCGTCCGACCACGCGGCGCAGATCACGTTCCAGAAGTACTTCCGCCTGTACAAGAAGCTGTGCGGCATGACGGGCACGGCGGCGCAGAACTGGTGGGAGATCCGGCGCGTGTACAAGATCTGGGTGGTGCCGGTGCCGACGAACCAGCCGGTGATCCGCAAGGCGCTGCCGGACCGGGTCTTCCCCACGGAGGACGCGAAGTTCGACGCCATCGCCGAGGAGGTGGTGCGGCTGCACGGGCAGGGCCGGCCGGTGCTGATCGGCACGCGCTCGGTGGAGAAGTCGGAGAAGTTGAGCGCGCGGCTGAAGGCGGCGGGGGTGCCGCACCAGGTGCTGAACGCCAAGCCGGAGAACGTGGACCGCGAGGCGGACATCGTGGCCCAGGCGGGCCGGCTGGGGGCGGTGACGATCGCGACGAACATGGCCGGCCGCGGCACGGACATCATCCTGGGCGGCAACGCCGAGACGATCGCCTGGGCGCAGCTCAAGGAGAAGTACGCCGCCCGCTTCGACGTGCCGCCGGAGGAGTGGAAGCACACGGTGGAGGAGATCGAGGCACGCGAGAACATGAAGGAGGATCGCCGGCAGGTGCGGGCGGCGGGCGGGCTGCACGTGCTCGGCACGGAGCGGCACGAGGCACGGCGCATCGACCGCCAGCTCGCCGGGCGCGCCGGCCGCCAGGGCGACCCGGGCAGCTGCCAGTTCTTCCTGTCGCTGGACGACGAGCTCCTTGAGGGACTCGGGCCAAGGAAGCAGGAGCGGCTGAAGCAGCGCGGCCTGCGCGGCGGCAACGTCAACTGGGACAGGTATGGGAAGATCTTCCTGGTCGCGCAGCGGCGCGTGGAGAAGCGGCACTACAAGCAGCGCGTGGACCTGATGCTGTACGAGCGGCAGCGGCAGGAGATCCTGAAGGACCTGGGCGCTGACCCGTACGTCGATTGACGTTTCCGCGGTTCGGAGAACCGCGTGCGGCTGCACCAGGGTTGGGGCCGCACGCGGTTCTCCGAACCGCGGCTAAACAGACCGACTCCGCCGCCGTGAGCTACTTACCTTCCGCGTGGAGCGAAACTCTGGCTCCAGCGTTAGCGGAGCGCTTCAGCAGGCAGGCATCGCAAACCTTCCGCGGCGTAACGCCGCAGCTATCGCTACCTCCCCGGCGGCGGAAACTCCACGAGCATTCTATAGACGCAGTTTATCAACGCCCCGATTCGCTTCGGGGACTCGGCAGGTTCACCCCCACCGGCCGCAACCCCAGCACCGTCGGCTACCCCGCCTGGTAGGCGCACCTCCGATAGGCCGTTCAAGTCAGGCGAATGGGTCGATGAAGACCTCATCGAGGCAGGCGGTGTTGTCGCCGCCCTGCGGGTTGAGTCCCATCAGCGTGACGACGTGGCTGCCGGCCGTGACGGTGAAGCCGGCCGTCTCGACGAGGGCGAGACGGAGGCGGTGCGCGAAGTCGGCGCGCGGCACGTCAAGTCGCTGCCGCTCTACGTGGACGCGTGCGGCCTGGCGCGGCTGCACTATGGCGTCGGGGCGGTGCCCTCGGCGTGCCTGATCGGCCGCGACGGCCGCGTGCTGGGCAGTGGCCCCGGCCCTGATGACTGGAGCGGTGTGGCGGCTCGTGAGCTGCTGCGCGCCTGCCTGGCGCCGCCGCGCGGCCGGTGAGTCGTTTCGGCCCATTTTCTCGCCGCCCAGCGGGCGGCGAGAAAATGAACTGACACCAATTTTCTCCAATTTTCTGCGAATTCGTCGCGGAGCCAGGGGCGAAAGCTCTCGTAGTCCAGATAGCCAACGGGACCGTGCCGCCCTACGAGCGGAGCGGTCGGATAAGTAAACGGTGTCATGGGTTCGCTGGCGCTGCCTTCCGTTCCAGTTCCTCGAGCAACCGGCGCGTCTCGGCCAGGGGCAATGGCGTCACCTGACGGCGATAGCGGCGCAGTTGCTCTTGCAAATCCTCCAACTCGATCGCTTCGACGGCGGAGATCGTGCCACCGACTTCTTTGTCGATGAGGAGACAGCGGCGGGCATTCTGCTCGTCCGTCCATTCGGGGGTCGTGGCACGATCCGAAGCCGACACGGGGATCACGCGGAACAACAGCTCGCCGTTCACACGCAGCCAGGTTCCGTTCGGGTCGGTCGGTAACGAGCGGAGGAACCGGAGGACGGATTCATCCTGGACGTTCACGTCAATCGCGTTCATGTCCAAACCTCGGCCTGGGGCGATGGCGCTTGGCATTCCACTGGATGATAAACGATGGCGCGCGGCGACACAAAGGGAAGCTCGCCGGAGAACTCCTGTGCTGGCGTCTGCTCGGCAGTCAAGTTGAAGATCCGCGTTCCTCAGCCTGGGGTTTCCCCCATTTTTTGCTTCCCGGCAGGGAAAGGAATGCCTGGGGAATGGGGACAGTCATCTTTTCCTCTCTCAAGGAGAGGAAAAGATGACTGTCCCCGTCTGCTCTCGCGTTCGTTTACAGGCTTCCTGGGGGACGCATTTCACCAGATTTCAGAAGTTTCTAAAATCGCTTGAAATGAAATGCGTCCCCTTATTGCCCCCCTTATTGCCCCTTATTGCCCCTACTCCGAGGGGACGCCTGCGGAAAATTGTTGGCATTTCCGACCCCAGCTGGATAAACTCGATCAAATGCCATGTTGATGAGGTGGAGGATTGGCTGGATGGCCGGCTTACCTGGCCGGATGATCAGGTAGGAACCCGGTTGCTTTCAGCAAGTGCCTCGCCTTGCTTCGATGAGTTCGATCAGGTGGTCAGGCTCGGCCAGCATTTGATCTGTGGTTCTGAGGTAGCCATGCACACAAACCAACCGCAGGCGGATCTCGTTACGCTCTCGCAGAGCATCAAGGAGGCGATCGCCGAGCGAGAACGTGATTCGGGAGGGACGATCCCGGACTACCTCTGCCTCAACAACCTCAAATCGAAACTGGCCCGACTCGGTATGATCGAGCGGAACCTCGCGATCGACAAGTACACGCTTGTGTTCATCGGCACGATCGGTGAGGGGAAGACCACCGCCATCTGCCACCTGTTCAACCTCGTCGGCGACTTCACCGTCCAGAAGACGACGGCGGGTAAGGCCCGGACGCTGACCGAGACCCAGGAGTTGCTCGCCACTGGTTCGGGTCGCACCACGATCTGTGAAGTCGTCATCGAGGCGTCCGAACAGACAGCGATCGTCATCGAGCCGTACGATTTGGGTGAAATGGAGCGACTGGTTCAGGACTTCTGCGAAAGCTTGGCAGACGCCGGACCGGGCGAACGGAAGGCCATGCTATCCAGGGAGGTTGACACGGCGATCCGCAACGTCATCGGACTTCTCATCACGACAGTAACCACTCCGGACGGAGAGAAGGGCACGACGACCAGAGTGGACCGGGCCAAGGAGGAGTTGGAACGGGTGGGCCTCGATGGCCTGAAGGCCCTGGCCCTCCGTAACGCTGGCCTAGCCGACCGCACCCAGACGATGATCGCATATGACGGGCAGGATGATGAACGTGCATGGGTCAAGCGGACGTTTGCACGGGTCAATAAGGGGGAGTTGCCGACTGTCGCGATCCCACGGCAGATTCGTGTGCGGGTGAGTCCGGCGGTCCTGTCCGGTTCCCCGCTCGAACGGTTCTGGGCAGTCGTGGACACGAAGGGCATCGACGAGAACCCCCTCCGCAAAGATCTTGAAGTGTACGCCGTCCAGGATGACGCGATCTGTCTCTTCGTCACTAACTTCAAGGACGCCCCAGAAACCAACGTCCGGGAGTTGATGCGGTACTCCCTGTCATCGAAGTCGCGGGACTTCCACCATCGGTTCGTCACCCTCGTCCTGCCCCACAAGGGAGAGCCGGAGAAGACCAACGGCGGCGACGGATCGTGGCCCACCGGGATCGCGATCAAGCAGGAGGAGATCCAGGCCGCCTTCGGGAACCTCGGCCTGGAGTTCTTCAAGGACAACATCCTGTTCTACGACGCCTTGAGGTATTACCGGGCAGACGCCAACGTCTTGGACACCACCCTTTATGCCCCGGAAGACGTGGCGGGTGATCGGCTCGCCTGCCTGGACGAGATCACGGCGGTCATCGACCGGCGGCGGCACATCCTCCGGGAGGAGGCGAAGGCGATCGAGGTCGGGTTCCACCGCGTCCTGGGGGGGGAAGCCCTGTCGGTCGCGGAGGTGCAGGCACTGGAGGCCGCGGTCAAGAAGATCCGAGGGCTGCGAGATCTGCGGGCGAGAATCCCCGCCTTCGTGTACGACGAGGTCCTGGACCGGTATGTGACGTACTACCGCGAGCGGTATCCGGCCTGGAACACGAAGCACGCCATCAACAGGCGGTTCGGAACCTACGAGGCGAAGGATTACGACATCTATTACGACGCCCGGGTTGTCGCCCAGGGCGAGAGCGACGAGGAAACCCTCCGGAAGTTCACCCAGGAGGTGCGGGCGGAGGTGGAGCTGATCCTCCGCGAGCTGGGCAAGACCAACGAAGCACTGGAGGTGTTCGTGCCCGAGTTGGTAGAGCAATTCAGCGAGTCGTACGACGAGTTCGTCGCCACGGTCGGGGCAGACGTGGAAGGATTTCTCCAGAACAAACTCGCTCCACTCAGTGCCTCGTCCCCCTTCTGGGCGGCCCTGATCAACGAGAAGGGCAAGCAGCGGTCGAAGGGCGAAACGTACACCGATAACGTCTGCCAGACGCTCCGGAGGGAGCTTGAGGCCGCCCCCGGCCTGCACACATTTCTGGAGGAGCGGGCGAGAACCCGCTGGGCGGAGTTGATCGACCAAGTCCTCGGGTACTTCGGCGAGCGGTAGACATGACCCCGGCTTACGACCAACTCCTTGCCGAGTTGGTGATCTACGAACGGGGGAACCTTCAGTACACGCGGTGTCTCTGCCGCGGCACCGAGGTGCTGGTGACCGGCCAGCCGGAGGAGTGGGTCCGCCAAGTCCTGCTGCTCCATCTCATGCGGCGGAGTGGGCTGTACCCGGGCACGATCGACCTGCGAGCCGAATTCAACGACTTGGACGTTGCCATCCTAAAGCCACCGGCCCACGAGCGGTTCCGACCGATGCCCCGGCCGCTCGTCATCATCGAGGTGAAGCGGCGGGAGGCCGAACTGAGGGATCACGAGGGGCAGCTGTTCGACTATCTGGCCGCGAACCAGACTGAAGCCGGGGTGCTTTATAACGGCCGCGAACTGCTCGTCTATGTACCGGACGGGTGCGGTGGGTGGGGAAGAACGCAGCTGGGATTGCTCAACGAACTGGACGATTGGATTAGACGTGAAGTGTGCCGACCCGACCCCGACCTCGACACCTTCCTGCGAGCCACCAGCGGATGTACCGCGAGCTTCCTCGCCTTGGCCGAGGCATACGGCCGCTACACGCTCCACCGCATCACTTTCACGTTGAAGGGTAGCTCGGATCCGATCACAGGGTGCTGTTTCCGGATCCAGAACGAACACATTTATTACGACGTCTACGGCAAGTATACCCGCAAGCAAAAGATCTACTTCCGCCGCAGTGATTTCGACCGCTTGGTGTCACTGGTTTATTGATTCAACCTGAATAGGCCCAGCGGCTGGCCTGCGGACCGGGAAAGGGACACCAAGAAAAGGGGACATGCAAGATTTCTCATTCATCAGACACCTTAAATGTCCTGTTCCACGAGAGGCCATCGCGTCCAAGGCGGTGCCCCTGTTACTCGGCCGCCCCCTTTTCTGGACCCGGATTGCCGCTCTCGCCCCCGCCCTTCGTGGGCGCGACTGGGGCCGTAGGGGCTGGCGCAGACGGCGGCGTTACCTCGATGCCCCACATACCATCGCGTCGCCGTGGTGGCGCTGGGTTAGCGGCGGGAGGACGTGCCGGGATCGCTGAACGGTTGCGCGGGTTCTTCGGGCAGAAGGGATTGCACACTTCCCGCGCTCTCGCCCGTCACCTCCTTGATGGCGGCCGCTTCACGTTCTTGCTGCTGACGTTTCAGTTCAGCGATCTGCTGCTTGAGCCACTCGATGCGCGCACGCGACTCCGGAGTCTCTGAGACGTCGAGCAGGGAACCGGGCGTCAGGGGGATCTCCCACCACTCTTTGTCAAGATACCTCCCTTCCGCCTTCGCGCGGTTGTTAAATTCCTCTGCCAATTGTCGGATATTCTCGTCAGGAAAAGGTGTCAGGAACCGATATTACGAGTATGCATATTCGTAATATCGGTTCCTGACACCTTTTCCTGACCACACGCAGCCAGGTTCCGTTCGGGTCGGTCGGTAACGAGCGGAGGAACCGGAGGACGGATTCATCCTGGACGTTCACGTCAATCGCGTTCATGTCCAAACCTCGGCCTGGGGCGATGGCGCTTGGC
>JBBRPS010000185.1:0-14171 GCA_038227745.1 Gemmatales bacterium | reverse complement strand
CCCCCCGCGCAGCGGGATCTGGCTCAACCGCGGCTAAACGACCGCGCTTTAACCATGCGGGAACCAGCAGAGGAGTTCAACGAATGAAACGGACAGTGACTTCAGGAGTTTGCCAGCTCTGCCAGGAGGTCGTCGGCAAGGCCGCCATGACCCGGCACCTGACGAAATGTCTCGCGGCGCACGCCCCGCCCGGAAAGGTGGCGGCCAAGGCACCGCCGCGGAAGGGGACTCTCTTCCAGGTCGTCGTGCAGGGCAAATACAACCCGCAATACTGGCTGCAGGTGGAGATGTCGGGGACGGCGACCCTTGCCCAGCTCGATGGCTTCCTGCGGCACCTCTGGCTGGAGTGCTGCGGCCACCTCAGCGCGTTCACGATCCAGGGAACGATGTACTCGGTGGGCGCGGGGGACGGGGATCTGGCGCCCTTCGATATGGACGAGCGCGACATGAACGTGCCCGTCGGCAAGGTGTTCCACATGGGGCTGAAGTGTACCCACGAGTACGACTTCGGCAGCACGACAACCCTCGACCTGAAAGTGGTGGGGGAGCGCGAGGGCACGGCGCCCGCGAAGGATCCGGTGCGGCTGCTGGCGCGGAACGTGGCGCCGGTACTCCCCTGCGATAAGTGCGGCAAGCCCGCGGACTGGGTATCGACCGAGGAAGAAGAGGCCGTGTGCAAGAAGTGCGCGAAGGGCGAGGAAGAGGAGGGCTTCCTGCCGGTGGTCAACTCGCCGCGCGTCGGCGTCTGCGGCTACACGGGCTGATGCATTCCGTCCTCATGCCTTTCCGAGGGCCTGCGCGAGCCGCCGCGCCGAGGCCTCACACGCCGCGCGCGAACCGACCACGCGCAGCGTATGGACCGTGACCGCGACCGGCGAAGCCTCGAAGCGATACCGCCAGGCGCGGTCGTGACGGCCGGGGTACATCAGGGCGGCGCGCCCCACGCCGAGCGCCGCACAGTACGCCAGCACCTGATACACGTCCGACGTCACCAGCGCCGAGCGCGACAGGCGCTTCCACTTCGCATCCACCACCAGCACCGGCCGGCCGTCGCGGTTCAGGACCAGGTCCGGCCGCATCGACAGATCGGGCTGCCTCGCGACCGGGGCGTGCGGCCGCAGCAACGGCTGCACCGACACGGTCCACCTTTCCCCGGCAACTTCCCGACCGTCCCACGCCGCGACGCAGTGCCGCGTGCAATAGCGCTCGAAGACGCGCTCCATGTCGAGCAGGAACGCCGGCGACACAGACGTGCCCGCCGCCTCGCCGGGGTTCAGGCTCTCGGCGAGCAGGCGGCAAAGATCGAGCAGCGGCCGGTACGCCTCCGTCAGGCGGTCCGCCGCGGCCGCCGCGAAGCTGTCGGGGCCGAGCGCCACCGCTCCGACGTCGATGAAGGGCGCCAGGGAACGCCGCAGCGCCGCGCGCGCCGCGTTGCCCAGGAGGGGCGAGCGCAGCACCAGCTCGGCGGTGGTTTTCGGGACCTGGTTGCAGGGCACGTCGGCGGTGAAGTCCTCGTGGCGGCAGTGGACACGATCCTTGCGGCCGTGGGCGTCGCGCAGCTGGGCGGGCAGGTCGAGGCGGCCCTGGAGGAACGGCCCATGCAGCGACTGCTCGACGTAGGCTCGATGCAGGCCGAGGGCGGCGCGCTCGTCGAGGAGGCACGCCAGGCGCCCAGCGAGGAAGTCGAACAGGTCGGCGCCCGGGACGGCTTCTGTGCGGTCCTCGCCAGCCGGCACGGCCGCCGTCGGGTCGATCAGGTGGAAGAGGTTGCCGACGGGAATCTTGGGCCGGATGAGGAGGCGGCAGTTCGGGGCGACGAGGGTGCCGACGTGGCCGAGCGGCGTGAGGCGGTAGACGTCGCGCCGGCGCGTCGGCAGCACACGGACATGGGCGCGGTGCGCGGCGAGGAGGAAATCGACGTCGTCGGGACTGAGGCGGCAGTCCGTCGTGGTCCGCTCCGTGAGGCGCAGGGTGATGAGGGGGGCGTGTGCTTCCATGAGGTTGGCCCGAGAGACCGCGCTGGGTGTTACGGTTCCTTGCCGCCGGGCAGGACGTCGGGGTCGTCGTCCTGTGGTCCTGGCATCTTGGGGCGAGGCGGTCGCGGAGGTTGCCTCCGACTGCCGACGTCCCACAGACGGAAGCCCAGGTCGCTCCCCTCGGCAGTGATGTTGTCGCGGTTGATGTGGCCCCCATCATCCTTGCCATCCTGCCCGATGGAGTAGACGACGAGGCCGTCGGCCAGCCGCTTGCAGCGCAGCGGCGCCCCGTCAAACGGATCCTGCGGCCACGCCTTGAGGAATCCTTTCGCCACCAGGTCGGCCCCCTTCGCCGGCCAGGCACCGCGATCACGTCGATACCGCTCTGCGGCCAGCGCCGCGACCGCCGACCTCAGTTCCGCCCGGCTGCGCCGATTGATCTCCGCCAGTTTGCTGAAGCCGTAGTGGAGCATCTGGATCTCTTCCGGCAGCTTGAGTAGGAAGCCGTCCAGTTCCTCAAATCGCCCTGCCTGGCGGGCGGCAGGGAGCTTGCACGCCTCCGCTACCTTGTTCAGATGGCGCAACACCAGCGCGTGATAGTACGGAATCAGCAGCGACATGGGGCGGATCCCAAGGCGTCGCTCCTTTTTTGCGAGTAATTCGGTGAAATGCTCCACGTAGCGGATCTGCCCGGACTCTAGGGCGCGCAAAGACTGATCGACGCGAGCCCGTTCTGCCCGGGCCGCCAGCAACAGGAGCGGCCTGGCCTCTTCCTCCAACCCCTGCTGCATCGCCAGGAGCCCCGGGGCCGACGGCTGCCCCTGCGCCAGCACTCGCTCAGTGGAGGTGACGACCGTGCGGCGGTAGTCGAACCGGATCAGCACGGAGGCCAAAGTGGGCTCGTCGCCGATGGCACGAGCACAGTTCAGGAAGGCCCGGCATGAGTCGAGGGAGGCATCGATTTTGCCATCCTGCGCCAGCAGTTGAACGTCGTGGGACAGCAGGTTGCTCACCGGGATGGCCTCCTGGCAGGCCAGGGTCATCGGGTTGCCATCGGCGGTGAAGGCGATGGGGAAGCGCCCGCGCGACAGATCCTTCAGTTTCCGCGCCTCGGTCAGCGCGGCCGGCGCCTTACCCAGTTCCGCACGCAGCCAGTTGACCTGCGCCTCGTTGAGCTGCGCCTCGGGCACCTCCTGCTCGAACAGCTCGTAGAACTGCGGGTCGCCCCTCCAGTTGTCGGGCATGAGCTTCATGATGGCCAGGATGTGGAGGGCCGAGTTCTCTTTGTCGGCGATCTTCGCCCGCCGGGCCTCCAGCTCTTCGAGGCGCCACCCTGGGTCGAGGCGGTCGGCCTCAGCCAGCGCCTCCGCCAACTCGCGGTTTGCCGTACCAGCGTGATAGAGGTAGAGTCCGACCGGCGTACCCACGACGATGAGCAGCAACAGGGCGCCAAACAACAAGGGCTTACGCCAGCGCCGGCGGACGTTGGGCGTGGGCGGCATGTTCGGTCTCGCTTCGGTCTTGGACATGGCGTCGTACCGGGGTATGCATCGGGGGAAGGGCAGTGCCGTCTCAAGGGGGCGCGGGGGCCGCGCCTTCCTCTACTTTACCTGCGGGCGGGCGCGGCGGCAGGGGCGGTTGGCGGCGGCGGTCCACGTCCCACAAGCGGAACTCGGGGCGGACGGCGACCGGGTCCAGGTCGCCATCGTCCAGCGCGGTGCCGTCATAGGTGCCCTCGGCGCCGATGGAGTAGATGACCACGCCATCCTTCGCCTGCCGGAAACGCAGCTGCCCACCATCATACGGATCCGTGGGGACCGCCTGGAGGAAGCCGGCTCGCACCAACTCATCGAGACTCTCGGGCCAGCGGCCGTGCTCCCGGCGGTAGCGCTCCGAGGCCAGGCCGGCGATGGCGCACCCCGACACTGCGGCGCCCCGTGTATCTGCGTCCGCGACTTTTGAGAGGGCCGTACACAGGGCGCGCGCGAGTGGCGGCGCCTCGGTGACGGCCGCCTCGAGCTGCCGCAGCCGTGCTTCCCGTTCGGGTGCAGGTTTCTGCGCGACCTCGATGACCTCGGTCAGGTAGTTCAACATCCAGGCGTGGGAGTGCTTCACGCGCGGCGTCACCCACAACCCCGAGACGCTGTTCCAGAAGCCGCGTTCGGGCTTGCCGCCTGTCACCTCGCTGAGGGTGATTTTCCCACTTTCGACGTTCGCCATCATGGAGTGCTGCCCTGCGCGCTCCCCACGCAGCGCGGTCACGAGCGCCGTGTCCCTCGCCGCCTCCTCCAGCGCCTTCTGCGCTGCGGCCAGGGACGCCGGCGGAGGCTGGCCCTGCGCCACGGTCCGCTCCAGCGCCTTCACCGCGATACTGCGGATAGCCACGCGGACCAGCAGCGAGATGAGCAACGGCTCATCACCGATCGAGCGCCCGGCGTTCAGACACGCCTGGCAGCGATCTATTGCCCCCGCCATGTCCCCGTCGTGAGCGAGGAGGGTCGCGTCCCATTCGAGCAGGCTGGCCACCATGCGGGCTTTTGGAATGTGCGGTATCAGCGTGTCGATGAAGTTCGGAGTCCAGGTGATGGGGTAGCGCCCTGCCGGCAGTCTCGAGAGTTTCCGGGCCTCGACCAGCACCGGCTCGAGGAGTTTCCGTTCGGCCCGCAGCGCCTTGGCGTCCTCCGGGTACAGCTGGACGGGCGGCAATTCGGGCAGATCGACCGAGGGCGGCCTGTCCTCCCAGTTCTTGGGCAGGTGCTTTGCCGCGGCGAGGACACGCAGCGCCGCATTCTCGGCGTCGGGGATCACGCGGCGTTTGGCCTCGAGATCCTCCAATCGCCACCCCGGGTCGTGGCGGTCGGTCTCCGCCAGCGCCTCCTCCAGGGCGGCATCAGCGGCCCGGCTGTGATACAGGTAGAGCGCGGCCGGCGTGCCCACGACGATGAGCAGGACCAACGTCGCCAGCAGCAAAGGTTTGCGCCAGCGGCGACGCGGTTTCCGCGGCGCGAGGTTCGGGGTCGTGTTCTGTTCACTCGAAGACATCGCGGCGTACCTGCTGGCGTACTGGGGAAGAACGGTGCCGTCTCACGGAGGCCCGGGGATCGCACCGTCCTCGATCTTCGGTTCGGCCGGACGCGGCGGCCGCGACGGTTGGCGGCGGCGCGCCACGTCCCACAGGCGGAAGCCCAGGTCGCTTCCCTCGGCTATGATGTTCTCGCGGTTGATGTGGCCGCCGTCGTCCTTGCCATCCGGCCCGATGGAGTAAATCACCACGCTGTCCGCCAGGCGCTTGAAGCGCAGCAGCGCCCCGTCGTACGGATCCTCCGGCCACGCCTTGAGGAGGCCCTTCCCGACCAGGTCGGCGCCCTTCGCCGGCCAGGCGCCGCGCTCGCGCCGGTGCCGTTCGGCCGCGAGGGCGACAATCGCACACCGCAACTGCGCCACGCTCCGCTGCTCCGCCGACGCGACCCTCGCGAAGGCCGGTATGAGCAGTTTTGCCCCCTCCGGCAGCGACCTCGCACTGGCCTCCAACTCCATAAGCTCCATCGCCCGGATCCCAACAGGGACCTTGGACACCTCAACGACCTCGGTCAAGTAGCGGAGCGTGGCTGCACGCGCGTGCTTAATCCCGATTGTCGAGATTCCCAGCAAACGCTCCCTGGTCACTTTCGGTCCATTCACGGGGTGGGCGATCACCTGGTGCTTGATCTCCCCGGACTGGAGGCCATTCCACAATCGGTCCAAAAAGGCGCGATGCCCGCGCAGCCCGGTGAGCATGAGGGGCACGGTCTCTTCCTCCTCCAGGACCCGCTGCATGGTGAGCAGGCCCGGCGCCGCCGGTTCGCCCTGCGCCAGCACGCGCTCGGTGTCGCCCACGGCGATCCCTCGGAGGGCGACGCGGATCAGCACGGAAATCAGGGTGGGCTCGTCCCCTACGGCCCGGGCACAGTTCAGAACGGCGCGGCAGGAGTCGAGGGCGGCGTCGGCCTTGCCCTCTTGCGCCAGCAGGCGGACGTCGTTGGAGAGCAGCCGCGCTGCGTCGCGGGCCTCCTGACTGTTCAGGAATGTCGAGAGGCCGTCGGGGGTATAGTTGATGGGGAAGCGCCCGCGCGGCAAGTCCTTCAGCTTCCGCGCCTCGGCCAGTGCGGCCGCCGCCTTGCCCAACTCCGCACGCAGCGCCTTGACCTGCGCCTCGTTGAGCTGCGCCTCGGGCACCTCCTGCTCGAACAACTCGGAAAACTGCGGGTCGCCCCCCCAGTTGGGGGGCATGCGTTTCTTGACGGCGCGTATCTGCAGGGCCGAGTTCTCCCGGTCGGGGATCTTCTCGCGACGGGCCTCCAGCTCTTCGAGGCGCCAGCCGGGGTCGAGGCGGTCGGCCTCCGCCAGCGCCTCCGCCAGGGCGCCGTCGGCGGCAGCCCTGTAGTACAGGTACAGCCCGAGTGGCACGCCCACGACGATGAGGAGGAGAAGCGCCCCAAGGAACACGGGGAAGCGCCAGCGGCGGGGCTTGCGGGGCGGCGGTGTGGTGGTCGGCCGCGCTTCCGTCTCGGACATGGTGACGAACCTCCCCGGGTGTCTCGCGTTCGTGGGCGACTCGCTCCGCGAGTCGCTTCCGAAACGGGGAGGGCCTGCTGGTACTCACGTCCCGAAGCGACTCGCGGAGCGAGTCGCCCACGAACGCACGCCCCGACCTCACCCCTTCAGGATCGCCCGCATGTTCCTCCGATACGGCTCGACACCGGGCTGGCCGTACGGGTTGATCCCCAGCAGCCGCCCCTCGACCACCGTCGCCAGCATCAGCATCTGCAGGAGCTGCCCCAGCGTGTGCTCCGACAGCGTCGGCATGGTAAGGTCGGCAGTCGGTCGTGCCACCTCGTGGTACGCCTGGTTCGCCCCCCGCAGCGCCGCGTCCATCACGTCCGGCAGGCCCTTGCGGTTGTACTGGTTCAGGTCGTCCTGGTTGTGGTCCGCCATGCCAATCATGATCGACGGGTAGCGCGGCGCCTTCACCACCAGGTTGTTGATGACCTTGTCGCGCGGGCCGTCCTGGTGCTGCTGGCCGCGCGCGTGCAGGTCGCGCGTCTGCACCACACTCAGCGGCGTCGGCCCCTGGCCGTGCTTGCCCAGGCTCTCCGCCAGCAGCTGGTCGTACCACAGCCCCAGCGCCTCGAGCTTCTTCGACCAGATCGACAGCACCCGGGTCGGCTTGTCGCGCTGCGTCGTCATCAGGTAGTTGACGCCGGCGTACTGCAGCACCGGGTTGCGCTCGAACGGCTCCTCCATGAAGCGCTTCGTCATCGCCTGGGCGCCCAGCAGTATCGCCCGCACGTCGAGGCCCATCACCGCCGCCGGCAGCAGCCCCGCCGCCGTGAACACCGAGTAGCGGGCGCCGACGTTGTCCGGGATCGTGAAAATCTCCTCGTCCTTGTAGCCGTCCGCCTTGCACAGCTCGCGCAGCTTGCCGGCCGAGCCCGTCACCGGCACGACCAGCTGGCGCAGCTGCTCGGAGTGCGCACCGTAGTACTCCGCCGCGTCGCGGCGGAAGGCCCGGTACGCCGCCGCCGTCTCCAGCGTGTCGCCCGACTTGCTGATGACCAGCACCGCCCAGCGCTCGTCGCGCGTGTCGGGATCGACGCACGTCGTCTGCAACAGGTCGAGCAGCTCCTGCAGCGAGTCGTTGTCGGCGGTGTTGCCCTCGAAGTAAAGGCGCGGCAGGCCGGGGCGGTCCTTGGAGGGCAGTTCGTTGTGGTAGGTGCTGCGCAGCGCCTCGAAGAGGGTACGGGCGCCGAGGTACGAGCCGCCGATGCCCAGGAGCACGACGCGATCGACCTGGTCGCGCAGCCGTGCGGCGCAGGAGAGGATGCGGCCGAGCGGGCCGGCTTCTTTCTGGCGGCGGTCCTGTTCGAGGGTCTTCTGCGGCAGATCGATGAAGCCGGCGTCGAGGGGCTGCATCTCGGGCGGCACCTGGCGCAGCTCGCGCTCGGTGGCGACCTGGCTGCGCACCTGCAGCAGCCGCGGCGTCAGGTCCTTGAGGAGGTTGGGCGGCAGGTAGTGGCGGGTGCGCAGCTCGGCCGCCGCCGTCCACTCCTCCCCCGCGGGGACGAGCAAGGACTGGTACTGGTACGCGATGGCTTCGTCCGGTAACTGCATGTGGACCCGTCCCTCGTTCTACAGAAGGGTTCAAGCCCACGGGTCGCACCCCGTGGGTTCGGCTCGCCCCTGACCTCCCCGCCCCCTCTCATACTGTACTCTGCGGTTCGCTTCCGGTAAACTCCACCACATGGACATGCACCAACTGATGCGCGAGCTGCGCGAACCCAACACCACCAAGATCGTCCTGCTGGTTGCGGACGGACTCGGGGGACTCCCTCTGGAGCCGGGCGGCAAGACCGAACTGGAGACGGCGCGCACGGCCAACCTCGACGCCGTGGCGCGCGAGGGGGTTTGTGGTTTGAGCATCCCTGTCCTGCCGGGCATCACGCCGGGCAGCGGCCCCGGCCACCTCGGCCTGTTCGGCTACGACCCGCTCAAGTACCGCATCGGCCGCGGCATCCTCGAGGCGCTCGGCATCAATTTCCAGGTCGGCGCCCGCGACGTCGCGGCGCGCGGCAACTTATGCACCGTGGGCGACGCCGGCCTCATCACCGACCGCCGCGCCGGCCGCCCGACCACCGAGCGCTGCGTCGCCGCCTGCCGCAAACTGCAGCACATCAAGGTGCCCGGCGTCGAGGTGTTCGTCGAGCCGGTGCGCGAGCACCGCTTCGTCGTCGTCTTCCGCGGCGACGGCCTGGGCGACCGCGTCAACGACACCGACCCGCAGCAGACCGGCCACGCGCCGCTGGAGGCGAAGGGCGCGGACGAGGCGTCGGCGGCCACGGCGCGGGCCGTCAACGAGTTCGTTGCGCAGGCGAGTCGCCTCCTGAAAGACGACGCCCCCACGAACAGGGTAACGCTGCGCGGCTTCGCGCGTTATCCGAAAATCGAGACGATGCAGGAAGTCTACGGCCTGAAGGCGGCGGCGATCGCCGTCTACCCGATGTACCGCGGCCTGGCGCGGCTGGTGGGCATGGACGTGGTGGACGCCGGCCAAACCCTGGCGGACCAGATCGACACGCTGAACCGTTTGTGGGGGCAGTACGACTTCTTCTTCCTGCACTACAAGTACACCGACAGCACGGGCGAGGACGGTAACTTCGCCGCCAAGGTCGAGATGATCGAGCGTCTCGACGCCGAGCTGCCGCGCGTCCGCATGCTCAACCCCGACGTGCTGATCGTGACGGGCGACCACAGCACGCCGAGCAAGATGCGCAGCCACAGCTGGCACCCGGTGCCGACGGTCCTGTGGTCGAAGAGCTGTCGGGCCGACGGTGTGATAGAATTCGGCGAGGCGCAGTGCCTGCGCGGCGGGCTGGGGCAGTTCCAGGCGATGTACCTGATGCCGCTGGCCATGGCGCACGCACGGCGGCTGGGGAAATACGGCGCCTGATACACGAGCCCGATAAGACTGTTCGATCCGTGTGCCACGGCTGACACAGCCGTGGCACACGAACCCACGGCTGACACAGCCGTGGCACACGAACCAAACACCTTTGCGGGTTCGTGTAGGAGGCGCCTGCCGGGTAATCGCCATGTCCCAAGGCAACCACAACATTCCCGCCGCGGCGGACAGCAGTTCGGTCCTGCACGCCCTCGTCGAGCGCTTCGAGGAGGCGTGGGAGTCCGGCGGGAAGCCCGACCTGGAGGCCTTCCTGCCGCAAGGCCCCGTCCGCCGCGCCGCCCTCGTCGAACTGGCCCACGTCGATCTGGAGCGCCGCCTCAAGGCCGGCGAATCGGCCCGCGTCGAGGATTACCTGGCGCGCTACCCGGAACTGACCGACGACCCGGATGTCATGCTCAGCCTGGTCGGCGCCGAGTACGACCTGCGCCGCCGCACGGAATCCGCCCTCGACATCGACGAGTACCTCCGCCGCTTCCCCACGCTGGCCCCTCAGCTCCTTCCCAACCTGAGGAGTGCCCCCGACGGGGCGCTCGCCTCCTCCACGCAGCTCGACGGCCCGAGGACGCCCAGGGCGCGCGACACCGATGCCGTGCGTGCGGACACGCCCCCGCCCAATCCCGGCGTCGGGGTGCGCTACCGCCCGCTGCGACTGCACGCGCGCGGCGGCCTGGGCGAGGTCCACGTGGCCGAGGACGCGGAACTGGGCCGCGAAGTGGCGCTGAAGCGGATCCGCGGCGAGCACGCCGGCGACGACGAGAGCCGGCAGCGCTTCCTGCGCGAGGCAGAGGTCACCGCCCGGCTGGAGCATCCCGGTATCGTGCCGGTCTACGGCCTGGTGCGCGACGCCGACGGCCAGCCCTCCTACGCCATGCGCTTCGTGCAGGGGCAGACCCTGGCCGAGGCGATCCGCCTCTTCCACGAGGCCGACCGGGGCAAGCGCGACCCGGGCAAACGCACCCTGGAGCTGCGGCAACTGCTTGGCCGGTTCGTCGCCGTCTGCAACGCGATCGCCTATGCCCACAGCCGTGGCTTCATCCACCGCGACCTCAAGCCGCAAAACGTCATGCTCGGGCAGTACGGCGAGACGCTCGTCGTCGATTGGGGACTGGCCCGGCACGTCAACCGCGACGACGAGGCGGCGGCGGCCGCAGGGGCGGGGCACGGGCCGCAGCCGGACGAACCGGCGACGCAGACGGGGCAGGCGGTCGGCACGCCGGCCTACATGGCACCCGAGCAGGCGGAGGGCCGGCGCGAGGAAGTGGGGCCGGCCAGCGACGTCTACGGCCTGGGCGCCACGCTCTACCACCTCCTGACCGGCGCGGCGCCGTTCCAGGGCGCGGTGCTGGAGGTGATCGACCGCGTGCGCCGCGGCGACTTCCCGCGGCCGCGGCAGCGCAAGCGCGACGTGCCGGCCGCCCTGGAGGCCGTGTGCCTCAAGGCGATGGCGCTGCGGCCGGTGGACCGCTACCCGTCAGCGCGGGTGCTGGCCGACGATGTCGAGCACTGGCTGGCCGACGAGCCGGTCGGCGCCCACCGTGAGCGCGTCACGGCCCGGCTGGGGCGCTGGGCGCGGCGGCACAGGCCCCTGGTGAGCGGGGTGGCGGTGCTCGTGCTGGCGACGCTGCTGCTGGGCGGCGGCGGGCTGCTGTGGCTGGAGTCGGAGCGTGCGGCCACCGAAGGGGCGGCGGCGACCGACCTCGACGAGGCCCTGCACTTCGAGCGCCAGGCGCGCTGGTCCGACGCCATCGCTGCCGTCGAGCGAGCCGAGGGCCGCCTGGGCGGCGCCCGGCCGGCGCACCTGCTGGACCGGATCCGCCGCGTCCGTGAGGAGGTCAAGACGATCGCCGACCTGGAAGAAAGCCGGCTCCAGGTCATGGAAGTGTACCTGGCCGTGTTCGAGGCGTCCGCCTCGAAAGAGCGCGTCCTGGAGGCCCGCGCCCGCCGCCGGGCCGACCTGTCCCGCGCCTATGCCGCCGTATTCGCGCGCTACGGACTGGACCTCAAGGCGCCCGACCCGCAGGGTGCCGCCGCACGTATCGCCGCTTCGCCGATCCGCGACCAGCTCCTCGCTGCCCTGTACTTCTGGGCCGCCGAGAACGCGACCGAGCGCGAGCGCCTCCTCGGTGTCGCCCGGCGGGCAACCGACGACGCGGCGCAGCGGTCGCTGTGCGAACCGGCCGTCCGTTCCGACCGCGCCGCGCTGGAGCGCCTCGCCGAGCAGCCGAGTCTCCTGGGCCGCCCTGTCCTTGCCCTGCGACTGGTCAATGCCCTGGAGGCGGTGAAGTCGCCGCGGGCCGCCGAGGTGCTGCGCGAGGTGGCGGGGCGCCACCCGGGCGACGTGTGGATTAACTTGAAGGTGGCCGGCTCCCTCGTCGGTGCCAACAAACCCGGCGAGGCCGCCGGCTATTACCGCACCGTGGCGGCCCTGCGGCCGCACAGTCCGGCCGCCCACGCCCTGCTCGCCATGATGTACCGGGTGGACGGGAAGTGGGCCGAGGCCGCCGCCGCTTACCGCCACGTCATTGCCCTGCGGCCCGACTCCGCCCCCATGCACTACAGCCTCGGCGGCGCCCTGGACAAGCTCGGCAAGCCGGCGGCGGCCATCGTGGCCTACCGCAGAGCGGTCGCGCTGCAGCCCGAAAGCGGCCGCTACCACTCCTCCCTCGCCCACACGCTTTTCCAGATGAAAAAACTCCCCGAGGCGACCAAAGCGTTCCGCAGGGCGGTGGCGGCGGATTTGAAGAACGCCGGTTACCACATCGGGCTGATCAGCGCCCTTCAGCTCCAGGACCGGATGGCCGAAGCGGCCGAGGCCTGCCGCACCGCCCTCCGGCTCTTCCCCGAGAACGCCTCCGTTCACAATGCCCTGGGACTGGTCCTCGAAGCACAGGGCAAGCCGGCCGAGGCAGAGCGCGCCTTCCGCAAGGCCATCGCGGGCAAGCCCGACCTCGGGATCGCTCACGGCAGCCTCGGCCGCGTCCTCGAGGGACAGGGCCGGCTGGACGAGGCGGAGAAGGCGGCCCGCGAAGCGGCCCGGCTGCAGCCCACAGACGCCGCGGCCCACGCCGCCCTCGCCGGCCTGCTGGTCAAGCGCCGCAACTTCGCGGAAGCCGCCGCCGTCTGGCGCACCGTCATCCGGCTCGATCCGAAGGACCACAAGTTCCGCGCCCTGCTCGCCTTCAATCTCCAGAAGGCGGGCCGGACTGACGAGGCGGCGGACGCCTACCGCCAGGCCATTCGACTCAACCCGAACGATGCCGCACTCCACCACTTCCTCGGGGATCTCCTTCTGAACCAGGGCAAGCCGGTCGAGGCGATCGACCCCCTCCGCGCGGCCGTCCGGCTCGACCCCGGCAAGAAGGCGGCCCAGGCCCAGCTCGGCCTGGCCCTATTGCGCGCGGGCCGGCTGCCCGAGGCCGCCGAGGCCCTGCGCGACGCCATCCAGCGCGACCCGAAGTTCCCCTCGAACTACAACAACCTCGCCGAGGTGCTGTGGCGGCAGGGCAAGCTGAAGGAGGCCGCCGACATCGTCCGCAAGGCGCTCAAGCTGGCGCCGAATTACGCCCTGGGGCACCACACCCTGGGCCGCATCCTCGACAAGCAGGGCAAGCGAACCGAGGCGACGGCCGCCTTCCGCACCGCGGTCCGGCTGCAGCCGGACGAGGTCCAGTTCCACAAGGCCCTCGGCATGAACCTGTGGCTGGAGGACAAGCTCCCCGAGGCGGTCGAGGCGTTCCGCGCCGCCGTCAAGCTCGACCCCAAGGGCGCCCTGCCGCACTTCGCGCTCGGCAGCATCCTCGTCCACCAGGGGAAATGGGCGGAAGCCCTCGACACCTGCCGCCGGGCCGTCCGGCTCATGCCGGAGGACGCCATCGTCCACACCAACCTCGGCCGCGCCCTCAACGGCCTGGGGAAGTCGGACGAGGCCGTGGCGACATTCCGCAAGGCCATCGCGCTAAAGCCCGCGTACGACGAAGCCTACCGCCAGCTGAGCGATCTCTTGCTCAAGCAGGGCCGGCAGGCCGAGGCGGTCGGTATCCTCCTCAAGGCCTCTGAGCTACAGCCGAAGCAGGCCTGGTCGCACCGGATGCTCGGCGGCACCCTGTCCGACCTGGGCAAACTGGACGAGGGCATGGCCGCCCTCCGCAAGGCCCTCGAGCTGGCCCCGAATGACGCCGTCACTCGCCGCTACTTGGGGATCACCTTCCGCCGTCAAAAAAAGCTGCCCGAGGCCCTCGCCTCCTGCCGCAAGGCGGTTGAGTTGGGGCCGCGCGACGCGGACAGCCACAGCGCCCTCGGCGACGTCCTGCTCGAAATGGGCAAGGCCGTCGAGGCCGCGGCGACGTACCGCGCCGCCCTGGAGCTGCAGCCGAAGTATCCCCTCCTCCACGTCCAGCTCGGCGTGGCCCTGAACCGGCTGGGCAAGCTCGACGAGGCCGCCGATGCGATGCGTACCGCGATCCGCCTCAGCCCCGGCTACGCGATGGCCCACCTGAACCTCGGCAGGATCCTGATGCAGCAGGGCAAGTTGCCCGAGGCGGCTGACGTCCTGGGCAGGGCGGTCGAACTGAAGCGGGACGACGCCGCGGCCCTCACGCACCTCGGCGGCGTCCTGTCGAACCGTGGCCGATATGCCCGAGGACTCGTCGAGCGACGTTAAATTCATCGACAACTGGGCGCCGTCGACCTGCATCGTG
>JBBRPS010000184.1:0-14179 GCA_038227745.1 Gemmatales bacterium | reverse complement strand
CGGCGACGGCTGGCTGCCGTATCACGTGCTGACCGCGACCTGGGCGCTGGCCGGCGCTGCCATGCTGGCCCGGGGCGCGTGGGGCCTGCGCGCCTCGGACGCGCCCGCCGGCGGTTGGGTTGCCTGGGTCACAACATTCGGCGCCCTGCTTGCGGTCCTGGCACTGCGCGGGGCGGGCGAGGATCCGGCCGGGGCGTGGTGGTCGGCCAGTGCTCTCGTCGCGGCTGGAGGACTGATGGCCGGCCTGGCATTGTGGCGCCGCCGCGAGGGCTGGGCGTTCGTCGCTGGCCTGGCGCTCAACGTCGCCGTCTCGCTGCTGCTCTTGCGCGGACATCAGGGTGAGGGATTGGAGCAGTGGTGGGTGCGCCTGCTGCAGGCCAACGTCGTCGCCGGGGCCGTCGCCGCCCTCATGTGGCAGGCGGGGCGCCAACGCCTCTACGCGACGGACCGGCCGGACCTTGCCGCGGCGCCGCTGCTGACCATACAGGTCGGCCTGGTCCTGCTGGCCAACGCGGCCCTGCTGATCGGCCCGGCCGTGCGACTGATCGAGGCGCCCGGCGGGGCTTCGGCGGCCGTGCTGCAAACCGGGACGCCGTGGGGCTGGCTGGCACTGCTCCTCGGACTTGCCGCGGCGGCGTGGCACGTTCGCGATCTGCTGCCGCGGATTGGCATCCACCTCCTGTCCCCGCTCGGGTTCGCCCTGGGCGTGCTGGCGGCATGCTCGGTGGCGGCATGGAACGCCGACGGCTGGGCGGCTTACCACACGCTGACCGCAGCCTGCGCCCTGACCGGCGCCGCGACGCTCGCCGCCCGCTGGAGTCGCGGGCTGCCAGCTGAACCGACCGCCCGCCCACTCGATGCGGTCGGGGCCTGGGCACTAGCGGGCGCGCTGCTCGTGGTCGGCCTCGCCCTGCGCGGCCTGAGCGCGGGCGACCCCCTGGCGCCGTGGTGGCCTGCCGGTGCCGTGCTGGCCGCGAGTACACTCGCCGGGGCGCTGGCCTTCCGGCACAGGTGGGAAGGCTGGGCGTTCGCGGCGGGGCTGGGGCTGAACCTCGCGGTGTCGCTGGTGCTGTGGTATGGGCACCGCGACACCGACCTGGGCGACTGGTGGGTGCGCCTCGTGCAGGGCAACGTCCTGGCGAGTGCCGGGGTCGCCCTGGGATGGCTGCTGCTGTCGCCGCGGCTGTACGGCAGCGCGCGGCCGGGACCGGACACCGCTCCCCTGTTAAGCGTGCAGGTGGGCCTCGGCCTGGCCGGGAACGCGGCGCTGCTGCTCGGCCCCGCCGTGTCACTCGTCGTGGAGCCGGGCGCCGTCTCTCAAAGTGTGCAGCAAGCGGGCACGCTTTGGGGGTGGCTGGCGCTGCTGGTGGCGCTGGCGGCCGCGCTCTGGTACGTCGGCCGGACGCTGGCGCGCGGGGCGGTCCACATCCTGTGTGGGCTCGGCCTGGCGCTCGGCGTGCTGGCGGCGTGTACGGCTAGTGGCTTGTACGAAGACGTGCCGTGGCTGGGCTACCATGCGCTCAGGGTCGCGTGGGGGGCGACGGGACTGGTGACGGTGGCCGTCGGCGGGGCGTACGCGCGCCGCCACGTCCCCGTCGATCCCACCCGCCTGCTCGCCGTCCCGGGCGGTGTGGTGCGTGCGTGGATCGGAGCGCTGAGTGTGCTGGTGGTCGGCCTGGCACTGCGCGGGGCGGGAGAAGATCCGACCGGCAAGGGCTGGTCGGCCGGTGCGGTGCTGGCGGTCAGCCTGTTGCTCGCGGTGACAGCGTGGTGGCGGCGGCGCGAGGGCTGGGCGTTCGCGGCGGGCCTGGCGTTCAACCTTGCCGTCTCGCTCCTCGTCTGGGAGGCATATACGGACGCGCCCGTGTCGGCGTGGTGGGTGCCGCTGGTGCAGGCCAACGCCCTCGCCGGCGCAGGCGTGGCGCTGCTGTGGCTGGCGCTCCGCCGCCCGCCAAGGGAGGCATTCCCCGGGCTGGCCTCGACGCCCCTGCTGACCGTGCAGGCAGCGCTGGTCCTCGCGGGCAACCTCGTGCTGCTGGGGACGGCGGCGGCGTGGCTGATCGTCCGTCCCGAACCGCTGTACCCGTGGGTCGCCGCGGTGGGACAACCCGCCGGCTGGGCGGCGCTCGTGGCGGCGGCGCTTGCGGCGGCCTGGCACCTCCGCCGCGCCACGGGGCGCCTCGGCGTCCACTTCGGCGCCGGCCTGGTGCTCGCGGTCGGCGTGCTGACGGCCTGTGGCGCGGGGGCGTGGCACCCGGGCGACTGGCTGGCGTACCACGTGCTCGCGACCGGCTGGACACTGACTTGCCTGGCCTTGCTCGTGGCCGGCTGGGCGCTCTCGAACCGCGCCGCGGCGACTGCCGGAGACGACATACAAGCCCGAAGCGCAAGCGAGGGGACAGTCCCTCGCTTGCGCTTCGGGCTTGTATCCCCTCTACCCGCGACGGGCGTAATGCTCGGATGGCTGACCGCGGTGAGCCTGCTGGTGGCCGGACTCGCGGCGCGCGGCGTGGGGCACGATCCAACAACTCCCTGGTGGCCGGCGGGGCTGATCCTGGCGCTCGGTGCCCTCACCGCGGCGCGGGCGGTGTGGCAGCGGCGCGAGGCATGGGCGCTCGTCGCGGGGCTGGCGCTCAACGCGGCCGTCTCGCTCGTGCTGTGGGAGGCCCATAACGTCGGGCCGCAGGAGAGTTGGTGGCTCCGTTTTGGCCAGGCGAACCTTGCGGCCGGGTCATTCGTCGCGCTGCTCTGGCTGGCGGCGTGGCGGCGGCTGTACGGCCCCGACCGGCCGGCCCTCCTCCTGCCCGCTCAACTCGCGGTCGTGGCCATCGGCAACGGCCTGCTCCTCGGCCTCGCCGCGGCGCTGCTGGTGCTCCAACCGCGGCCCGTGCATGAACTGGTGCGGCAGGCGGGCGACCTGTGGGGCTGGCTGGCGCTGCTCCCGGCGCTGGCGGCGCTGGCCTGGCGTTGGCGCCGAGCGCCCTTCATCGCGTCCCTGGATCTGGTGGCCACGGCGGGCCTGGCGCTGGGTGCCCTCGCGGCCTGCACCGTGGCGCGCGTCGATGCCGGGGACTGGCTGGCGCATCGCGTCCTGACGACCCTCTGGCTTGCGACGGCCGCGCTGGTCCTGGCTGTGGGCTGGCGCTCGAGCCGCCGCGGCGCGGGGGAAACCGACGCCCGTGTCGCCGCGGCCGATTCGGCCCGTACCTGGGTGGGCCTGTGCTGCCTCCTCGCCGTCGGCCTGGCCCTGCGCGGGACGATGGACAATCCGTGGTGGCCGGCCGGCACGGTGGCCGTGGCCGGCCTGCTGGCGGGCGGCCTGGCGCTGTGGCAGCGGCGCGAGGGCTGGGCGTTCGCGGCGGGCCTGGCGTTCAACCTCGCCGTCTCCCTCGTCCTGTGGCACGAGTACCTCGCCGTCCACCTGGGCGCCTGGTGGGTGCGCCTGGTGCAGGCCAACGTTCTGGTGAATTCGGCCGCGGCGCTGGCATGGCTCGCCGCCTATCGGCGCCTCTACGAGGACGGCCGCACGAGCCGGCTGCTCAACCTCCAGGTGCTGCTCGGACTGGCGGGCAACGCGGCCGTGCTGGCGGCGCCACTGGTGTGGCTCGTGCTGCGGCCGGACGCGCTGCCGGCGACGGTGGCGCAGGCGGGTGCGCCGCTCGGGTGGCTGGCGCTGCTGTCCGCGGCGGCCGTCGCCGCCTGGCACCTCCGGAAAACCGCGGGGCGGTTCGGCCTGCACGCCCTCTGTACCCTCGCCCTCGCGGTCGGCGTCATGGCGGCCTGCACCGCCGCGCACTTCCACCGCGGTGGCTGGCTGGAGTACCACGTCCTGACGTTCGCCTGGGCCGTGGCGGGTTTCGCCGTCCTGCTGGGGGCGCTCCGCTTCACCCGGGGCGGGCGCGATCTTTCCATCCGCGCGGTCCTGGCGTGGCTGACGATCATCGCCCTGCTGGTGCTCGGCCTGGCGCTGCGGGCCGTGGAGGAGGATCCGTTCACTCCCTGGTCCCCGGTCGCCGCAGTTCTCGCAGTCAGCGCCCTCTTCGGCGCCGTCGCCCTGTGGCGGCAGCAAGAGGGCTGGGCGCTGGCGTCCGGGGCCGCGATCAACCTCGCCGTCACGCTGCTGGTGGCGCATTTTCAGAAGGCGGCCGGTTGGGCCGAGTGGTGGACGTGGCTGCTCCAAATAAACATCGTCGCCAGCGCGGCCACGACGATGGTGTGGCTGTCGGTGCGGCGGCAGCGCTACCTCGACCGCGCCGAGGACATCGGCGCCTCGCCGCTGCTCAGTATCAAGATCGCCGTCGAGCTGACCGCCAACGCGCTGCTGCTGGTCGGCCCGCTGTCGCTGCTGGTCCTGGAGCCGGGCGGGTCGCACGAACTGGTGCGCGAGGCGGGCGACGTCTGGGGCTGGCTGGCGCTGCTGATGTCGCTGGTGACGGCCGCCTGGCACTTCCGCCAGATCGCGGGGCGGTTCGGCGTCTACGTGGTCGGCGGGCTCGGGCTGACGCTCGGAGTGCTGGCCGCCTGCACCGCGAGCCGGATGCCCGGCGCCGACTGGCTGCCTTACCACGTTCTCATGACCTTGTGGGCGCTGACCGGAGTGGTGACGGTGGTGGTGGCGTGGCAGGGGACCGAACTGCGCCTGCGCGGCGCGGGGGAAGACGCGGCTGTCCCCGTGTTCCCCGTGGCGGTAGTGCGGCGATGGGTACTGGCCGTGGCCGTCCTCGTCGTGGGGCTGGCGCTGCGCGGCGCCGGCGACGACCCGGACGGGCCGTGGTGGTCGGCGGGCGCCATCCTCGGCGCCAGCGCCGCAGGGGCGCTGCTGGCGGCTTGGCAGCGGCGGGCGGGCTGGGCGTGGACCGCGGGCCTCGGCGTGAACCTGGCGCTGTCGCTTGTTATGTGGCGGTTGCACCGTGACGAGAGCCTGGCCCTGTGGTGGGTGCCGCTGCTGCAGGCGAACATCCTCGCCGGCGCCTGCACGGCTCTGGTATGGCTGGCGGGCAGGCAGTGGCTGGGCGTCACGGGGCCGGCTCCCTTGCTCGGCGCCCAGGTGGGACTCGGGCTGCTCGGCAACGCGGCGTTGCTGGTGGGGCCGGCGGTGCGCCTGGTGCTCCGGCCCGCGCCGGTCGATGAGTATGTCTTGCAGGTGGGCGAGGTGTGGGGGTGGCTGGCGCTGCTGGCGTCGCTGGGGGCGGCGCTGTGGCACCTGCGCCAGACGGTGGCGCACGGCGGGCTGCACGTGGTCTGTGGCCTGGGCCTGGCGGTCGGCGTGCTGGCCGCCTGCACGGCAGCACGCCTGTGGGACCACGGCGACTGGCTGGCGTACCACACGCTGACGGCGGCGTGGGCGCTGACGGGGGCGGCGACGCTGGCGGGCGGCTGGCTGAGTGCGCGCCGCACGACCGCCACGGACGCGGACCCCGCGCGGGTGCCCCTCTTCGACGCGGGCGTGGTGCGCGGCTGGGTGGCGGCGGTGTGCGTGCTGGTGACCGGCCTGGCCCTGCGCGGCATCGGCGAAGATCCATCCGGCTACCTCTGGCCGGCCGGCGGTGTTCTGGCGGTCAGCGTGCTGGCGGGGGCGATGGCCCTGTGGCAGCGCAGCGACGGCTGGACGTTCGTCGCCGGCCTGGGGATCAACCTCGCCGTGACGCTCCTCCTGTGGGACGCGCGCCCGCAGCGGGTGGACGAGGCGTGGCTGATCCTCGTGGCGCAGGTCAACGCGACCCTGTGCGCGATCGTGGCCCTGGTCGGGCTCGCCGCACGCCGGCGCGAGCCCGGGGCGCCGGGCGCGCTGCTGTCGCTGCAGGTCGGCCTCGCCGTGGCGGTCAACGTGTGCCTCCTGATCGGCGGCGTCCGTCCCCTCGTCGCCGCCCCCGAGGGCTGGACGATGGGCGGGGGGCATCCTCCCGTGGTGGTGTGGGCGCTCGGCGCCGGCTCGGGCCTCGGCTGGGTGGCGTGGCTCTTGACCGGGGCGGCGGTCGAGACGTGGTCGCGTCGGCGGCAGCTGACGCTGACGGTGCATGACGTGGGCGTGCGCGCCGTCGTGCTGCTCGGACAGACGGCGTGTACCGTCGAGTCGCTGGCGCCGGGATGGGGCTACCGGGTACTGATGCTCGGCGGGGCGGCGTCCGCCCTCGCCCTCGCCTGCGGCGCCTGGCGCATCACGGGTGCGCAGACGCCGACCGAGGAGGAACCGTCTGCGCGCGTGGCGAATCCCGCGACCGGGACGTGGATCGCCGGCTTCCTCGCCGCGGCGGTGGCACTGGCGCTCAAGGCCGCTGTGTGGCACGAGGACCGCTTGTGGGCCGCCGCGGCCGTCGCCGTCGCCGGACTCGCCGCAGCGGTGACAGCCCTGTGGCAACGGCGCGAGGCCTGGGCGTTCACCGCGGCGCTGGGCGTGGACCTCGCGGTGTCGCTGATCGCCTGGCACGCCTTCCGCGGTGTCGCCCTGGCGGACTGGTGGATCCCCCTGGTGCAGGCCAACGCGATCGCGGGCGCCGCCGTCGCCTTCGCCTGGCTCGCCGCGGTTCGCCGGCTGTACCCGGAACAGCGGCCGTTCGCGCCGCTCCTGAGCCTGCAGATCCTCCTGGGACTGGCGGGCAACGCGGTACTGCTGGTCCGGCCCGCCGTGCTGCTGATCGAGCGGCCGAGTCCCGTCCACGACCATGTCCTCGACGCCGGCACCGCCTGGGGCTGGCTGGCGCTGCTGAGCGTGGCGGCCGCGGCGGTCTGGCACCTGGGGCGGACGCTGGCGCGCGGCGGCGTGCATGTCCTCTGTACGCTGGGGTTGGGCGTCGGCGTGCTGGCGGCCTGCACGGCGAGCCATCTCGACCCGCGCGGCTGGCTGGCGTTCCACACGCTGACGGCGGCCTGGGCGCTGACCGGCGCCGCGGCCCTGGCCGGCGGTTGGTTGGTGAGCCGCCGCCCACGTCTGCTCGACGTGCCTCCGTCCGAACTCCCTGCCGCAACGGAGACGCCGGTCGCCGCGGTCCTCGGCTGGGTGGCGTCGTTCGGCGTCGTGCTGGTGGGGCTGGCGTTGCGTGCCGCGGCGGACGATCCCGCCGCCCCGTGGTGGTCCGCGGGGCTGATCCTGACCGCCGGCGCCCTGGCCGCCGGGGCGGCGCTGTGGCGCCGCGAGGAGGGGTGGGCCTTCGCCGGCGCCTTGACCGTCAACGTCGCGGCGTCGCTGGTGCTGTGGCACTTCCACAGGAACGAACCGCTCGCCGGCTGGTGGGTCGCTCTCTTGCAGGGCAACGCCATTGCCGGCGCCATCGCGACGCTACTGTGGCTCGCAGCGGCGGGGCGACTGTACCGCGTCGCGCGGCCCAGGCCCTTCGCCGCCCCGTTGCTGACCGCACAGGTCGTCCTGACGCTGGCGGGCAACGCGGCGCTGCTCGGCGTCCCGGCGCTGCTGCTGATCGGTCAGCCCGGGGCCGTCCACGCGGTTACTCAGCAGGCCGGGCAGATTTGGGGATGGCTGGCGCTGCTGCTGCCGCTGGCCGCCGCGGCCCGGCACTTCGGCCGGACGGCCAACCGGGCCCGGCGCGTCCATGCGTTCTGCGCCGGCGGCCTGGTCCTCGGCGTCCTGGCGGCCTGCACGGCGAGCAACTGGGAATCGCCGCCGTGGCTGGCCTACCACGTCCTGACGACCGCGTGCGCGCTGACGGCCCTGGCGGCGCTCGGCACCGGCTGGCTCGGCGAGCGCTTCGCAGCCGGCGCCCGCGAGCCCGTGCGGCCTTTCCTCTCCGTGGGGTGGCTCCGTCCGTGGGTGGCGGGCATCGCCGCCTTGACCATCGGGCTGGCCGTGCGCGGCGTCGGGCAGGATCCCGCGGGGAATGCCTGGTCGGCGGGTGCCGCGGCCGGGGTGAGTCTGACCGCGGCGCTGATGGCGCTGTGGCAGCGCCGCGAGGGCTGGGCCTTCGCCGCGGCGCTGGCGCTCAACCTCGCCGTCTCGCTGGTGGTGTGGGACGTCCACCGCCGCGAGGACTTCGCCTCCTGGTGGGTGCCGCTCGTGCAGGCGAACGTGCTGACCTGTGCCGGCGCCGCCCTGCTGTGGCTCGCGGCGGCCCGGCGACTCTACGCCGCCGTTGAAGTCGGCATTCCTCCGGCGCGGAAGCTCGCCACACAAGCCCGAAGCGCAAGCGAGGGATCCCTCGCTTGCGCGTCGGGCTTGTATGAGGACCTTCCCCGCCAGAGGTATAGCGCGCCGCTGCTGAGCGTGCAGGTTTTCCTCGGGCTGCTGGGGAACGCCGTGCTGCTCCTCGGTCCGGCGGTCCGGCTGATCGCGGCGCCCGGCGACCTGGACCCCAGCGTCGGCCAGGCGGGGAGCCTCTGGGGTTGGCTGTCGCTGCTCGTCGCGCTCGCCGCGGCGGTATGGCACGTCGGCCAGACGCTGCTCCGGGGCGGCGTCCACGTACTCTCCGCCCTCGGTTTGGGTGTGGGCGTGCTGCTGGCCTGCACGGCCGCCCGCATTCATGCTCATGACTGGCTGGCTTACCACACGCTGATCGCGGCGTGGGCGCTGACCGCGACCGCCACGCTGGTCCTCGGTTGGCGGGCCGACCTGCGCTCCCGCTCCGGCGAGGAACCGCACGAAGGACCGATCGCGCCGGTCGAGCTGCTCCGCGGCTGGGTGACGGGCATCGGCGTCCTCGTCGTCGCCCTGGCGCTCCGGGGAATGGGACAGGATCCGACGGGCGCTTTCTGGCCGGCCGGCTCGCTCCTGGTCGTCAGCGCCCTCGCCGGCGCCCTGGCGATCTGGTCGCGCCGGCAGGTACACGTCTACGCCTCCGGTCTGCTGGTCAATCTCGCGGGCACGGTCTGGCTCGGCCTCGACGCCGCGCCGCTCGACCTCCTCGCCGTCAACGTCCTGTGCGCGGGGCTGGCATCCGCACTGTGGTCGGGCGTGGAACAGGGGTTGCGGGGCGAGCACCCGGGGCTCGACCTGCGCGGCGGCTGGCTGCCATTCAGTCACGTCGGCGCCGTGGCGGGGGTCTGCGCCGCGGCGACACTCGCCGCCCTCGGCGTGACCTCCGACCTCACCGGCGCGGGCGTTCGGGTGGTCGGTGTCCTCCCGTGGGCGGCACTGGCGGCCGTCGCCATCGCCCTTGCCGTCGCCCTGCGCGACAGCACAGCCCGTTTCCCTCTGCCGGGCCTCTACGCCCTCGGGCTGTCCGCCCTCGGCCTGGCGCTGCACGGTTGGCACCCCGCCCTGCGCTGGCTGCCGGCGCCGCTGCTGGCAGGTTACGTGCTGCTCGCGGCAGGCGTCTGGGCGGTGACCCGGCGAACCGAGGGCGAAGCGGACACTGACCGGACGCCCGACGGCTTCTGGCCCTGGTTCGCCCCGGCGCAGGCGGCGCTGGCGTGCGTCGCGGCGGCCCTGAGCGTGTGGACGTGCCTCGCCTTCGCGACGGCGGCCGAGCGGCTGATGGGCACACTCGCGGTCGCCCTGCTTCTTCCCGCCGCCCTGCTCGCCGGCCGCGCGGATCTCAGGTGGCGCGAGATCCTGCGCTACGCCGTGCTGGCCCTCGGGGCGCTCCTCGCCGTCGAGGGCGGCTGGGCCTTCCTCGACCCCGGCGCGGCCGCCCCCTGGCTGCACCGCTGCGGCCTGCTTCTCGCCGTCTTTGCGCCCCTCACCGTCCTCTACGGCATCGTCCTGCCGCGGCGACTGGCGGCCTGGCCCGGCTGGGTCCAGAGCGCCCGCGAGGCCGGCACCGCCCTGGGGCTGTGTACGCTGACGGCGCTGGCACTGGTGCTGGGCCAGGAGGCGGCCCTCCTGCGGCCGGGCATCGCGGTGGCGCCTGGCGAGCCCGGCACCCTGTTCACCGTGGCCGTCGCCGCCGCTCTGCTCGTCATGCTCGTGACCGCGCTCGCCCTCGCCGTCGCGCCCGGCCTCGACCCGTTCGGCCTCTCGGAGCGCGGCCGGACCGGCTACGTCTACGCCGCCGAGGTCCTGCTGCTGCTGGTCTTCGTCCACGCGCGGCTGTCGGCCCCGCACCTGTTCCGGGGCAACCTCATACGCTACTGGCCGTTCCTGACGCTGGGCATCGCCTTCGCCGGCGCCGCGGCCGGGGAACTCTTCCGCCGCCTCGGCCTGCGCGTGCTCGCCGAACCGCTGGAGCGCACCGGCGTCTTCCTCCCCGTGCTGCCGGTCGTCGCGTTCTGGGTGCAGCCGCTCGGCGAGTACGCGAGCCTGTGGTTCCTCATCGGGGCGCTCTACGTCTTCCTGTCCGTGACGAAGCGCTCGCTCGGCTTCCTCCTCCTGGCGGTGGCCGCGTCGAACGTCGGACTGTGGCTGGTCCTGCACCAGAACCAGCTCGCCTTCATTCAGCACCCGCAACTGTGGCTGATCCCGTTCGCGCTCAGCGTGCTGGGGGCCGAGCACCTCAACCGCGACCGCCTGAACAGGAATCAGAAGAACGCCATCCGGTACTGCGCCCTGGCGGCGATCTACGTCTCGTCCACGGCGGAAACGTTCCTCGCCGGACTGAGTCCCGACGCGGTGCGGCCGCTGGTGCTGGTGGCGCTGTCGGTCGTGGGCGTGTTCGCGGGCATGTTGCTGCGGGTGCGGGCGTTCCTGTTCCTCGGTTCGGGCTTCCTGATGATGGGGCTGTTCGCGGTGATCCGCCACGCTGCCCACGTCGCCGAGGAACGCGGCCGCATCGTATGGCTAGTCGCGGGCGTCGTCCTTGGGGCGGCGATCTTCGTCCTGTTCGCCTTCTTCGAGAAGCGCCGCAACGAGCTGCTGCACCTGCTGCAGAAGCTGCGGGACTGGGAGTGACGGGGCTCTTCCTCGCCTCTCACCGGCGGGGAGAGGCGAGGAAGGTGGGGGCCGGCGTCACGAAGCGCGGGGCGAGCGCGAAACGGCAAGCCGGCTCCGAACCGTTGGGCGTAAACGAAGAACTGGGAAGAGTGCCTGTGTTTTTCGGTTGACTGCCCGCGCCGCGGCGCCATGATGGGGCGAGTGGCCGAGCCACTTCGGCCGCCTGTCCACGCCCCGGAGATACCACCCATGCCCGGAATCGTCGGCGCCCACCACACCAGTTTCACGGTCGCGGACCTGGACCGCTCCCTGAAGTTCTTCCGCGCCCAGCTCGGCCTGGAACTCGTCTACACGCGCGAGATCGGCGACGACTACTTCGGTCGGATCGTCGGCCTGCCGGGCTGCCGCGTGCGGGCTGCCCTGCTGCGCGTCCCCGGGTCAGCCCATCACGTCGAGTTATTCGAGTACCTCGAGCCCCGGGGCGAATCCCTGGCGCCGCGGCCCTGCGACCCCGGCAGCGCCCACCTGTCCCTGCTCGTGGACGACCTGCCGGCCCTGTGCGAGCGACTGCGGGCGGAGGGCGTGGCCCTCGCCGGTGAGCCGGTCCGCATCGACGCCGGCCCCAATGCCGGCGGCTACGGCCTCTACCTCCGCGACCCCAACGGCATCCTGCTCGAGTTGTTCCAGCCCC
This sequence comes from Gemmatales bacterium, assembly GCA_038227745.1. Lineage (GTDB taxonomy): Bacteria > Planctomycetota > Planctomycetia > Gemmatales > Gemmataceae > DASPXY01. The sequence continues at coordinate 2,729 of JBBRPS010000184.1, read as the reverse complement.
CGAGGCGCACCATCCCATGACCCACTCTACCGAACCTCTTGATTTCGCCGTGCCCGCCGCCCGGCCGCGCCCGACCTCCGTGCGCTGGGCCATCCTGGCCCTGCTCCTCGCCTTCAGCTTCATGAGCTGGCTGAACCGCGTGAGCATGTCGGTCGCCTACGACGAGCGCATCCGCGACGAACTGCACCTCTCGGCGACGGCGATCGGCTACGTCTATTCCGCACTGCTGTTCGCTTACATGCTGTGCATGACGCCGGGCGGGTGGTTCGTGGATCGCTGGGGATCGCGGTGGGCGCTGGCGATCATGGGCCTCGGCTCGGCGCTGTTCGTCGCACTCACGGGGGCGGTCGGCTTCGCGGCGCTCTCGGTGGCCGCAACCGTGGGTGCCCTGCTTGTCGTCCGGGCAGCGCTGGGGGTGTTCACGGCGCCCATCTACCCGGCCAGCGGTCACGCCATCGCCCACTGGCTGCCCGTTCCGCAGCGCGCCGCTGCTAACGGCGCCGTCATGGGCGCGGCCCTCATCGGCATCGCTTCCAGCTATTACGCCTTCGGCACCTTGATCGACCTGTTCAACTGGCCGGGGGCGTTTCTGGTGACCGGCAGCGTCACCGCGCTGCTCGCCCTGCTCTGGACGTGTTTCGCCCGCGACTTCCCCGCCGCCCACCCGGCCGTCAACCCAGAGGAACTGAACATAATCTGCGGCGGGCCGGCGGTGCGAATGCACGTGGCCGCGGAGGATGCCGTCGTGGTGACCGCGACGGCCGCGGCCCCGCGTGACGGCGCCGGCTTGTGGCGAACGCTCGCGGCCAACCGGAGCCTCGCGCTGCTGACGGTCAGTTACGCGGCGGTCGGATACGTCGAGTACCTGTTCTATTTCTGGGTACATCACTACTTCGATCAGGTCCTGAAAGTCGGCCCGGACATGAGCCGCCTTTACTCGACCCTGGTCTTTCTGGCGATGGCGGCGGGTATGTTCCTCGGTGGCTGGGTGTCGGATCAGCTGACCCGTACCGCGGGCCGGCGCACCGGGCGCGTTGCGGTGGTCGCGGGCGGCATGGTCCTCGGCGCCCTGCTGGTCGGGCTTGGTCTGTTCTCGCCTTTGCCCGGCTGGACGGTCCTCTTGTTCGGGCTGGCCCTGGCGGCGGTCGGCGCCACGGAAGGCCCGTCGTGGGCGACGGCGGTCGAACTGGGCGGCCGGCGCGGCGCCACGGCGGCCGGCATCTTCAACACCGGAGGCAATGCCGGCGGCGTTTTGGCGCCGGTGATCACGCCGCTCGTCAGCGATGCCTGGGGGTGGAAGTGGGGCCTGGGCCTCGGCGCTTTGATCTGCCTCACCGGCGCGTGCCTCTGGTTCTGGATCGATCCCGACGATGCCGACACCGCCCCGCCCGCCTCCTGAGCGCCGCACGGCCTCACCGATCTTACTCCGGCGCGAGTCGCGAGCCGACTCGTAAACGGGGAAGACCTTCCCGACTGACACGGCCGGGCCGCGCCCGATGCCTGCTTTTTTCCGAGAGTCTGTTGGACAACGCCGCGTGCGTCGGGTAATGTCGGACACGGGTATCGGGCTTCTCGTGACTCGTAGGAGGAGGAACACCATGACTCGAAGCAAGCTGTGTGGGGCCGCCCTGGCCGCCGTGCTGGGGCTGTTCGCCGGCGCCGTCCCCGCGTCCGCCCAGTCGAAACTCTTCAAGACCACCGCCACCGGCGACCCGCAGATCAAGTCGATCGAGGCGATCAGCTTCGGCCCGCAGGGCGTGCTGCTGATCGGCGACGGCAAGGGGGCGCAGGTCGTCGCCATCGACACCGGCGACACCACGCCGAAGGCCTGGACGAAGACGGAGATCCCGCAGATCACCGAGGTGCTCGCCGGCCGCATCGGCACGACCGCCAAGGGCATCGAGATCCTCAAGCTCGCGGTCAACCCCGCCTCGACCACGGCGTACTTCGCCGTCCGCAAGCTGGACGACAAGAAGAGCCTGGTCCTGACGCTCGACGGCGCCGGCAAGGTCAACGAGCTGCGCCTGGACAACGTCAAGTACGCCCGCGCCAAACTGCCCGCCGAGAAGGGCCGCACGTACGCGATCACCGACGTGGTCTGGGCCGGCGACCGCGTCCTGGCGGCCGCGCAGGCGAACGAGACATTCGGCAGCAAGATCTTCTCCCTGCGCACGCCGCTGGAGAACAACGCCCAGGGCGCCATCTTCAGCACCGAGACGTATCACGTCGCCCACAAGCAGTGGGAGACGAAGGCCCCGATCCGCACCCTCATCCCCTATGAGGAAGACGGCAAGAAGTACGTCGTCGGCGCCTTCACCTGCACGCCGCTGGTCAAGTACCCCGTCGATGACCTCGAGTCCGGCGCCAAGGTCAAGGGCGAGACGGTGATCGAGCTGGGTTCGGGCAACCACCCGCGCGACATGTTCACGTACAAGAAGGGCGGCAAGACCTACATCCTGATGTCCACGTTCCGCATGCACCACAAGCAGGCCCCGGTCGGCCCCAGCCCGTACTGGACGGTGCGCATCGACCAGGACCTGCTGCGCGAGACGGCGAAGGTCAACGAGAAGGCGATCTGGCGTGTGAAGAACCGCACGCAGTCCATCACGGACCGCGCCGTCGTCATCCCGAGTTACCACGGGGTGATGCACATGGACCAGCTTGACAGCGGGCGGGCCCTGGTGGTCCGCACCGACGACAAGGGCAACGTCAGCCTCGCGGCGCTGGCG
>JBBRPS010000183.1:0-14188 GCA_038227745.1 Gemmatales bacterium | reverse complement strand
CTCGAAGCTGACTTCCGGCTCCCACTTCAGCTTGCGCTTCGCCTTGCCCGGGTCGGCCAGCAGCAGATCGACCTCGGCGGGGCGGTAGAAGAGCGGATCGACGACGACGTGGTCGTGCCAGTCGATACCGACGTGGTCAAAGGCGATGCGGATGAACTCCTCGACCGAGTGCGTCTCGCCCGTGCCGATGACGTAGTCGTCCGGGCCGTCCTGCTGGAGTATCAGCCACATGGCGCGCACGTAATCGCCGGCGTACCCCCAGTCGCGCTTCGCCTGCAGGTTGCCCAGGCGCAGCTCCCGGTCCAGCCCCAGCTTGATGCGCGCCGCCGCGTGCGTGATCTTGCGGGTCACGAACTCCAGGCCCCGCCGCGGCCCCTCGTGGTTGAACAGGATCCCCGAGCAGGCGTAGAGGTCGTAGCTCTCGCGATAGTTGACCGTGATGTAGTGGCCGTAGACTTTCGCAACGCCGTACGGACTGCGCGGGTAGAACGGCGTGGTCTCCTTCTGCGGCGTCTCGAGAACCTTGCCGAACATCTCGCTGCTGCTGGCCTGGTAGAAGCGGGCCTTCGGGCAGATCTGCCGCAGGGCGTCGAGGACGCGGGTGACGCCGACCGCGGTAAACTCGGCGGTGAGCACGGGCTGGTCCCAGCTCGTCGGCACGAAGGACATGGCGGCGAGGTTGTAAACCTCGTCGGGCCGGACCTGTTCGAGGATGCGGGCGATGGAGGTCTGGTCGAGCAGGTCGCCCTGGTACAGCTCGATGCGGCCGCGCAGGTGCTCGATGCGCTGGAAGTTCTCGGTGCTGGAGCGGCGGACGACGCCGCAGACGCGGTAGCCCTTTTGCAGCAGCAGGTCGGCGAGGTGCGAGCCGTCCTGTCCGGTAACACCCGTGATGAGGGCTGTCGTCATGGTCACTCCTTGACGTCGTGTGTCCTTGGAAGAACTTCGTGGGCCGTGCCCGCCCTCCGTCCAGGGGCCGAGCACACAGCGAACGGCGGCGCCTGGCGTGGGGGTCTGAAGATGTGCAACTGTGGGGGCAGCGCGCCGTGCCGGTGCAGGGTATAGCAGAAGGCGGGCCGAACGGTCAAGTTCAGAAGCGGCAGCCCCGGACCGCGGTCTGTCGGCCGCTTCCCGGATTCCTGACTCCTGACTCCTGACTCCTCTCGCTTGACGCCCCGTGGCAAGGCAGGTAATGTGCGCTGTGTTAGCGGCTACTATCGCCGCGCGGCCGATCGTCCTGGGGGTTTTGTCTTGTTGTCGTCACCCGCGACCGCCTGTTTCGCCTGGCTCGAGGTCCTCGACGAGGTCCCCTGGTGGGCCTTCGCGGCCGCGGGCGTGGTGCTGCTCGTCGCGGCGTACCTGCTGCGCTACCGGCTGATCATTCGGCTGCCGCTGTGGATCCTGCGGCACACCATTTACCGCCTGCGCGTCCACGGTCTGGAGAACCTGCCCGCGACCGGCCCCGCGCTGCTCGTCTGCAACCACGTCAGCCACATCGACTCGATACTGCTGCTGGCCTCTCAGAAGCGTCGCCTCCGCTTCCTCGTCTGGGCGCCGTACCTGCGCATCCCCCTGGTGAAATACGTTCTGCGCCTGGCCAACGTCATCCCCGTCGATCCCACCTCCGGGCCGCGCGCCATCCTCCAGTCGCTGCGCAACGCCAGCGACGCCCTGGCGCAGGGCGAGGTCATCTGCATTTTCGCCGAGGGCTGCATCACGCGGACCGGGTTCCTGCTGCCGTTCCACCGCGGCTTCGAGCAGATCGTCAAGCGCTGCCCGGCGCCGATCGTCCCCGTGTGCCTCGACAACGTCTGGGGCAGCGTGTTCAGTTACGAGCGCGGCCGCTTCTTCTGGAAGCTGCCCAACTGCCTCCCCTATCCGATCAGCATCGCCTTCGGCAAGCCGCTGCCGCCGACCGCCACCGCCGTCGAGGTGCGCGAGGCGATCCAGAAGCTGTCCGCCGACTGCTCGGTCCGCCGCGCCGACCAGCGCCGCCCGGTCCACCGGCAGTTCGTGCGTACCGCCGTCCGCCACCCCTTCCGCCCCTGCTTCTTCGACGCCAGCAACCCGGCCAAGCAGAAGTTCCGTTACGGCGAGGTGCTGGTGGCCGCCAAGATCATGGCGCGTCTCCTGCGCCCCGTGCTGGGCGACGAGAAGATGGTCGGCGTCTGGCTGCCGACCAGCGCCGGCGGCGGCATCACGAACATCGCCCTGGCCCTGATGGGGAAGGTCTCGGTCAACCTCAACTACACGTCCTCGCCGGAGAGCAGCCGGTCGGCCATCCGGCAGTGCGGCATCCGGCACGTGCTGACCTCGCAGCGGTTCACGGCGCGGATGGGCCTCGACCCGGGGCCGGGCGTCGAGCTGGTCCACCTGGAGCAGTACCGCCCCGGTTTCACGCGCTGGCGGCGCCTCCGCGCCCTGCTGGGCGTGCTGCTGCTGCCCGGCTTCGTCCAGGAGCGGTGGCTCCTCGGCCTGGGCAAGCACGGGGTCGAGGACCTGGCGACGGTGATCTTTTCGAGCGGCAGCACGGGCGAACCCAAGGGGGTGATGCTGACGCACGGCAACATCGCGGCCAACGCCGAGTCGATGATCCAGGCGATCGCCCTGCGGCCGCGGGACCGGGCGTTGGGGGTGCTGCCGTTCTTCCACAGCTTCGGCTACACGGTGACGCTGTGGGTACCGCTGCAGGTTGGGGCGTCGGTGGTGTACCACGTCGATCCGCGCCAGGCCAAGGAGATCGGCGAGCTGTGCCGGCAGCATCGGTGTACCATCTTCCTGACGACGCCGACGTTCCTGCGCTTCTGTCGGCGCCGCTGCGAGTCGGACGACTTCCGCACGCTGCGGCTGCTGGTATGCGGGGCGGAGAAGCTGCCGCAGTCGCTGGCGCAGGAGTTCAAGGAGCGCTTCGGCGTGCTGCCGCTGGAGGGCTATGGCTGCACGGAGCTGTCGCCGGTGGTGAGCACGAACGTGTCGGACTGGGAACAGCAGGACGTGCGCCAGGTGGGCAACAAGCCGGGGACGATTGGCCAGCCGGTCCCGGGCGTGGCGGCGCGGATCGTCAACCCGGAGACATTCGAGCCGCTGCCGCCGGGGCAGGAGGGACTGCTGCTGATCTACGGGGCGAACGTGATGGCGGGCTACCTCGGGCAGCCGGAGCTGACGCGCGAGGTAATCCGCGATGGCTGGTACGTGACCGGCGACATCGCCAGGTACGACGAGGACGGCTTCTTGACGATCACCGACCGCCTGTCGCGCTTCAGCAAGATCGGCGGCGAGATGGTGCCGCACCAGAAGATCGAGGACCAGTTGCACGAGATCGTGAAGGTGACGGAGCGGATGTTCGTGGTGACGGCCGTGCCGGACGACAGCAAGGGGGAGCGGTTGGTGGTGCTGCACGTGGCCTTGAACGGGTTGGAGGTGCGCGAGGTATGGCGGCAATTGAGCGGCCGAGGGCTGCCGAACCTGTGGCTGCCGCGCGAGCGCGACTTCTTCCTGGTCCCGGAGCTGCCGCTGCTGGGCACGGGGAAGGTGGACCTGAAGAGGGTCAAGGAGCTGGCGCTGGAACGCGCCCGGGCATAGGCGTCTCAGGTCGTGGGTCAGGCCTCCTATCGTGACAATTCGATTTCAGGATCGGAGTCATGACCCACGCCGAAACCGCGGCCGAGTAGGACCGCGACCATGTCTCTCTCGAACTGCCGCGTCGTGCTGATCGGCACGCGGATCGCCGCCAACATCGGCGCCGCGGCGCGCGTGATGCGCAACCTGGGCCTGGAGGATCTTGTCCTGGTGGCGCCGGAGGCCGCGGTGGATGACCCGCGCGGCCGGCTCCTCGCCACCCACGCCGAGGACATCCTCGACCGGGCGCGCGTCGTGCCGGACCTCGCTGCGGCGGTGGCCGACTGCCGGGTGGTCGCCGGCACTTCCGCACGCACCGGGGGCCTGTTCCGCCGCCAGTCGCTGGGCACGCCCGAGGAGATCCTGCCGCACCTGCTGCCGGCGCTGGCGCATGGGCCGGTGGCGCTGGTGTTCGGGCCGGAGCCGAGTGGCCTGAGCAACGACGAGGTCACGCGCTGCCACCACCTCATCCACATTCCCACGGAGGAGGCGCATCCCGCCCTCAACCTCGCGCAGGCGGTGGCGATCTGCCTTTATGAGTTGCGCCGCGCCTGGCTGGCCCGGACGGAGGTGCCGAAGTCGCCGCAGCCGCCCGCGAGCTTCGCGGCTCAGGAGCACATGTTCGACCGTCTGCGCAAGGCGCTGGAGGCGGTGCATTTCCTGTACGGCCCGAAGGCGGAGGCCCTTATGCACGGGCTGCGGCACCTGCTCGGCCGCGCCCGGCCGACGGACATGGAAGTGCGGCTGCTGCTCGGCCTGGCCCGACAGCTCCGCTGGTTCGCCGCGCACGGGGGCGCCGCCGGCGAAGAAGCGTAGGTTCACGACACACTCGATTCGCAAAGGGGGGGACAAGACAATGAGGACCAGATCGAGCGGGCTGGCGGTGCTCGTGCTCGCGGTCGCGTGCGGGGGCGGACTCCGCACCGTGGCCGGTCAGGGGGACGGCGGGGGAGGACTGGTGGCGAAACTCCAGGCGCTGGACGCCCGCGTCTTCGCCCCGGACGGCGAGACGGCCAAACAGGCGCCGCAGATGGTTTCTCGCGACCTCCGGGCGCGGCGCGACGTCGCCAACGCCCGTGAGACCGAGACCTGGCAGCGTCTCGCGGGCAAGGCCGACTGGGAGCGCTACCGCGACCGGCGTCTCCAGGCCCTGCGCGATTCGCTGGGCACATTCCCGGCGCCTCCCAACGACCTCAAGGTGCGCGTCATGCGCACGCTCCAGGGCGAAGGTTACCGGATCGAGAATCTCGTCTTCGAGAGTCGCCCCGGGCTGGTCGTGACGGCGAACCTCTACCTGCCGGCCGACCCGCCGAAATCCATGCCCGGGATCCTCATCTGCCACAGCCACCACAACCCCAGGACGCAGGGCGAGCTACAGGACATGGGCATGACGTGGGCGCGCCTGGGCTGCATGGTCCTGGTGATGGACCAGCTCGGCCACGGCGAGCGGCGGCAGCACCCGTTCACCGACAAGAGCAAGTACCCGCACCCGTTCAAACCCGACCGGCAGGATTACTACTTCCGCTACAACGTCGGCAACCAGTTGCAGGTGATCGGCGACAGCCTGATCGGCTGGATGGTGTGGGACCTGAGGCGCGGCGTCGATCTGCTGCTGTCGCGTCCGGGCATCGACCGCGAGCGCATCGTCCTGCTCGGCGCGGTGGCGGGCGGCGGCGACCCGGTGGCGGTGACAGCGGCGCTGGACCGGCGCATCGCGGTCGCGGTGCCGTTCAACTTCGGTGGTCCGCAGCCGGAGACGCGCTACCCGCTGCCTGCCGGCGCGGCGAAGACGTTCAACTACATCGGCGGCGGCAGCTGGGAATCGACGCGGGGCCTGCGCCTGTCGGCGCGCGACGGGTTCATGCCCTGGGTGATCGTCGGCGCCGTGGCGCCCCGCGGCCTGATCTATGCGCACGAATTTGCCTGGGACCGGGAGAACGACCCGGTTTGGAAGCGGCTCGAACAGATTTATGACGGGTACGGCGCCCGCGACCGGCTGGCAGCGGTGGCGGGCAAGGGCAGCGTGAGGGGCAAGCCGCCGGAGAGCACGCACTGCAGCAACATCGGCCCGAGCCACCGCCGCGGCATCTACCCGGCGCTGAAGCGCTGGCTCGGCATCCCGGAGCCGGCGAAGGAGTACCAGAAACGGCACCCCGCCGCGGACCTGCTGTGCCTGACGCCGGAGGCCGCCGCCGCGCCCAGGCCGCGGCCGCTGCACGAGTTGGCGGCGGAACTGGGCGCCGAGCGCGCCGCCGCGGCCCGGAAACGGCTGGCCAGGCTGAAGCCGGCGGAGCGAGCCGAACGCCTGCGCCAGGAGTGGGGGCAGCTGCTCGGCAAGGTGGACCGGCCCGCGGGCGCTCAGGCGGGCCGCCCCGAGGTGACGAAAGTCGGCGACGTCACCGTGCAACGCATCGTCTTCACCTACCCGGAAAACGACGATCCCAATATCGCTGTGCCGGCGGTCCTGCTGATGCCGTCCGGGGCGAAGGGCGGACGCCTGCCCGTCGTCGTCGGTGTGGCGCAAGAGGGCAAGGCGGGTCTGCTGCGACAGCGCGCCGACGTAATCGCGGCGCTGCTCGAGGACGGCACGGCGGTCTGTCTCCCGGATCTGCGCGGCACGGGGGAGACGTACGCCCGCGGCGGGCGCGGCCGGAGCAGCACGGACACGTCCCTGTCGGCGTCGGAGTGGCTGCTGGGCCGGACGCTCCTGGGGGATCGCTTGCGCGACCTGCGCCTGGTGCTGACGGCCCTGCGCGCCCGGCCCGACCTCGATGCGAAGCGCATCGCGCTGTGGGGCGACTCCCTCGCGTCGGCGAACGCGGCAGGCGCGGCGCTGGCCGTGCCGCTGGACGCCGAGAAACTACCCGCGCAGGCGGAACCGCTCGGCGGACTGCTGGCGATGTTCGGGGCGCTGTACGAGCCGGAGATCCGGGCGGTGTACGCGCGCGGCGGGTTGAGCGGATATCAGGCGCTCCTGCGAAGCCAGTTCCTGTACGTCCCTCACGACGCCATCGTGCCGGGAGCCCTCACGGTCGGTGATCTGAGCGACGTGGCGGCGGCGCTGGCCCCGCGGCCGGTGCGACTGGAGGGCATGGTGGACGGGCTGAACCGGCGCGCCCGCGCGGAGTCCCTGACTGAAACCTACGCCCCGGCGCGGGCCGCCTACCAGGCCGCCGGGGCGCGCGATCGGTTCTCCGTCGGCGTCGAGCCGGCGCCGGCCGACCAGGTGGCCAGGTGGCTGCTGGCGCAGTTGAAAGGCAAATAAGGCTGGGCTTGCCCGCTTTCCGGGCGGTCGGGATAATCCACGCTCCAGGAACGAGTCCCGACCGCCGTTTCGCCCCCGGCGGCGCTCACCGCAGAGGAACCGCACATGCCTCGCACCTCGATTCCCCATCTCAAGTCGATCGCCGAACTGCTGGAGGAACTCGGCGGCATCGACCCGCGCCGGGTGCCCCTCAACCCTCCGCCGGGGAAAGCCACGGAGGACGATGTGGTCCGGATTCAGGAGCGCAGCGGCCGGCTGTTCGAGCTGGTCGATGGCGTTTTAGTGGAGAAAATCATGGGCTTTCCCGAATCCGTCCTGGGGCTAGAATTCGGGAGCATCCTCCGCGACTTTGCTAGAAGGCACGACCTCGGCATCGTGGCTGGTGCCGACGGCGCCATGCGCCTGATGCCTGGCCTGGTGCGGATCCCCGACGTGTCCTTCATCGCCTGGGGTCGGTTGCCGGTGCGCGGCAAGGTGCCCGACGAACCGATTGCCGGCCTCGCGCCCGACCTGGCCGTCGAGGTGTTGAGCAAGGGGAACACTCCCGGGGAGATGGCGCGCAAGCTCAAGGAGTACTTCCTGACAGGCGTCCGCCTGGTCTGGTTCGTGGACCGCAAGAAACGCACCGTGGAGGTCTTTACCTCCCCCGACCAGGCGCGCCTCCTCACCGAGGAGCAGACGCTGGACGGGGGCGATGTCCTGCCGGGGCTCGCCCTGCCGCTCAAGCAGGTGTTCGACCTCATGCCGCTCCCCGCGGACAAGCCCGCCGCCCGCCGTGGGAAGCCGCGCCGCGGCGGAGCGAAGTAGGACGCCACGATCAACGCCCAACTTTTCCCTGGAACCCCGGCGCCTCCGTGCTATCTTCAAAGCAGATAGCACGGGGCGGCCGGCGGTCCTCTCCCCCGCCGGCCCGCCCTCTTCCTACCCCAAAGGCCCTCTCAGCCACCCGCCCGAATCAGTCGCTCGCCTCGCACACCCTGACAGGCCACCCGGGGCGCATAATATTACTCCGACGCGGAAGCTGGTCACACCAGCCCGACGCGCAAGCGAGGGACTGGCCACACCAGCCCGACGCGCAAGCGAGGGGTCCTTCGCTTGCGCTTCAGGCTTGTGTGCGGATCTTTCTTGCCGGAGTAATATAACGAGCGTTCGGGCGCTTTTTTCGGACCGCGGTTGCGGAGGAGTCAGCGATGCGAACGGGGATTCTCTGGGCGGTGCTGGCGGCGTGCGGCGCAGGCGTGGTCGGGGCGGGCGAGAAGAAGGACAGGGGGAAGCCGCTGTTCAACGGCAAGGACCTGAGCGGCTGGAAGTTCCGCGGCGGCGACAAGTCCGCGGCGCGCAGCAAGTGGGCCGTCACGGGCACGATCGACCTCGACCCCAAAATGCCGGGCCGCTTCCTCGCGCTGCCGGACGGCACGGGCATCCTGCTCAACGGCGGCGATGGCCGCGGCGTGGATCTGCTCTGGGCGGTGGAACACGGCGACTGCGAGCTGCACGTCGAGTTCAACGTCGCCCGGGGGAGCAACTCCGGCGTCTACTTCCAGGGGCAGTACGAGGTGCAGATCCTCGACAGTCACGGCAAGAAGGACGCGGACCTGAAGTACGGCGACTGCGGCGGCATCTACAACACGTCACCGCCGCGGACGAACGCCAGCAAGGCGCCGGGCGAGTGGCAGACCTTCGACGTGACGTTCCGGGCGCCGCGCTTCGCCGGCAAGAAGAAGACGGCGAACGCGAAGTTCCTGAAGGTGGTCCACAACGGCAAGGTGATTCAGGAGAACGTCGAGGTGAAGGGGCCGACGACCGCGGCGCTGGGCGGGCCGGAGCGATCGACGGGGCCGCTGATGCTCCAGGGCGACCACGGCCCGGTGGCGTTCCGCAACCTCCGCATCGAGATGCTCAAGCCGGAGTGACCCCCTCTTCCTCCCCTTGCCCCTGCGGGGGCGCGGGGAGGAAGACGCGCACGGGTTGCAAGCCGTGGGCTCGACTCGTACACTCCTACTCCATGTCCAAGGTACGCAAACCCAAAAAGGTCCCGGAAATCCCGGTCATCGGCGAGGTGGACGACTGGGAGGCGGACGTCGTCCGCGCCCTGCTGGACATCCCGCCCGGCGGCGAGTGCGTCTTCTACATCGACTCGGCGGGGGGCAGCGTTTACGGGGCGATGGCGGTGCTGACGCTGCTGCGCTACCGGCAGATGCAGGGCACGGCGGTCGTGCTGGGCGAGTGCTCGTCGGCGGCGCTGCTGCTGTTCGCGGGCTGCAAGCGCCGCCTGGTGACACCGCACAGCACGCTGCTGTTCCATCGCATGCGCTGGCAGAGCGACAAGCGTGTCGGCAGCGAGGAGGCGTACCGCTGGGCCAAGCACTTCGACGATATGGAGAAGGAACTGGACGACCTGCAGGCGCAGCTGTTCGGCGCGGCAGAGGAGCAGGTCCGCACCTGGACGCGCGGCGGGTACTATGTGAGCGGGGCGGAACTGGTGGCCGCCGGGCTGGCGGAGATGCTGACGTTGTAGCGCCAGTCATCCCTGCCGTTTCCCGGCACGCGGGGGGGTCAAGGCGTTGCCGCCCTGGCTTGCTGCAGCTTGGCGACAAAGGCGGCGTGCTCCGGCGTTGCCAACCCTTGCTGAAGAACCTGAAGGACGGCCGGCAAATCGAGACGTGCCAGCGCGGCAGGCTCCAACCACAGACCCGGAAAGATCTCGCTCTGGTAGACACCGGCGGCGTTCAGGGGCAGTTGTTGAAACTGGCTCTGTCGCAAGACGAACCAGTCGATGACGCCGTCCTGCACACGCCAAACCAAATACTCCCGCACGCCACTCCGACGGTAGACGTGTAACTTGGCGTTCAAGTCGATGCTGACCGTGCTGGCCGCCACTTCGGCGACCAGTTCCGGGGCGGCCTCGACGTAATCATCGGCGCTGATCCGTGCCTGGCCGCCGCACGCGGGGAGGATGAGCATGGCCGCGTCCGGCTGTGTCATGTTGTCCAGATCGAGTCGGACGGAGCCGTTGTCGCCCGCCTGCACGCCGGGGGTCTGCGCCCAGTAGTGCATTAGCCAACCCCCCAGGGCAATCTGCGGACTGGCGTGCCTATTCCAGCGCACCGGAGATGGCATGTGGACGACTCCTTCGATCAGCTCCGCCTTCTTGAGACCGGGCATGGCGTCGTAGCGGCGCTCGAACTCTTCGCGCGGCAGGGTGTCTCCCGGCTCCAGGGAGGGGGCCTCCGGCGGCGGCAGTGGGGGCTTCGTCACGGTGGTCGGGGTGCCCATGCGGACTCCTCATTTCGTCGGCAGCGTCTTCAGCGCGTCGCGGAACTCCTCCGCCGTACTGGACAAGCTGCAGGTACAGCTCTTCGAGGGCGGCGAGCAGCAGATCCGCCCCTGGACGCGCGGCGGCTATTACGTGAGCGGTGCGGAACTGGTGGCCGCCGGGTTGGCGGAGATGCTGACGCTGTAGGCCTATCAAGGCGCCCCTGTGCCGGCCTGCTGGAGCTTGGCAACGAAGGCGGCGTGTTCTGGGCTGGTCAGGCCTTGCTGCAGTACCTGATTCACCACGCTGAAATCCAGGCGGCCCAACGCCGCCGCGTCCAGCCGCAAACCTGGAAAGACCTCACTCTGATAGATCCCCGCCTGGTTCGCCTGGAGCGGCTGATACTGGGTCTGCCGCAACACGAACCAGTCAAGGGCACCGTCCAGGACACGCCAGACGATGTACTCGCGCACGCCGTTGCGCCTGTAGACCTGCAGTTTCGCGTTCAAGTCGATGCTCACCGTACTGGCGGAAACCTCCGCGATCAATTCGGGGGCCAGTTCAAGGTAGTCGTCAGCGCTGAAGCGCGCCTGGCCGCCCCGCGCCGGCTCAATGATCATCGCCACGTCCGGTTGGGGCATGTTGTCCAGCTCTAACCGGATCGAACTGTTGTCGCCGACCTCCACGCCCGGTGTGGCAGCGCAGTAGTTGCCCAGCCAGGTGACGAGGTGTGCGTGCGGCGTGCCGTGGCGGCGCCAGCGTACTGGGGAAGGCATGTGGACGATTCCCTCGATCAACTCGGCCTTCTTGAGCTCGGCCAGGGCATCGTAGCGGCGCTCGAACTCCGGGCGCGTCAGAGCGTCTCCCGCTTCCAGGGAAGGGGCCTCCGGCGGCGGCAGTGGGGGCTTCGTCACGGTGGTTGGGGTGCCCATGCGGACTCCTCATTGCGTCGGCAGCGTCTTCAGCGCGTCGCGGAACTCCTCCGCCGTCTGGAAGCGCCGCGCCGGCTCGCGCTCGACCGACTTGAGCAGGAACGCCGCGGTCTTCTTGTCCAGGTCGGGGCTGCGCTCGCGCGGGTCGCGGCCAGGGCTGTTCATGTGGCTGAGTAACGTCTGCAGCGACTCCGCCTTCTCCCACGGCAGGTCGCCCGTATACATCTCGTACGCCGTCACGCCCAGGGCGAACAGGTCCACGCGGAGATCGGTCGTGCTGCGCTTGATGATTTCGGGGGCGAGGTAGTTCGGCGTGCCGGTGCGGTTGCCGGGCCGGCAAAACTCCGGGCGGTACGGGATCGTCAGGCCGAAGTCGATGATCTTCACCACCCCTTCCCTGTCCACCATGATGTTCCGCGGGCAGATGTCGCGGTGCATGTAACCCTGCTTGTGGACGTAGCCGATCCCCTCGGCGATCTGGACCAGGTACTGGACGCGGTTGCCCTTGAGTTGACCGCTGGCCGTCTCGATCAGGAAGTTCAGGCCCATCCCGTCGATCAGTTCCATGACCAGGTACTGCTCGTTGTCCGTGGTCATGCCGTATTCGTAGGTATTGACGACGTTCTTGTGCTTGAGCGTCATGCAGATGGCGCCTTCAAGCGGCCGCTTCAGGCCGGGGAAGCGCGCCTCGAACTTGGCGGTCTTCGCCTTGTCGAGGAGCTTCAGACACACCGTCCGCCCGAGTTGCCGGTCGCGGGCGCGCCACACCTTCGACATGCTGCCCTGGCCCGTCCGCCCGAGCAACTCGAAGCGCTTGGCGACGTTGATGCGCGGCAGGCCCCTCTTGCCGCCGAACAGTTCTTTCAGTTTCGCGAGGAAGCTCATGGTAGTCGCCAGTTGTCCGGTGTCCGTCGTCAGTCAGCAGTGAGCGGATGAACCCACGGAGTGCGACCCGTGAGCTTGCGGCGTGTCTCTCCACTGACAACTGACAACGGACAACGGACAACTAATGTTCGCAGTAGTCGATGATCCTTGCCAGTTCCGTGCGCAGATCCTTGCGCGGAATGATGCGGTCGATGAAGCCGTGCTTGATCAGGAACTCACTCGTCTGGAAGCCCTCGGGCAGTTCCAGGCGGACCGTGTTCCAGATCGTCCGCTTGCCGGCGAAGCCGATCAGCGCGCCCGGCTCGGCCAGGGTGATGTCGCCCTGCAGCGCGAAGCTCGCCGCCACGCCGCCCATGGTCGGGTTGGTCAGCACCGAGACGTACAGGCCGCCCGCCTGGTCGTAGCGCGCCAGCGCCGCCGACACCTTGGCCATCTGCATCAGCGACAGGATGCCCTCCTGCATGCGGGCGCCGCCGCCGGAGCCGCTGACGATGATGAGCGGCAGCATCAGCTTCGCCGCCGCCTCGGCAGCCCGGGCGATCTTCTCGCCGACCACCGAGCCCATGCTGCCGGCCATGAACGAGAAGTCGGTCACGGTGAACACGACGGGCCGGCCGCGGATGTAGCCGCGTCCCACCACGGCGGCGTCGGGCATGCCTGTCTTGGCCTGCTCCGCCTTGAGCCGCTCCGCGTACGGCAGGCGGTCGCGGAAGCCCAGCGGGTCGCGTGGCCGCAGGCCGGTGAACCACTCCTCGAAGCTCTCCTCGTCCAGCAGTTGCCGGATGCGCTCGCGCGCGGAGACGTAGAAATGGTAACTGCACTCCGGGCAGACGTTGCAGCGGTTCTCCGCCTCCTTGCGGAAGATGGTGGCCTTGCACTGCGGGCAGCGGATCCACAGCCCTTCCGGGACACCACGCTTGGGCCGACCAACGGTTGCCATGCTTTGGCCTCGGTGCCGCCCCGTCGCTGGGGCGTTCGCTATCCATCCTCGCCGACGTGTATCGCCTTCATCTCAACCGAGCCGGGGGGAAGCGTCAAGCCCTTTTCCCGGCGTCGTCGATCTGCGCCAGCGCCTTGAACGGCGTGCCCTCGACGTACTCCAGGAAGGCGCCGCCGCCGGTTGAGACGTGCCGCATCTTCGTATCCAGGCCGAACTCCTCGACCGCCTCGGCCGTCTCGCCGCCGCCGACCACCGTCACGCCCTTCGACCGAGCCAGCGCCTCGGCGACGGCGCGCGTCCCCTTGCTGTACGGCTCGTCCTCGAACTTGCCCATCGGGCCGTTCCAGATCGCCGTCCCCGCCTGCTCGATCTCCGCGCTGTAGCGCGCGACCGTCTTCGGGCCGATGTCCACGCCGACCCAGCCGTCGGGGATGTCGCCCTCGACTACGCGCGCCTCCTGCGGCGCGTCCAGCTTCGCCACGACGAGGTGGTCCACCGGCAGGACGATCTTGCCCTTGCCGAGGTCGAGCAACTCGCGGGCCACGTCGAGCTTGTCCGCCTCGACCTTCGAGCCGCCGACGCCGCGGCCCTGCGCTTTCATGAACGTGTAGGTCATGGCACCGCCGATCAGGGTGTGATCGACGCGGCCGAGCAGCGCCTTGATGAAGCCGATCTTGTCCGACACCTTGGCGCCGCCGAGGATGGCGAGGGACGGCCGGTCCGGCGACGACAGCAGGCGGTCGAGCACCTCCAGTTCCTTCGCGACCAGGGTGCCGACGGCGCGCGGCTTGCCGGCCATGGCGGCGGGGACGGCGGTCATGGAGGCGTCGTTGCGGTGGCAGGTGCCGAAGGCGTCGTTGACGTAGGCGTCGGCCAGGCCGGCGAGCTGTTTCGCGAACGACGCGTCGCCCTTCTGCTCGCCGGGGTCGAAGCGCAGGTTCTCCAGCAGAAGCACGTCGCCGGGCTTGAGCGCCTTGACCGCCGCCTCTACCTGCGGGCCGACGACCTCGTTCGTCTTCTGCACGGGGCGGCCGAGGAGCTGCTGCAGCCGGGCGGCGACGGCGTCCATGCGGAAGGCGGCGTCCTTCTTCGGGTCGCCCTTCGGCCGGCCGAGGTGGCTCATCAGGATGACGGCGGCGCCGCGGTCGAGGAGCTGCTTGATGGTCGGCAGCGCGGCGCGGATGCGGCGGTCGCTGGTGATATTGCCGACGGCGTCCTGCGGCACGTTGAAATCGACGCGGACCAGGACGCGGTTGCCGTGCAGATCCGGCAGGTCGGCGACGGTCTTCTTG
>JBBRPS010000182.1:0-14259 GCA_038227745.1 Gemmatales bacterium | reverse complement strand
GATCGGCGTGATCGTCTCGCGGCGCGGGTTGATGCCGAGCGCCTGGCAGAACGTGCAGAACAGGTCGGGCACCGTCACCGGCCGCGCCGTCACGTCGGTGCCGGTGGCGCTCGTGGACCCGATCACCCGGCCGCCGCGGACGCCGCCGCCCCCCTGGGGGCCGGGCCGCTTCCCCGAGCGCGGCGGGTGCCGCGGCCGGGGGAGGCGGCCCGCGCGCCGGGGCGCGGTGGCGGCGGAGGTCGGTATGTCCCCCTGTCCCGCGCGTGACCACCTGGAGCGGTTCCTGACCGGCGGGTTGAGCGAGTCCGAGGAGGAGGCGGTCTGCACCCACGTCGAGGGCTGTGCCGCCTGCCAGGATGTCCTCGAGGCCCTCGTGAAGGCCCACCACGGCCCCCGCCTCTCCCTCCTCGACCCGGGGGCCCGCAGCCGCGGCCCGCACTTTCGCTTCCTCGACAAGCTCAAACGCGCCCCGCCCGGACCGTGAGCCGCGCGCGCCATCCCGGCAGTCTTCGCAGGGAAACCGCCTCCTGGAATCGCTGCCTTCGCGACGGCTATTACTCCGGCGAAGGTGATCACACCAGCCCGACGCGCCAGCGAGGGGCCCCTCGCTGGCGCGTCGGGCTGGTGTGAGGATCTTTCCTGCCGGAGTAATAAGCACCATCTCGCGCAGCAGCGGGTTGTGGAGATCGACGCGGGCCTTCTCCAGGCGGTGCAGGTAAAGGTTGAGGATGGCGATCTTCACCATACTCAAGAGTATTTCGATCGGACCGGCTGATTATTGTGTGTGAGATGGTCCCCATGCGGCTGCCGATCGGCGGCTACTCAGGGGAGAAGAGAAGGTCGCCGGTCGTGTTCGCTTGTTCCCGTACCTAGCGGCTGAAGATCTGGGCGACCGGGACATGAAAGCCCGGCAGGTGCGGATCACCGGCCAGATCCTGATGGACGTTGAAGAATTCGGGTTCGGTGTTAGGCCGATACACCAGGACGGTGCGGTCATGGGGATCCACGACCCAGATGAGGGCCACGCCGGCGTTGCGGTAGGCGGCGACCTTCTCGTTGATCTCGTCCTCGGTGTCGCTGGGCGAGAGGATCTCCACGGCCAGGATGGGAACGCCGTCGATCAGGCGGGTGTCCGCGGGTTCCTGCGCCGCCAGTTCCGGGCCGATGTAGACGACATCGACACCGACGATCGTGTCCGGGTTGCGGCGCAGGCGGACTCCCGCCTCGCCGCCCAAGACCTCGCCGCGCGGCTCGGGCTGCCGGTCGAGCCAGTCCCCGAGCAGTTGCGCAATCCGCGCCATGATGCGGCTGTGCCAGCGGTTACGGACCGTCATGGGTTTTTCCCGCAGTTGACCGCGGATCAACCAGCGGTCCGTCCCGTTGTCCGGCAGCGCCAGCAACTCATCCGTTGTCATCACGGCAGCGACGGCACTCGGCGTCATGGCGGCCTTCTTCCTGGGTATTCGTAGTCCAGCGATCCTTGATGGCCAACGTGTGGACTGTAACAGGGCGGTCGGGGGAGGGCAACCGCGGCCCGCCATCACTCCTTCGAGATCACCTCATCCAGGTTCAGGATCGTGTTCGCCATCGCGGTGTACGCGGCCACCTCGACCACGTCCAGCCCGGCGTCGCGCGGGTGCTCGCCCGTACGAACCAGCTGTAGCGCCGCCGCACGGTCGGCCTGGTACTGCCGCAGCACCCGCTCGAAGCCGCGCAGCAGCACGCTCTGCTCCGCGGCGCTCGGCCGCCGGGCCGTCGCGGCGCGGAACGCCAGCGCCAGCCGCTCCTCCGGCGTCGCCGCCTGCCGCATCAGCTTCTCGGCCCAGACGCGCGCCGCCTCGACATACGTCGTGTCGTTCAGCAGCACCAGCGCGTGCAAGGGCGTGTTCGTCCGCGGCAGCCGCACTGTGCAGACCTGGCGCGGCGACGTGTCGAACAGGTTCGTCGGCCCCACCGAGCGCCGCCAGAACGTGTACAGGCTCCGGCGATAAAGGCCCTCGCCCTTGTCCTGCACATAGCGGATGAAGCCGAAGCTCATCTCCTCCCAGATGCCCGCCGGCTGGTACGGCCGCGTCGGCGGCCCGCCGCGCTTCTCGACCAGCAGGCCGCTCAGTGCCAGCACCTGGTCGCGCAGGGCGAACGAGTTCAGGCGGAGCCGCGGGCCGCGCGCCAGCAGTCGGTTTTCCGGGTCGCGCTCCAGCAGGTCCGGCGTGACGCGCGACGACTGGCGGTAGGCGGCGCTCGTCACGATCAGCCGGTGCAGTGCCTTGACGTCCCACTTGCGCATGAACTCCGTCGCCAGCCAGTCGAGCAATTCGGGGTGCGTCGGCTGATCGCCCTGCGAGCCGAAGTCCTCGGCCGTCTTGACCAGGCCCGTGCCGAAGACCATCTGCCAGGAGCGGTTGACTGTCACCCGCGCCGTGAGCGGGTTCGCCGGATCGACCAGCCAGCGCGCGAAGCCTAGGCGGTTGTTCGGCGCCCCCTGCGGCAGCGGCGGCAGGCACGCGGGGATCGCCGCCGTCACCTTCGCGCCGTACTTGTCGTAGGCGCCGCGGATCAGCACGAACGTCTCGCGGGGCTGCGGCCGCTCCCCCATCACCATCGTGATCAGCACCGACTTCTTCACCGCGTCCAGTGAGCGGCGCGCCTGATCCAGGCGTGCCTGCAGCGGCTGCCGCTCCGGCGCGACCAGGAGGTAATGGTCGGCGAGCGCCTTCGCCTGGCGCGGGCTGCGCAGCGCCGGCGGCGTGCGCAGGATGGCCACCCGGTCGGCGGTCATCCGGGCCGCCGGGTAGGTCCGCTCCCACTCCGCCTGGCGCGGCAGCAGCTTGCCGTTCAGGTCGCGCAGCTCCTTCTCCAGTCGGGCAATCGTCGCGGTCAGTTCGGCGGTCGTCGCCTTCTGCTCGTCGGTGGGCAGCTCGATCACCGGCGCCGCGGTGCTGTCGCGGCGATCGCCGCCGCCCGTCTCGGCGACGTTGTTGAAGTAGGCGAAGAGCCGGTAGAACTCCTTCTGCGAGATCGGGTCGTACTTGTGGTCGTGGCAGCGGCCGCAGCCCGCCGTCAGGCCGAGCCAGATCGTCGCCGTCGTCTCGACCCGGTCCACCACGTAATCGACGCGCGACTCCTCGGCGATGCGGCCGCCCTCGCCGTTGAGCATGTGGTTGCGATGGAAGCCGCTCGCGACCTTCTGCCGCACCGTCGCCCCGGGCAGCATGTCGCCGGCGATCTGCTCGACCGTGAACTGGTCGAACGGCAGGTTCTGGTTCAGCGCGTCGATCGCGCCGTCGCGCCACGGCCACATGGCGCGCGTGCCGTCGGTCTGGTAGCCGTTGCTGTCGGCGTAGCGGGCCGCGTCGAGCCACTCCAGCACCATGCGCTCGCCGTAGCGCGGCGACGCCAGCAGACGGTCCACCACCTTCTCATAAGCGTCCGGTGATCGGTCCGCCTCGAACGCCTCGACCTCGGCAGGCGTCGGCGGCAGGCCGGTCAAGTCGAGCGTCATACGGCGGATCAGCGTCGCGCGCGGCGCCTCCGGGGACGGCCTGAGCTTCTCCTGCTCCAGGCGGCCGAGGACGAAGGAGTCGATGGGGTTGCGCACCCAGCCAGCGTCCTGGACGGCGGGCAGGGGCGGGCGGCGCGGCGGGATGAATGACCAGTGGTTCTGCCACTTCGCGCCCTGCTCGATCCAGCGGCGCAGCAGGTCGAGCTGCCGCGGCGTGAGCCGGCGGCCGGATCGCGGCGGCGGCATGCGCCTGGCCGGGTCGGCGGACGAGACGCGCTGCCACAGGTGGCTGTCGGCGGCCTTGCCGGGCACGACGGCGCGGTAGCCGCCGAGGTCGCCGAACAGGCCGGCCTCGGTGTCCAGGCGCAGGTCGGCCTTGCGCGTGGACTTGGCCGGGCCGTGGCAGGTGTAGCAGGCGTCGGACAGGATCGCGCGGATGTCGCGGTTGAACTCGACGGTGCGCGGCGGCCCGTCGGCGCGGAGCGGGGCGGCCAGGAAGGACAGGGACACACAGCTCGCCAGGAGGAGGCGTGTCATGGGTGGGTGTTCTCGCGGGAGCCTGTCGGCGGGTCGTTATCTTGTTGATTGTCGCAGGTGCCGCGGGGGCCGTCAACAGAACGCCCCGGGTGGCGGCCGGGACGCCCGGGCTTGACACCCTAGTCAGAATGTCTATACTGGTGCCTAGTCATTATGTCTAGGCGCGAGACGACGCATGGCGCGAACCCCTCAAGACGTGACGGAAACGGAGCTGGCGATCCTGCAGGTGCTGTGGGAGCAGGGGCCGGCGACGCGACGGCAGCTCACCGACGTGCTCTACCCCGGCGGCGGTCCGGCGCACTACACGACCGTGCAGAAGCTGCTGGAGCGGTTGGAGGACAAGGGGTACGTCACGCACCCCCGCGGCGAGGGCGTGCTGACGTTCACCGCCGTGGTGGGCCGCGAGGAACTCATCAGCCGCCGCCTGCAGGACGTCGCCGAGAAGCTGTGCGGCGGCTCGCTCACGCCGCTGCTGATGAACCTGGTGCGCGCCCGCCCGTTGACGCCCCGCGAGCTCGAGGAACTCCAGGATCTCGTCAAGGACCTGACGCGGCAGACCAAACGGAAGGGCGAACCCCGCGGAACGGAGTGAGTCGTGGATACCCTCCTGCACCTCGGCCTGAGCAACGCCGGGACCGCCGCCGTGCTGGCGGTCGCGGTGGCGGCCGTCGCCCGCGTCTGCCGCCGGCCCGCCGTGCTGCACAGCCTCTGGCTGCTCGTGCTCCTGAAACTCCTCACGCCGCCCTTCCTCGCTGTCCCGCTGCCGTGGCCGTCCCCGCTGGAGCCGACCGCCGCGCCGCCTCCGCCTCCCCTCCGCCCCGAGGCGGCCCTCGGCCGGCCTCTGGACGGGGCACGGATCCTCTTGCCCCTCGCGGCCGACCCGGTCGCCCCCGCCCCGCGGCGGCAAGATCCCCCGCCCGCCCCCGCCGCCGTTCCCGAACAGGAGGCGCCGCTCTGGAAGCCGGCCGTGCTGGCGGTGTGGCTGGCGGGCGCGCTCCTCTGCTGGGCGGTGGCGGCGGTGCGCATCGCCCGCTTCCGCCGACTGTTGCGCCAGGCTGCCCCGGCGCCCGCGGCGGTGCGGGAACAGGCGCGCGTCCTGGCCGTGCGCCTCGGCCTGGCACGCTGCCCGCGCGTGGTCCTGGTCGAGGCGTGCGTCTCGCCGCTGCTCTGGGCGCTCGGCCCCAGGCCGTGCCTGCTGCTGCCGGCGGCGCTGTGGGGGCGGCTGGCGCCGGAGCAGCGCGACACCCTGCTCGCCCACGAGCTGGCGCACCTGCGGCGGCGTGACCACTGGGTGCGGCGGCTGGAACTGATCGTGCTGGGCCTGTACTGGTGGCACCCGGTCGCGTGGTGGGCGCGGCGGCGGCTTGCGGAGGCCGAGGAGGAGTGCTGCGACGCCTGGGTCGTCTGGGCGCTGCCCGACGCGGCCCCGGCCTACGCCGCCGCACTGATCGAGACGGTGGCGTTCCTTGCCCGCGCGGCGCGGCCCGTACCCGCCGCGGCCAGCGGTATTGGCCATGTCCAATCCCTCAAAAGGAGGTTGATCATGATTCTGCACGGGTCCTCTCCCCGGGCGCTGACGGGCGCCGGCGCCCTCGCCGTCCTCGGCCTTGGGGCGCTGCTGTTACCGTTGCTGCCCACCTGGGCACAGCAGCCGTCGGCCAACCCGCCGTCCGAGCTGCGCGGCACAACCGCCGCGGCCCCGCCCGCCCAGGAGAAACCTGCCGCAAAGGCGAAGACGCAGAAGTCGCCGCCCCTGCCGAAGGCCGCCCAGGACGTACCGCCCGACCCGGATGCCGCCCGGCCGGCCGCGAAGCCGCCCCGCGTGCCCTCCGCCTGGGCCGAGGAGCTGGAGAAGGCCCGCGAGGACGTGGAACTGCTGGAGGCCCAGCTCGGCGTGAAGCGCGCGCAGTTCGAGGCCGTGCAGCTGGCGCTGCGCCAGGCCAAGGTGGCCCTGGAGAGGGTGCAGGACTCGCACGAGGCCGGCGCCATCAGCGAGAAAGAGTTCCTCCGCGCCAGGCTGGAGGTGGCGGCACTGGAGGCGCAGGTGCTGGTCAAGCAGGCGGAACTGCGCGAGCCGGAGGTGCGCCTGCGGCACGCGCGTAGGCGGCTGGCGGCCCTCACGCCCCCGTCCGCCCCACCCGCGCCCCCTGACAGGGCGACCACCGCCCTGGCGAAGGACTGGCCGGCCGCCCTGTTCGACAGCCTCTCCACCGAACTCGCGACCAACCTCGCCGGGGCGGTGCTGAAGTGCGAGTTCCGGCTGGTCAACAAGATGAACACGCCCGTCCGCATCAGCTCCGTCCGGAGCAGCGCGGGCTTCGCGCGGGTCAGCGCCTCGCCGAGCGAACTCGATCCGAAGCAGGCGGGGGCCGTCGCGGTCACGGTGGACACCAGCCGCTTCACCGGCACGCGGAACGTCAGCGTGTACGTCCAGTTCGACCGGCCGGTGGCCGGCCAGGTCCGGCTGGAGGTGCGCGTGCGGAGCGGCCCGTCCGCGGAGCGCGGCAAATTGCAGGAACTGGAGAAGAAGTTCGACGAGCTGCGCAAGGAGTTGGAGTCGCTGCGGAAGCAACTCCCGCAGGGGAAAGCCGTCCCCAAGGGCGCCGCCCTGTCGGGGGAGGTCCTCCTGCGGACGCGAACCTTCGAGATCCCCCTGCAAGTGGAGGAGAAACGGAGGGGGGACTTGCAGCGCCTGATCCTGCACTGCTCAACCGACGAGGGCGAAACCTGGGAGGAGGTCGCGAGCGTCACGCCGGACGCCAGGTCGTTCCGCTACTCCGCTCCGGCCGACGGCGTCTACTGGTTCCGTGTTGCCGCCGAGGAGCGAGGCGGCGAGCGGAGGCCGCCGACCTTCCTCCGGTCGCCGCCGGAACTGAAGGTTCGGGTGCAGACCCGCTGAAGCGGCCACCCGGCTTGCCTCTTTCCCGTGGCCATCGAGCCGGCCACGCGAGCTTTGGGGCCGTTCAGGACTGCCGTCCGATCCAACGAGGCCGTCAACAGCGCCTGACCGTCGGGACTGAACGCGACGGACACGACGGTGTTGAGGTGCTCCAGGACGGGGCCGAGCGGCCGGCCGGTGGATGAGAAAACCCCCTGGACGTAGCGTGCAGGCAGGTGCAGCGTCTACCTTCCAGGGGGTTAGTTCGGCAGGACAAGCCCCTACGTACCTCGGCAAAGAGGCCCTGGATCAGGACGAGCTCGTGCGCATCCGGTCGCCGTAACTCGCGGGATGGACGGTGTTGTCGCCGTAGCCACCCCTTCGGTAGAGCAGCCCTCTGGGGGCGAATTATGTCCCAGAGCTGTCTCTTTGCGTCACCCCCTCGCGGGGATTTTGCCCTTTCGAGGATAAAGGTCGCCGCTCGCGCCGATTCCGCGGAAAACACGCCCATTTCAGCACTTAGGGCTTTCCAGGTTTTCCAGGATTTGTGCCGAAAAGCAGGTTTTGACATGGGGAAAGGTGACGCAAAGGTGCCAAAATCCCCTCCGTCTGTCCCTGGAATTTTGCCCTTTCTGGGCAGCTCACCCCCGAACTTCTCCACCAGCATCAGGGCCTCCTCGGTCGCCTGGCGGGTCGCTTCCTCCAGGTCCTCCAGGTTCAGCTCTGTGCGGCCGAGCGGCCTTGACCTGAACGCTAGAATAGCAAATGGCCCATGCCGGATCTCTGGTGACTGGCATCGAGGCCGCACCCCCAAGGGCCCATACCATGAGCACGGTACGTCGTTCGCCGCGATCGAAACGGTCGATGCCGGAACACACTGAGCAGGTGATGCAAGTCTTCCTGAATGACCCGAATGGCGTGTTCCTGAAGGCCGACCTGGTGCGTCAGGTGATGAACGAGGAGGGTCTTTCCCTCGACAGCCACTCCATCGCAGGGCCGATGAAGTGGCTCTTTGAGTACCGCTACATCGTGGAAACGCCGGGTCCCGGCCGCCACAGACGTTATCAGCTCAAGGCGCGTCGCCCGGCCTGGCCACCCGTCAATGTGCGGGGTTAACCCTTCCCTTTTGCATCACGGCAGCGCCACCTCAAACGCCTCCCCGACGCAGGAGCGGTAGTAGCGTTCCTTCTCGGGCGTCCGCCGCCGGAGGGTCGGGAAGATGCCGCCCGGCCCGGCGAAGAGCAGGAGCATGTACTCGCCCTTCTTCGGCAGGTCGTAGCGGCCGTCCTGGTGGGTCGTGTCGTACTCCAGGAACGCCGGGGACAGGTCTTCCAGCCGGACGTTCAGCACGTCGAGGAGCGTACCAGTTTTGGTCGGCTCGGCGGCCCGGAGCTTGGGGTAGGCGTGGGAGAACTTGATCGAGGGCATGGGAGTTCAGGGGGCGGGAGGTTCGGGCATTCTCAGCGGCATCACCAGGCCGCGAACTTTCTGGCTCGCCAGCCGCGTCTCTCCGCGGAAGACGAGCGGTCTGTCCTCGCCGTGAAACTCGATCAGCACCTTCTCGCCGTCGCCGTGCTTGGCGAAGTAATCGGCGATCTCCTTCAGGTACTTCGCGTTGACTGTGATCCTGGCCGCGGGCTGCTCCTTCGGGAAGATCTGGCCGTAGTCCGGGTACTTCCCATCGATCAGCGTAGCCTCGACGCTCTTCTCCTGCATCAGGTCCGTCGTCGTCAGCGTCATCTTCTTGCCGTCCCCGTCGAGCGAGCTGAAGGCGTGCTTGAGGGCGAACAGGGTGTCCTCCTTCGTGCTCGGGATGTTCTTGCAGGCGTGAAGGGCGGCTTCTGCGGGAAGAAGGCCCGTGCCGCTGTCGGTCCGGATGCCGTCCGGCTTCACCTGGTCATCCTGCTTGACGTGCTCGACTTCGAGAAGATGGTAACTGTCGGTGGCGACGACGTGCGTCGGCGTGATGCACAACGCGGATAGGATGGGGCGAGTGTCGCTCTTGCTCGCGAACTTGGCGACGTCCAGGGACTGGCGATTCAGCAACATGATGGAAGGAGGGAAACAGCCCCTCTTCGCAGCGGCCACGAAGAAGCTGCGGGCAACCCGTGACCGCTGCAAGGAAGAGCCGAGGTAGAAAGCCTGGTTGCCCGCATCGGGGGTAGTGTACGGGTGGACAGGAAGGCCACAACCGGACTGTCTTGACAGTTCGCGGGTAGGGTTTTTCGCTTGCTTCGGCGGTCGGAGGCGGTATGATCAACGACCGCAGGCCCAGATGGGCCGGGCAGCCCCGAGTGGGCGGTACACTGGAGGAAAGCATGAGAACACACGGTTTCCGTATCGCGATCGTAGTGGGGGGCATGGCTCTGTTGCTGGGGCCGATCGCCCTAGCGCAGGAGGGAAATCTGCTGAGCAACGGCAGCTTTGAGGAGGGGCCGAAGGTGTCGGCCAAGAAGGGATGGCTCACGCTCCGTGGGACCGCGGCCACGGCCCTCAAGGGTTGGATCGTCTCGCGTGGGACCGTCAATTATCTGCTGCCCTCGGCGGAGGAGGGCTCTGCGGCGCATGGTAAGGTGTGCCTGGACCTGTATGGCGGTGTCAAGCAAACCTTCGCCACAGTCAAAGGAAAGGAATATCGTGTTACGCTCTCCCTCGCTGCGGCATCGGGGGAAGGGCGGGAACGGATTGGCGTGGAGGCGGCAGGGCAAAAAACGGTCTTCGAGGCCAACGGGGGGAAGAACAAGAACGCGCCGCTAGCATGGAGTACCAACACCTGGAATTTTGTCGCCCGTGCGAAGAGCACCACCTTGGAGATATACAGCTTGTCCAAGAAAGACAACGGCCCCCGGCTGGATAACGTGTCGGTCGTTCCGGCCAACAAGTAGGGCCACGACGGGCAGGGGTCAGACGAAGGCAAGGGTCTCGCTACGAGCGTACCGTTTTGCAGGGAGGTGGCCTTCGCTGCCCCACCGTTCATTGAAAAAGCCCCTCGCATCCGAGCGAAGGGCGGACGTCCGAGTCAGGGCTTCCTGACCCGCCTGCCGTTGCGCTAAAATCCATCGCACTTTCCCCTTGAACGATAAGACTGCCCGCAATCTCCGCTATCCAGGAAGGTTATCTCCAGGCCCTGCCCCGCATGAAGCGGGTCGCCCGGTTCCGCCTGCGGCACCTGGACGAGGAGCGGAAGGAAGACGCCGTGCAAGAAGTCCTCGCGATCTGCTGGGAGCAATACCGCCGCCTGGTCGAGCGGGGAAGAGACCCTACCCCGTTCGTGGGGAAGATGGCGGAGTTCGCGACGAGGCGGGTCCGCTGCGGACGGGGTTTTCTGCGGACACGGCTGCGAGATGTCCTGTCCCCGATCCCCCGAGACGATCATCACGTCGAGTCGATCCCGATGACGGAAGACGACGACTGCGACCCGCTGCTGAGCGACGCCCTGGCCGACGGGCAGGACCCGGCAGACGAAGCGGCGTTGAAGATCGACGTGGAGGAGTGGCTGGCGTCGGTCGAATGGAGGCGGCGGCGCGTCGCGGAGTTGCTGATGTCTGGGAAAAACACGGTCGAAGTAGCGAAGCGGGAGGGGGTGAGCCGGATGAGGATTTTTCAGCTGCGACAGGACCTGGCGGAATCGTGCCCCCTGCTGAAGGAATGACTATCACCGCTCCTGATTCTTGGTCCGCAATCGCGTGACGAGCTGCGAATACGTCTCAGCGGAAATGCGCCGCTCCATCAGCTGGACGCGGACTTCTTCGAGAGTCGGCTCGCGGGCGGGCTTCTCCTGGGTGCGTGGTGTTTCCATTGCCCAGAGCGTACGCCCACCACACCTGGTGCGCAATCGAAGGTCACTCTTGCTCAATCGCCAAAAGGGATCCGACGTACAGACGGTTTTCCGAGAACAGGGGGATTTCTCGGTCAATGGCCCACTCGTCGTCGATCCTGCGGATGCAACTTCCCCGACGCAGTTGCGTCGGGTAGTCGTTCCAGTTCACGCCCTTCTGGTACAGCAGTTCGTGCAGTTCCGGCTCGCCCTTGGCGTGGAGTTCCTTGTGGCTGTAGAGACTCTGAGCGACCATCTGGATCGAATTACGGGCGGCGTCCTGCTGCCGCCAGAGGAAGTAGTTGACCACGTCGGCTTCCGGAACGGTGAAGACGCGGGAATCAAACACCCCGATCCGTCCCGTGATCTGGGTGAATTTTGCCGAGGCCAGACCGGCAGAAACGCTGACCATCTTCTGGAGTTGATTGCTGAACCAGGGTTCGCTGTTGAGCCGCTTGTAGCCGTGCAGCAGCAAGGAAATTTCGTCACTGAAGACGTACGCGAGGACGGTCGTCTGAACTTCCTTGCAAAGGTACAGGGCCAGTTCTTGCATCTGGCCGATGAACCCTTCGTCGAAAGGCCGCTTCAGTCCACTCGTCCAAGAGTGGAATGCCTTGCCGTCCAGTCGAATGACCACGGGAGAACGCCAAGGAAGAGTCAGCCGGAACGGCGTCTCGTAATTCCGCTTCATGCGGTCGCCGATACTGGTGGTTTCGGACATGGGGGGTGCGGTATCAGAGCGAAGTCGCCCTGGATCGCGGAGACGATACCAACACTACCCTTGGTAAGCAAACTGCTACACTCGCGGTATGGAACAGCAGATTGACGAACTCTACGAGCTGCTGGCGGCCCTCAAGGAACACAAACTGGACATCGAGACTTCCGGTCGATACGCGATGTTTGACGAGGGGAATCAGGAGACCGTCGCCGGGCTGAACCGGCAGATTGACCAGGTGGAATCAGCGATCAAGCGGCTGATGGGAGGGGAGTGATACCCTGGCCGCATCGAGACATTTTTTCTTGGTACGCCAAATCCGGCCTGGGTGAGACGGACGGACGTGCCCCTGTTCATCTCACGTCGTCGGCTGGAGAAGTTGAATCGCCTGCCGAGGGCGCGAGGCCCTATCGCCATCGACAGTGGGGGATTTTCTGAGCTGTCGCTACACGGCGAGTGGTCGATCACCGTGGATCACTACATCGAGGAGATACGCAGGTACGTGGCGTGCATCGGCAACGTGGTGTTCGCGGCCCAGATGGACCATATGTGCGAGCCGTTTATTCTCCAGAAGACGGGGAAGACGGTCGAGAAACATCAACGGCTGACGCTGGAGAATTACCTGGAGTTGATGGAGAAGGCTCCGGAGTTGCCCTGGGCTCCCGTGCTGCAAGGCTGGACGGTCGGATCGTACTGGGAGCACGCCGAGGCCTTCCAGAAGGCGGGTGTTGACCTGTCGAAGGTCCCCGTCGTCGGGGTCGGCTCGATCTGCCGGCGTCAGGCGACGACCCGGGCGTGTGCCCTCCTGGCCACACTGAAGGCGGACGGTCTGAACACGCACGCCTTCGGCTACAAGTCTCGCGGCCTGCCATTCGCCCAGGAGTTCATCCGGTCGGCGGACTCCCTCGCCTGGTCCTTCAACGCCCGCCGCAACCCGCCGTTGCCAGAATGCGTCGGGGTTCATCAGCACTGCAATACATGTCTAAAATGGGCCCTGCGGTGGCGGGCGAAGGTGATGAAGCTCTTGAATGTGGTTGAGCCGCCGCGCGAGGAACCGCCAGTGCAGGGAATGCTTTTCTGAAGTGCTATTGACACGGACAAGCGCGCTTTTGTAGTTTGATGATGTTGTCGGCGGAATCCGATCGAAAGCCCGTCCTTGGCGGGCGAGTCTTTAGTGGTCCTGCGAAGGGACCGGAAGGAAGTGTTGCCATGACTCTTGAGCAACGTGCGAAGAAGGTGCGCGATGAACTTTTCTCGCGCTACGATCAGATCAATGCCCTCTGGCTCCAAGCCGAAGAGCAGATCACCCAGTTTCACATCCCCGAACCCGTCCAGTTCACGTACAGCAGTTATCTCATTGACGAGCGCAACCCGAACAGTGAGGTTTGCGAGTGCCTTGGCGTCTTCAGAGTGAAAGGCAAATGGCGGATCTGCTACGGTTCCTTCCTCCCGAATCAGGAGGGAGGCCCTGACGAATGGACCCCGATCACCGAGGCGGCAGCTCAGATTCGCGTTGAAGCCGCCAGCCACCTGCCGGGCCTGAAGAAGGCCGTCGTCGAGTCTGCCGAGAAGTTCGTGCCGAGGGTGGACAAGGCCATTCAGGCTCTGGCTGTTGCTTTGAAACAGCCAGACAACCTCGCTGAACTCCTCTCCGAACGCGCCAAGCTGAACGGCCAAGCGCAGTAAACTCGTCTTCGCCGCCGACAACGGGGGTGCCCTTGTTGGGCACCCTACTTTTCTTCAGCGAGCAGGTTCCCCTCCTGCATGACGTTCCCTTTCGTGTCGATGGCCTGCCACTGGCCGAGCTTGAACGTGTCGTCGATGACGACGGGCGTACCAGAGGCGTAGACGTTGACGGCTGTCGGCTCCGGACTGCTGAGGGCGAAGTGCTTCTGGTTCGCCCAGTATTCCTCATCCAGGTGATATCTGATCTTGGCCCAGGCCCAGCGGTCGCATCGGATCTCCTTCAGGAACGGCTCCCTGGTCATCTCCAGCACGAGTTTCCGCATCTCCTCGAAAGTGACCGTGGGCTCGGCCGGATTGGCGGCGTAGGTGCCGTTGAAGGCCGTGGCCGGATTCTTGCGGGGCGTCATGGGTGTTCGAGGCGGTAAGGAAGGTCCGGGTCGGACGACGTTGAGGCGATCCGTGCAACCTCGTTCATGGCCAACTCGAAACCTTCGATGAAGAACTCATCAAAAATGTCCTTCTTGCCGCCCACCTCCATCGCCCTCCTGACGGCGTACTTGGAGATCGCGGCGCAGAAGGCACGCTCCGCGTCGTTCTGCGGGATCGGAAATTCGTACTCGGGACAGCCTGGGATCGATGAGGAAGTGCTCATGTCTTGGGAACGGAAAGTTCTTCAATGCAACCAATCGTCCAGTTCTTGCAATCGCAGTGAGTGTGATGCTTCCAGTTTAGCTGCAAACATTCAGCATCCATGTTTCTCCAGACTGCATCCATGTCGGGGACTTCGGCGCATGCCTGTCCGAACCAGCCGATGATTTCCACGGGATTCCTTTCGGGCTGAGTTGTCTTTTCACCGAGACTTGTTGCCTTGATCTGATCTCCGCACCATGAAATTAGTCCGTCCACGCCCCTGTATGTCCAGCAGCCATTCTTCATCCCCGGCACGTCATCTGCGTTTGGATAATTCACTGTCACACATTCCTCCTTTGGATCTGTGCAAGTATTACTTAGCATTCTCTCAATATAGACAATTCTCAGGCAATCGCTGGTTTAATCGTATAGTTCCACTGGGGAAACACCCTGTGACTGGCCAAATTGATTCCCGCCATTTGCTCATCCGAGAT
>JBBRPS010000181.1:0-14288 GCA_038227745.1 Gemmatales bacterium | reverse complement strand
CCGGGTGACGCAGCGTCTTCCACAGATGTTCCGCAGAGGCCGCCGCAGGGCGGGGGCGTCCGGATTGCGCGCCGGGCAGTGCCGAGGCGCCCGCGCAGCTGCGCTGCCCGGCGCCTGCCACGGCGGTTCCTCAACCCTGAGTGGTCACCTGCGCGCTTGCGGTCCCCTACCAGCTTCGGTACAGTAGAGCACACTTCCAATAGCTCGTACGTTCCTTGGCCGCCGAGGGCTTGACCATGCTGACCATCCCCGGACCGCCCTTGCGTCCTGGTGCCCGCATGTCCCGCCGCAGTTGGCTGCGCATCGGCGGGCTCGCGCTGGGAGGACTGGCGCTGCCGGACCTCCTGCGGGCGGAAGCCAGGAGCGGCGCACGCCATCCGGCCAAGGGCATCATCATGGTGCTCCTGCCTGGCGGGCCGACGCACCTGGACACGTTCGACCTGAAACCGGACGCCCCGGCCGAAATCCGTGGTGAATTCCGACCGATTGCCACGAACGTGCCGGGCATCGACCTCTGCGAACTCATGCCCCGCCTGGCCCGCATGGCGGACAAACTGGCGATCATTCGCGCGCTGGTCGGTTTCCGCGACGACCACAACACCCACTGGTGCTCGACGGGTTGGGAATCGCATCCGGCCATGGATTCCTCGCCGGCCGTGCCGGGGTTCCCGCCGGGAGACTGGCCGTCCCTGGGATCAGTCCTTTCCCGAACGCTGAGGGCGCAGGTGCCCGGGGTGCCGCCGTGTATCGATCTGACTCCCGTGGACGCCGACGCGCGGTTCATCCTGCGCACGCCGCCGGGGCAGCCCGGTTACCTCGGGGTGGCCCACGCCGCGTTTGAAGCGCAGGCCGTCGATCGCCGGAACATCACGCTCAACGGCATGGACCCCCGTCGCCTCGCCGACCGCCGGGCCTTGCTGGCCGGCTTCGACGGTTTCCGCCGACAGGTCGATGCGCTCGGCGTCGCGGACGGTGTCGATACGTTTCAGCAGCAGGCCTTCGAGATGCTCACCTCGTCGCGGCTGGCGCAGGCGCTCGACCTCAGCCGCGAAGATGGTCGCGTCCGCAGCCGCTACGGGCTGGAGCGCGCCTATCCGGACGAGCGTGAGGGGAAGACGTACCTGGACCAGTTCCTGCTGGCCCGGCGCGTGATCGAAGCCGGCGCCCGCTGCGTCACGCTGGCGTTCACCCGCTGGCCCTTCGGCCGCGTCCTCCGCGGCGACCACAACTGGGACTGGCACCGGGACCTCTTCCCGGCGGCGCGGCAGACCCTGCCGCTGCTCGATCTTGGACTGTCGGCCTTGATCCAGGACCTCGACCAGCGCGGCCTGTTGAACGACGTCGCCGTGGTCGTCTGGGGCGAGTTCGGCCGCACGCCGAGGATCAACCGCAACGGCGGTCGCGACCACTGGCCGAGGGTGTGCAGCGCGCTGGTGGCGGGCGGCGGTATGCGCGGCGGGCAGGTGCTCGGCTCGACGACGCGCTGGGGCGAGGAGCCGCGCACCCGGCCGGTGCATTTCCGCGACGTCTTCGCCACGCTCTACCAGCGCCTGGGGATCGACGTCGCCACCACGCAATTCACCGACCTCGCGGGCCGCCCGCACTCCCTCGTCGGCGACCACCGCCCCTTGCCCGAACTCATCGGGTAGTGTGGACGTGGCCGACGGCGGCCCCTGCGCCGCCGCCCTGCTGTACCACCGGATCGCCTTGACGATGTTCTTGCCCCCACCCTCGCCGCGGTCATAGCGATTCCCCAGCGGCATCTGCGCCAGCGCCGGGGCATGTCCGGCTGCGTTCCCTTCCTTGTGCTCCCCTGGCAAGGGAGAGCGAACCCCCAACGAGAGAAAGCGATGACGAAGATAGCCAACCTGGTAGGAATCACCGTTCTGGTGACGGTTGCCTTCCCTGCGGGTGCCCATGCCTCCGACTGGCCTCAGTTCCGCGGCCCCAACGGTTCCGCCCGGCCCGCCAACGACGCGCCGTTGCCTGCCGAGTTGGGGCCCGACACCAACGTGCTCTGGAAAACCGCCCTGCCTCCGGGACACTCCTCCCCCGTCGTCGCCGGCGACCGCGTGTACCTGACCGCCGTCCGGCAGAAACGGCTGGTCACGCTGGCCCTGGATCGCCAAAGTGGCAAGCTTCTCTGGGAGGTCGAGGCGCCCGCCCGGACGCTCGAAAAAGTGCATAAGATCGGCAGCCACGCCCAGCCCACACCGGCCGCCGACCTTGAGCGCGTTGTCAGTTTCTTCGGCTCGGCTGGCCTGTTCTGCCACGACAAGGCCGGCAAGCTGCTGTGGCACCGGCCCCTGGGGCCGTTCCACAACGACTTCGGGGCGGGGAGCTCCCCCCTCCTCGTTGGCGACTGGGTGCTCCTCTGCCAGGACCACGACGAGCACTCGTTTCTCATGGCCGTCGAGAAACGCACCGGCAAGACCGTCTGGAAAACGGACCGGTCCGAATTCCTGCGCGGCTTCGCCACGCCGGTGATCTGGGACATTGCCGGCCGGAAGCAGGTTGTGGTGGCGGGCACGTTGCGCGTGGCCGGCTACGATCTGGAGAACGGCAAGGAAGTTTGGACCGCTTGGGGCATCGCCCGCACCATCTGCGCCACACCGGCGGTTGGGGACGACGGCCGCCTGTACGTGTCCGGCTGGGCCGCGGGCGGCGACCCGGGCGCGGCCATTGCGGTCGAGCCGTTCGACGACGTCCTGAAACGCCTGGACAAAAACGGCAACGGCCAGCTGGAGCGCTCCGAGTTGACCACCCACCCTTTCGCCGAGCGCTTCACTCAGGTGGACACCAATGGCGACGGTTCCATCACCCGTGCGGAGTACGAGCGCTTCCGGGAGCTGTTCCAGAAGGGCAGGAACGCGGTGCTGGCCATCAACCCGGGCGGCAAGGGGGACGTGACGGCCTCGCACGTGGCCTGGACGAACACCCGCCAGGTGCCGTTTTGCGCCTCACCCTTGTACCACGGTGGGCTCGTCTACACCCTCAAGGACGGCGGTCTGTTCGCCTGCCTGGACCCCCGCGACGGCAAGCCGCTCAAGTTTGGCCGCCTGCCGGGCGCCGGCAGTTATTACAGCTCCCCGGTGGCGGGGGACGGGAAGATCTACCTCCTGAGCGTGAGTGGCTCCTTGGCGGTCATCCAGGCCGGGCGCGACTGGAAGGTGCTGTCCACGAGCGACTTCGAGGAGGCCGTCTACGCGACCCCCGCCATCGCCGATGGGCGAATCTACCTGCGCACCTCCGGACACCTGTATTGCTTCGGGGTGGCGGGAAAGAAGTGATCCGGACAATGCCTGTTGACGTGGTGAGCGCCCCGAGACTTTCTCGCCAAGGAAACTCCAATGCCTCGACCAGCCCCCTTTCTCTACGTCCTCGCGATCCTCTCCGCCGACGGGTCATTTCGGCGCCTCGATCAGCGCCCGGGCCTCGCGGCGCAGCAGGTCCAGTTCCAGCCGCAGCTCCCAGGCCAGCCCGCCCACGGGCACCTCCTGGTAGCGCGTGGCCGTGCCGCCGCGCCGGCTGTATTGCTGGACGACCGACGGCAGGAAGCGCGGTCCCGTCCCGCCTTCTTCCTCGATCCGGGCAAGGCGCTCGAGGGTGGCGTTGGCCCTGCCCAGCCACTCACGGGCCTTGTCGGCCTGGCCGAGCCGGTAGTGGGCCATCGCCAGCAAGAACTGGTTCTCCAGGCGGCCTTTGCCGTCCTGCAGCGCGCGCACCGCCTCCTCCCAGGCGCCGGTCCGGTACAGCGCCGCCCCGAGCGCCGCGGGCCGGGGTGACTTCCGCGCCAGCTCCACCAACCAGCGACCCTCACCCTCCGCAACGGCGCCGGCGCCGAGCAGGCACGTGCGCAGGAGGTCGCGCGCCGTATCGGCGTCCTCGCTGCGGCCGAAGCGCTCGCGCAGGCCGGCACAGGTGCGGCGGTAGCCCGCGGTGTCGCCGCGGCCCAGCTGGGCCAGCGCCAGCACGTGCCACGCCGGCGTCCGGTCGGCGCCCAGCGCCACCGCCCGGCCGGCGTCCGCCGCGGCCTTCTCCCATTGCTCGTGCCGCAGGTACGCCCCGGCGCGCTGCAGCCGTGGTCCCCAATCCTTCGGGGCGGCGTCGATCAGCCGGTCGAGATGGCGGGCGGCGGCAAACCACTGCCCGGCCGCCTCGCAGTCCTGCGCCTCCAGGCGGTGCCAGGCGAGTACGTCCGGCCGTGCCGCCGGCGCCAGGTCGCGGGGGTATTTCGCCCTCAGCGCCTCCCAGGTATCTCGCAATGCCGCCGGCGCCAGGGGCGCCAGTCCGCCGGCGCGGTCGAGGCGGTGGCCGGACAGCGCCTCGGCCAGGCGCACCACGTCGGCGGCGGGCCGGCCCTCGGCGGGCAGATCCCAGAAGCGCGCCTGGCCGTCGCGGCCCGCGGTGACGAGGCGCCGCCCGGCGGCATCGAAGGAGGCGAACAGGACGGCGTCGGGGTGCGGCAGCGGCGGCGTCAGCGGCTCGCCGGTGGCCACGTCCCAGACGCGGGCGGTGCGGTCCTCGCCGGCCGTGACGAGAGAGCGGCCATCGCGGCTGAACGCGGCGTGATTGACGCGGCCGCGGTGCTCCAGCGGCGGCCCCGCCGCGGCGCCCGTGGCCGCGTCCCAGACCCGCGCCGCGTTGTCCGCCCCCGCCGTCACCACACGCCGGCCGTCGACGCTGAACCCGACGTGCGTCACTGCCCCCGGGTGCTTGAGCACCTCCTTCCGTCGCTCGACGAGGTCCCACAGGGTAACGACGGCGTTGCCCTCGCGGTCGATCTCCTCCCCCGGACTGTCGCCGGAGAAGCCCGGCCGCGCCGGCACGTAGGTCACCGCGCGCCGCCCGTCGGGGCTGAACAGGACGCCCGCGATCGCGTAGCCCTGCTCCGCCGCCGTGACGAGCCGTCCCGTCTGCACGTCCCAGAGTCGCAACTTCCGGTCGGCGGCGACCGTGGCCAGGCGTCGGCCGTCGGGCGCCAGGGCGGCCGCGTGGACCGGCGCGGGGTGGGGCAGCGGATCGCCCCGGGGCTGGCCCGTGGCCCCGTCCAGCACGCGCACCAGCCACGTCCCGCGGCTACCCTTCTTCTTGGCCGACGCCTTCAGCTCGGTCAGCCCGAAGGCATGGGGGCGGCCGTCGGGGCCGAACGCCGTCCCGAGGATGCTGACGCCGGCCGGTACTTCCCAGGACCGCGACAGCTTGCCAGTCGCCGCGTCCCAGAGCCAGACGCGCGCCTTGCCGCCCTCGTCCTTGCCGGTGGTCAGCATCTGTCGGTCGTCGGGACTCAGGGCGAGGCCGGGCAGCGCCGCGTCGTGCGGCAGTCGCCCCGAGACGGACTGTCCAGTGGCCGCGTCCCAGAGCCAGGCCGACGTGGTCCGCAGCGCCTCGCTGACGCGCTCGCGCGCCCCGGCGCTGAACGTGCTGATCTCGTGCCTGCCGCTGCCGGTGAGGACGCGCCGGCCGTCGGCGGAGAAGACGGCGAAGGTGACGGCAGAGGGGTGCGGCAACGGCGCCGGCGCCGCCCGCACCAGTTCCCAGACGCGCACGGTGCCGTCGCGGCAGGCGGTGACGACGCGGTGCCCCTCGGCGCTGAAGGCGGCGGCGGTCACGGGGCTGGCGTGGCGCAGTATCGGGCCGGCCGGTTCGCCGGTGGCCGCGTCCCAGAGGCGCGCGGTGCGGTCGCGCCCGGCGGTGAGGACGTGCCGGCCGTCCGGACTGAAGGCGGCGGCGGTGAGCGGCTCGGCGTGCCGCAGCGGCGAGCCGAGCGGGGCGCCCGTCACGACGTCCCAGACGCGGGCGGTGCCGTCGGCGCTGGCGGTCAGGAGGCGCCGGCCCGCGGGCGCGAAGACGACGGCGACGACCTGGCGGGCGTGGGTCAGCGCCGGCGTGAGGGCCTCGCCGCTGGCCACGTCGAAGATCCGGGCCTCGCCGGGGCCGCCGCTCGCCTTGCCGCTGGCGGTGGCCAGGAGCTTGCCGTCGGGCGCGAAGGCGGCGGCCTGGACGTGGAAGCGGTGCTTCAGCGGGGCGTGCAGCGGCTCACCCTTCTCCAGGTCCCACAGCCGGGCCTCGCCGCGGCCGCCCTCGGAGCGACCGCTGACCGTGACGACGAGTCGGCCGTCCGGGCTGAAGGCGGCGGCGTTGAGCCAGCCGGGGTGGGACATGACCTTGCCGACCGGTTTGCCCGTATCGACCTCCCATAACTGGGCGCGGCCGTGCGGATTGTCGATGGTCGTCAGGGGCGCCCCGGGGATCACGATGGGCGGGCCGGGAATCATGATCGGTGGGCCGGGTCGCCCGTTGGGGCCGGGCGGGCCGGGGATCATGCGCATCGGGCCGGGGATGGTATGCGTCACACCTGGAGTGGTGCGGGTCTGCATACCGAGGTTCCGGTTGCCGCCGCCGCCGAGCAGGTGGCGGCCCGACGGGCTAAAGGCCACGGAGGCGACGGGGAGGCGGAGCACGAGAGGCTTGCCGACCGTGGCCCCGGTAAAGGCATCCCACACCCGGGCGGTGCCGTCATCGCCGCCGGTGGCGACGTGCCGGCCGTCGGGACTGAACGCGCCGTGCATCACCGGCCCGCGGTGGCCGGAGATTTGCGCCAGGAGGTCGCCGCTGTCCGCGTCCCAGAGCGAGGCGGTGCCGTCCCAGCAGGTGGCGAGGACACGGCCGCCATCGGGGCTGAACGCGACGTGGCCGACGACACCGTTGTGCGCCCAGAGTTGCGTCAGTCGCGGCAGGTGGCGCAGGACCGCCCCGAGGCGCAGGCGGTGCCGCGGGTCCGGCTCGGCGTCCTTCTCCTCCAGCGCCAGCCCGGCAGCCAGGTACGGCAGGGCCGCGAAGGGGTCGCCGTCGAGGCGCGGCAGCGCCTGGCCGACAGTCAGGCGGGCCAGGCGGCGCTCGGCCAGCCGGCGCGCCTCCTGCTCTTTCTTACGTGCCTCCTGCTCCTGTTTGCGTGCGAAGGCCTCTCCGAGGCGGGCTTTCTTTTCCTGCTCGGCCGCGGTCACGGCCCGCATTTTCTCTTCCTCCGCCTTGCCCCGCGCCTGTTCCGCCTCCCCCCGCGCCTTCTCTTCCTTGCGCGCCGTCTTCTTCTCCTGCTCCGCGATCCGGTCCGCCTTCGCCCGGGCTTCGCGTTCCTTGCCGGCGGTCTCTTCGGCCCTGGCGTTGGCGGCCGCGAGGTCGGCGGCGGCCCAGGTGGAAATGACGGCGACCGCTGTCAGGAGCAAGAGCACCGCTGCGCTCAGGCCGGCGATCCGCGGGTTGCGCCGCGCCCACCGCCAGGCCCGCTCCGTCCTCCCGGCGGGCCGCGCCAGGATTGGCCGGTTGTCGAGGAAGCGGCCCAGGTCGTCGGCCAGCGCCTCGGCGCTCTCGTAGCGCCGGTGCGGCTCCTTTTGCAGACATTTGAGGCAGATCGTCTCCAGATCGTGCGGCACCTTCGGCTGCAGGCGCGTCACGGGCACCGGCTCCTGAGTGCGCACCTGTTCGAGGGTATCGAGCGCCGTCTCGGCCTTGAACGGCGGCCGGCCGGTCAGGCACTCGTAGAGGACGGCCCCAAGGGCGTAGACGTCCACGAGGGGGCTGGCCGCGGCGCTCGCGCCCTGCGCCTGTTCGGGGGCCATGTAGCTGGGCGTGCCGAGGATGACGCCCGGCTGCGTCTGGAGCGCCTCGTCGTCGAGCTGCTTGGCGAGGCCGAAGTCCGCGATCTTGGGAATCCCCAGGCCCACGGGCGGCGCCCCGTGGGGTTCCCGTTGCAGCAGGACGTTGGCGGGCTTGAGGTCGCGGTGGACGATGTTCTGCCGGTGGGCGGTGTGGATGGCGCGGGCGAGGGCCTCGACCAGGCGCGCCGCCTGGCGCGGATTCCGCGGGCTGCCGCCGAGGGCGCGGGCGAGGGTCGTGCCCTCAACGTACTCCATGGCGATGTACGGGCCGGCAGCGCATGCGCCGATCTCGTAGATCTGGACGAGGTTGGGGTGCTGCAGTCGGGCC
Organism: Gemmatales bacterium; assembly: GCA_038227745.1. Classification (GTDB taxonomy): domain Bacteria; phylum Planctomycetota; class Planctomycetia; order Gemmatales; family Gemmataceae; genus DASPXY01. The sequence goes on along the minus strand of JBBRPS010000181.1, from coordinate 6,302 downwards.
GCCGCCTCGGCCTCCTTCTGGAAGCGGGCCGCCAGCGCCATGAGCCGGACCGGCCCTTCTGCCTTGCGGGCCAGGATCATCTTGAGCGCCACCAGCCGGCGCAGTGCGAGGTGGCGCGCCTTGTAGACGACGCCCATGCCGCCGTGTCCCAGCTCCGCCAGGATATCGTAGCCGGGGACGGCCGGGAAGTTGCTCGGCGGCGGGGGCGGCGCGACGTCTGCGTGGACACTCCTTGCGTGGTCCGCGACGGTCGAAGGGGAGGCGCTCTCCAGCAGGGGCAGCAAGGGGCCGGTCGTCAGCACCGGGAGCCGATCGAGGGCCTGTTGGCAGGCAAGGCACGCCTCGACGTGCGTCTCGAGCGCGCCGTGCTCGGCCGCGGCGAGCTGGCCGTCCTGGAGGCGGAGGAGTTGTTCCGTGCTCGGGCAGGGCGCCATGGACCACCTCATACACGGGGAGAACCCACGGGGCGCGGCCCGTGGGCTTGTTCGCTAGGCCCCGTCCTTCTCCAGGCGCGCGGCCTCCTCGCGCAGCATTTTCGCCACGCGGCACTTCGCCATGTGGACCGCCGTGACCTTGATGCCGAGTTCCGCGGCCACCTCGGCGCCGGGACGGCCCTCGATGGCGGTCAGCCAGAATGCCTCCCAGGTGTGCGACTCCACACGCTGCCGCACGCGTTCCTGGGCCAAGCGGGCGAGGCGGCGGTCGCGCTCCAGGCGGGCGTCGAGGGTGTCCACCAGCTCGTCGAGGCCGTCGGGCGCCTCGACCTGGTGGAGCAACTCGTGGACCTGGCTGTCGCCGCTGCCGCGGTCGCCGGGGCGGCGGCTCCAGGTGCGCCGCAGATCCTTGACGGTGTTATCGACGACCGTCTTGAGCCAGCCGCGGAACGAGCCGCGCTCGCGGTCGTAACTGTACGTCGGCATGGCGCGGGCGAGCTTGAGCAGGACGGTGGCGGTGACCTCCTCGGCCTCCTGACCGGCCAGCCCGCGGCGGGCGCACCAGGAGGCGATGAGCGGCCGGTACTGCTCGAGGAAGCGGCGCCACGCCTCCTCGTCGCGCAGGTCGCCGAGTTTGCCCAGGAGGCTGGCACTCGTCCGCAGGTCGTCGGCAGCGTCCGTCATGAGAGATACTCCGGAGAGAGAAAACCTAACGCCGATTGTCCGCGAAATCCGGCGCCGAGCAAGGACGAATTGTGAAGAGGGCCTGCAGAGGGGTGTGCGGCCCGCGCCGCCGCGTTAGGGGGCGGCGTATTTCCCCGGCAAGGGATGAGGAGAGAGGGCGGATGCGCAGCACTCGGCGTCGCCCCGAGGTGGGCCGGTGGCGCTCGCGGAAGGGATCCCGCGGGCGTCACCGGCGCGGGGCGGGAGTGCGGTTACGCCAGCAGGCTCACGCGGCGTGACGCCGGGAGTTGCGACGTGACCGGCTCGGAGTCCAGGTACTCATAGAACACGTTTCGCTGCCGGGGGACGTAGCCGGCCTCGCGGATGGCGCCCTTGATCTGCTCCAGCGTCAGGTGGTGGACGGTGCCCGCCGAGGCGACGACGTTCTCCTCGATCATCAGGCTGCCCATGTCGTTGGCGCCGAAGAACAGCGCGAGCTGCCCCACCTTCAGCCCCTGCGTCACCCACGACGACTGAATGTTCGGGATGTTGTCGAGATACAGGCGCGCGATGGCCTGGGTGCGCAGGTACTCGAACGCCCCCGCGGGCGGCACGTGGACCATCGCCGTGTGCTCGGGCTGGAACGTCCAGCAGATGAACGCCGTGAAGCCGCCCGTCTCGTCCTGCAGCCGCCGCAAGCGCTCCAGGGTCTCGATCCGCTCCGCCGGCGTCTCGATATGGCCGAACATCATCGTGCAGGTGGAGCGACCGCCCAGCTCGTGCCAGACGGCGTGTACTTCCAGCCACTCGTCGGTCAGGCACTTGTTGACGGTGATCGCCTCGCGGACGCGGTCCACGAGGATCTCGCCGCCGCCTCCCGGCAGGCTGCCCATGCCCGCGTCCTTGAGCCGTTGCAGCACCTCGCGCAGCGGCAGCTTGTTGAGCTTGTGGAAGAACCACAGCTCGGGGGCGCTGAAGGCGTGCAGGTTGAAGTCGGGGTAGCGGGCCTTGAGGTCGCGCAGCAGGTCCTCGTACCAGTCGAGCTTCAGCCGCGGGTGCAGGCCGCCCTGCAGCAGCGCCTGGTCTCCGCCCAGGGCGATCGTCTCCTCGATCTTCTGGTAAAGCACCGCGCGCGGCAGGACGTAGGCGTCGGCGTCGGTGCTCTTGCGGTAGAAGGCGCAGAAGTCGCAAACCGCGGCGCAGACGTTCGTGTAGTTGATGTTGCGGTCGATATTGTAGGTCCGGTAAGGCTCCGGATGGAGTCGGCGGCAGACGGTGTCGGCGGCGCGGCCGAGGGCGGGCAAGTCGCGGCAGTCGAACAGGGCGCAGCCGTCTTCGTAGCTCAGGCGCTCGCCGTCAGTGGCTCGGGACAAGATGCGCGCGATCGTAGAACTCAACATTCACCCCCTTGCGGGCCAGGCCCAGCTCGCACGCGAGCATGTAATAGTGATGCAGCCCCGCCTGCTCGCGCGGGCCGAGGTCAAACCGGATGATGTTGCCAAGGTAGCGTCTGCAGAAACCGGCGTCGAGGCCCAGGCGCGGCGCCTCGCGGTGGGCGATCGGCCCAACCTGGCGGCAGCCGCGGCGCTTCGCCTCGTGCAGCGCCGCCGTCACTGGCCCGAGGTCGGCGCCGGCCCGCACTGCCCAGACGGCGTAGACGAACGGCAGCCCGACCCAGTCGTGCCACTCCTGCCCCAGGTCGAAGGCGTGCGCGAAGCCCGGCAGGCAGGCGCGCATGGCGCGGTCGCCGATCAGCAGCACGGCGTCGGCGTCCACGTCCTCGGCGCCGGCGTCGAGCGGCAGTGGCACGGTCTCGGGGCGCACGCCGTACTTGCGCCGCAGCAGGATCTGCGTCAGGGCGGCGCTGGTGCGCGAGCCCGCGTCGAGGGCGACGCGGCGGATGTCCGCCCACGGCACGCGGCTGAAGAGCGTCACGCTCAGGACGGGGCCGTTGCTGGCGATGGCGATGTCGGGCACGACGGAGTAAGAGCCGCCGCGGAAGTATTCGATGACGGGGATGAGCGCCACGTCGAGGCGGCCGGCGGCGAGCAGGTCGGCCAGCCGGCTCGGCACGTCGAGGAGCAGTTCCGCCTCGGGCGCCAGTTCCTCCAGGTCGTGGATGAGCGGCTTGGTGTTCAGGTAATTGACGGCGCCGATGCGAACGGTGGGATCCATGACGGCCCTCGCCCCGGAAAAAGTTCCCCCAGGAGAATCATACGGGGCGAGCGGCGAAGTTTCAATAGATTCTGAAGATTGGAAAGCCGGACGGAGAGGGGGCCGGAAAAACAATGGCCTGTCCGGTTTATGAGCCGGACAGGCGCAAATGAAAGAGTCAGGTAGGTGAGGGCGGCCCAGATGATACTCGGATACCGCGCTCCCTATGAATCACCTTTTATTGTAGCGAGCGGGAATGGGGCGGCCAGCAAATTCGGAATAGAACACGGCTGACACGGATCGAACGGATCCGTGTCAGCCGTGTTCTATTCTTCCGGCAGTCAGAACGAGTTTCGGATCGGCCCGCGGCCGGCGGCCATCTGCCGGGCCATCGTGTAGTGGTGGTAGTGGATGGCGCACTTGATGAGGTAGATCTGCAGCAGGCTGGCGTCGCGCCGCCGTCGCAGCATTCGCCAGATTCGCCGCGTGTACTCGCGGCGCAGGTCCGGGTCGTGGACACGCTGCATCAGGCGCGCGTACAGTCCCGCCGAGCGCAGCAGGAACCACGCCCTGGCCTTGAACTGCTCCCACGGGTGGCGGGCCCAGTACCGCTCCCGGGCCGTGGCGAAGGCCAGGTCCTGGCGCAGGTACAGGTCCTCCAGCCGGTCGAAGTACGCCGCCGGCTCGTACAACTCGTTCAGCACGCGCACGTAGCCGTCGCGCAACTCCGCGCGCGTCATCAGCAGCGGCACGACGTTCGTGCCGTACTCCGGCACGTCGGCGGGGTCGAGACGGCCCGCCGCGGCCAAACGGGCGTGCAGGGGCGTTTTCGGGATGGCGTGCAGCATGCCGATCATGGCGTGCGGGATGCGCGCCGCGCGGATGAACTCGCGCTGCGCCGCAAAGATGTCCGGCGCGTCGTGGTCAAAGCCGAGGATCATGCCGCACCACACCTCCAGGCCCGCCCGCTGGATCGTGTGGACGCGCTCGAGGATCGTTCCGCCTTTACGGATGTTCTGGAACTTCTTCGTCTCGCGCAGCGACGCCTCATTGGGGCTCTCGATGCCGACGAAGACGCTGAAAAAGTTCGCCTCGACCATGAGGCGCAGCAGTTCCTCGTCGTCGGCCAGGTCGAGCGACGCCTCGGTGAAGAGCACGACCGGGTAGCCGTTGGATTCTTGCCAGGCGGCCACCTCGCGGAGCAGCCCCTTGACGGCCTTCTTGTTGCCGATCAGGTTGTCGTCCACGATGAAGATAATTTCCATCCCGAGAGTGCGCAGGGCCTCCAACTCGGCGATGACCTGGGGAGCGGTCTTGAGGCGCGGGCGGCGGCCGAAGGTGACGATGATGTCGCAAAACTCGCACTGGAACGGACAGCCGCGTGAGAACTGCAGGCTGCCGAACAGGTAGTGCTGCATCTTCAGCAGGTCGAAGCGCGGCACCGGCACGCGCGTCATGTCGGTCTTGTCGGCCTGCTCGTAGCGGCGCGCGGGTCGGCCGCCGGCCCAGTCGTCGAGGAAGCGTGGCCACGTCTCCTCGGCCTCGCCGACGAAGAGGGTGTCGGCGAGCGCGCCGAAGTAGTCTTCCTGGACGCTGACCCACGGGCCGCCGACGGCGGTGAAGACACCGCGGCGTTTCAGCTCGGTGAGGATCTCGCGCATGCGGAAGCGCTGCACGCTCATGCCGGTGACGCCGACGATGTCGGCCCGCGCCAGGCGGTCGAAGTCGAGCGGTTCGACGTTCTCGTCGATGAGGGTGATGGTGTGGCCTGTGGGCGTGAGGGCGGCGAGGAGCGGCAGGGCGGCGACGGGCAGGTTGGCGCGCTTGCCGAAGAGTGGCAGGGCGTGCTCCAGGCCCCAGTAGGAGACCTCGAAGCGCGGGTTGACGAGAACGATGTCCGCCATGACGGGTCTCCTAAGGAGAGGCCGCGCGGTTGCCGGCGCGGAGGCGTGGGAAGGGTCATCATAGGGGCGGTTTCTGTCGCGGCGAGCGGATTCGCCATTCCTCCGCGGCTGGGGCCGCGATATACTGGGCAGGGGGAACTATCCTGGAAGACCGGACCCATGGCCGGGAGGCGAGGGAATGCAGGCTGGCTCCTGTGCGGCTGTGCCTCGGTATCGCCCGGTGGTGCTGTCTGTCGGGGTAGGGTCGGCTGGACAGCAACGCGAACTCACGGGGCGGCAGGCCCGAAGCTTTCTCACGTTGACCGCCTGCGGTAGGCACTGATCCTCCCAGCCAGCGCGGCCCATCTTGCTCGTGATCGATAAGCCGCCCAGCGATCTTTTCGGCGAGTTGGCTGTGGGATAAAATGAACAGGTCAGAGTTCAGGTCACCCCTATAGAGGGGATTGCACTTGAGCGGTGCAGACCGAGGCAAGGCAAGCTGAAGGGAAGGGAGGGTGAGATGAACCTCTCCGAGGCTGCTGACAGGGCGATCGATCTCGCTCGCAAGGTTCGCGAGTACTATACCACCGAACTTCCGAAGCGGCATCCTAATTACCCACTGATTGGCCTTGACGAGGAGAGTGCGCCGCCCCCGCCCGAGGAAAAGGAGCTAAGGGATTTTCTTGCGGCACTTTCGGATGAGATGATTTATCAACTGATACTGATCATGTATCTTGGACGTGGAGATGTTAGCGCGGATGACTTGGCGGGATACTACGAGACCTTGAAGGGTACGTTCGGCGATCCGGAACACGCGGCATCACAGATGATGGACAAGGCGCCGCTGGCCGACTATCTGTCGGACGGCCTAGAGGAACTTCGCAAGCATAAGATCAACGTGGACAAGATGCCGTTGAAGAAACTCAAGGAGCGGAAGCGGTAATGTTCGATCGGTGGTCCTGGGGGTCTTCAGTGGCATCAAACGCCTTTACTGGACATCTCCTCCCACTTCTTCGCGATGCTGACCACTTAGGATCTGTGCAAGTATTACTTAGCATTCTCTCAATATAGACAATTCTCAGGCAATCGCTGGTTTAATCGTATAGTTCCACTGGGGAAACACCCTGTGACTGGCCAAATTGATTCCCGCCATTTGCTCATCCGAGAT
>JBBRPS010000180.1:0-14322 GCA_038227745.1 Gemmatales bacterium | reverse complement strand
GTGAGAGACGGTTGCGGGAGGTAGGTGCCGCGAGCCGAGCCGAACCGAGTGCCGCTCGGCTCGCGGCACCCATTCCTCCGGCGCCGAAGTTAGTCACACAAGCCCGACGCGCCAGCGAGGGATCCCTCGCTGGCGCGTCGGGCTTGTATGAGGATCTTTCGTGCCGGAGGAATAACTGTCGGACCGCTGCCTAGTGGGTCACTTGCCATGTGCGTGGCCATAACGGGGCGGCTGGCGTCGGCGCACCGGCTTGCGGCTGTAAGCGCCCGAGCCGCCCTGCCGCTGTCGGCGTTCGCGCTGGCGTTCCCGTCGCCGACGACGCTTGCCACCCCACACGAACGGCGTCGGCTCCTTGTTCCCGTGTTCGGCGACCGCCGCCAACCAGGCCATGATCTCCTCGGGGTTCTGGGGGTGTTGACCGTCCAACGGCAGGGGCGTCTTCAAACCTTGCAACCACCGCTCCCATGCTTGCCGTGCCGCGCGGTCAGGAGACGCAGCGGATGTTTCTGGCGGCGGGACACGATTTGGCTCCACGAGGTTGGGCTTGGGTTGTTATAGTCCCCCCCGCAAGGCGTATGGCTCTAGGGGAGGCAAGTGACCCACTAGTGGGCCGACACGCTCGCCCTGTAGGGTGGGCACTGCCCACCGGTCGCTCCACGGTGGGCAGTGCCCACCCTACAAGTCGAGCGTGTCGGGATACTCGCCCCGTTCACGGCGGCGCCGCCGCGGCCCACTTCTCCTTCATGAACCGCAGCCCCTGCGTGTACACCTCCTCGGCGGCGGGGAACAGGTCGCGCCAGACGCGAGTCGCCGACGCCAGCGCCGGCAGCGCCCGCCCGAACGCCTCGATCACCAGCCAGCCGTCGTACGTCACCTGCCGCAGCGCCCGGAACGTCTCGTCCCAGTGGACCATGCCCGTCCCCGGCGTGCCGCGGTCGTTCTCGCTGATGTGGACGTGGACGAAGCTGTCGGCCACGCTCTCGATCGTCTCCGTAACCTTCTTCTCCTCGATGTTGGCGTGGAACGTGTCGTACATCATGCGGAAGTTCGGATGATCGACCTGCTTGACCAGGGCGCGGGCCTGGGCGGCGGTGGTGAGGAAGTAGCACTCGAAGCGGTTGAGGTACTCGATGGCCAGCATGACGTTGGCCTTCTTCGCCTCCTCGGCGGACTGGCGCAGCACGTCGGCGGCGCGCTTCTTCTCGTCGTCGGTCGGGCCGCTGCCGGAGAAGACCGCCAGCGGCGAGTGGTACGGGCCGCACAGGAACCCGCCGCCGAGCGTCGCCGTCATCTCGATGGCCCACTTGTGGTGGTCGAGGGCCGCCTGGCGGATCTTCGCGTCGGGACTGATCGGGCTGGTCTCGGGGCCGACGACCGTCACCGTGGTGCAGCCGAGGCCGAGGTTCTTTAACTCCTTCGCGATCGTCTGGTAATGCGACGTGTCGCCCTCGAACACCGGCAACTCGACACCGTCAAACCCGGCCGCCTTCAACTTGGCGAGGATGGGGAAGTGCTCGGAGGTGACGTGGGTGGTCCACAGCAGCAGGTTCATCCCGGTCTTCATCGGTCGTCCCTCAAGGTATTGAACACGCGGTCTTTGTTCGGAGGAGAATTCGAGTATTCTCCGCGGTGGAGGGGTGGTTGGCAAGCGCCGCGTCGCAGGGTGCTGGTACGCCGGGCTGAGCCACGCCGGCGCGGTTCGCGCGGGCGGGTGAACGCCAGGGACGACTTCCCCACCCGAAAACGACACGAGGCGAGCAGGGCGGTGCCCTGCTCGCCTCGCGGCGAATCATCGACAGATCGTTCAGAGGCAGAGGAACGCAGGAACGAGCCGGCGGCCTGTCGCGCAGCGACACCCCCACAGACCCCGCCGGGACCAGCCCGGCGGCTCGCCCACCTTCCTTTCTGCCCGTGCCTCTCAGTTCTGGCCGCCGTACCAGTAGGCGGGCGCCTGGTACGCGGGGGCCGTGGGGTAGCCGGCCATACCCGCGGCGTAGTTGTAGCCGGGGTAGTAGGCCGGGGCGTAGCCGTTCATCGGATACCCGTAACCGTTCGTCGGGTAGCCGTAGGCCGCCTGCGGGTAGCCGTAGTAGTTGGGGTGGTAGCCGGCCGTCTGCACGGCGCTGTAGCCGTAGGGCATCGCGGCGGGCCAGTTCTGCGAGGTGGGCAGGGGCGTCGGGCTCGGCGGCGTGAAGCTCGGGCTGCCCGGGCCGCTGGGCATCGAGCTGGCGGGGCCACCGCCGGGGATGGCGACCGGGGCGGGACCGGCGGCGCAGGCGCCCCCGGGCGGCAGGCAGCCGGAGTCGCAGCAACCGGAGTCGCAGCAACCGGAGTCGCAGCAGGGCGACGGGCCGCACGGCGACGGGCAGCCCGAGAAGCACGACGGCATGCACGGCGACGGACAGCACCCGCCCATCATCGGGCAGCACCCGTTGCAGGTAATGTTGCCGGCGCAGACCGGCGTGAAGGCGTTGTAGGGGCGGCAGCAGATGTACATGGAGTACTTGCAGCCGCAGCAGTGGTGGAACAGCCAGGCGTAGGACACCGTGGAGTTCACGAGCAGCGCGGCGACGCTCAGGAGGCCGATGAGGATACGCTTTTTCATGGGACGGATCTCTGAAGCCCAGGGCGGACCGCCGCGACCACCGTCCTGATGGCTGGCGCGCGCCCGTGTTTCCACGGAACTCTACCCGACTCCCCCCGGCGCGGCGGCCGGGAGGCCTCCTTTTTCCCCTCCGGGAGCGGCGCGCTCGACGCGCAATGGGTACAGCAAATGCCGAGAGCGCCTCGGGCAGACTCTGCCACGAAAAGCGCGCGTGACGGCGCGACGGCCTCAAGAACCCGCGGGCGAAAACCGACGCAGGGCCGCGTGGCACTGCGCGACCACGGGCCGGGGCTGATGACGGAGAGCCGGTGGAAGCTTTTCGAGCCGTTTTTTACGACAAAGACGCAGAGCATGGGGTTGGGCATGGCGATTGCTGGAAGAATGGTCGAGGCTCACGGCGGTCGGAGCGCGGTCGGTGCGGACCAGGGAGGCGGCGCGGAGATCGTCATCACGCTACCGAGGACCAGTCAATGAGCCGTTTTCTCAAGATCGCGGTTGCCGACGACGAGCCGCGCATGCTGGAGTTCTACCGGGAGATTTTGCCCCTGCACGGGCACGAGGTGGTCTGCGCCGTCAGCACCGGCGTCGAGCTGGTGAACTGCTGCCGCTCTGTCCGGCCGGACCTGATTATCACGGATATCAAGATGCCGGACATGGACGGGATCGATGCGGCCCGGCAGGTGTGCCAGGACGAGGTCATTCCGGTGATCCTGGTGTCGGGCTTCAGCGACCCGGAGCTGATCGAGCGGGCCGGGGCGAACCACGTGATGGCGTACCTGATCAAGCCAATCGAGGAGAAGGCCCTGGAGCCGGCGATCGCCATCGTCAGCCGGCGGTTCGAGGAGTTCACGGCGCTGCGGAAGGAGGCGGCCAACCTGCGCCAGGCGATCCAGGACCGCAAGCTGATCGAGCGGGCGAAGGGCATCCTGATGAAGCGGACAAGCCAGGACGAGGCGTCGGCGTTCCGCCGCCTGCAGAAGTTGGCGCGCGACACGAACCGCAAGCTGGTCGAGGTGGCGCAGATGATCCTGATGGTGGAGGAGGTCTTCGACCAGCCGGAGGCGACGTGAGGGAGAAGAGGCGCGACCGGCTGTCGAAGGCGCGGCGCCTGCGTCCCGCCGTTATTCTGCTGACAGAGAGCGGAACTCGGCGATGACTTCGATTTCGCCAATGAGATTGCGGTTGAAATTCGGCAGATCCTCGGCCGGAATCCAGTACTCCTGATGGATGCGTCTGCCGACGGTCTGGATCGGATACCGGCACAGGAACTCCTTGCTCACCCGAAACCGGGTCACGTATCCAACATTTCCGGAAGCCGCATCCTTCGTGTTCCAGTCGCGGGCGATCTGGACGGCATACTCTTCGCTCAGGACCGGGTAGAAGATCGGCTGAAAGGGTAAGCGGGGCGGGAACTCTCGCATCCCGCTCTGCCGGATCAGCGCGAGTTCTTTTTCCCCCACGGGACGGAACAGGGTAACGGTGTCCATCATCCGCTCCGTTCTCCGGCGGCCGGCGGCAGCCACACGTCAAAGCGCGTGCCCTCGCCGGGCGGGCTCCCCGACTCGCGGCTTTAAGAGACGCTGCGGACCAGATCGCCGACTTTCACCGTCAATTCCGGCTCCGCGAGGGCCGTTGCCGTGGACTCATCCAGGGGTAGGCGCTCGTTGACGGTTTCTGTCACCGTTCCGGTCCACAGTTCCGGGAAAAGGCGCCGTTGCACTTGACGCAGGGGTGTGATCGCTACGCTCAACCGCTCCTGCACCTGGGAAACCCGAACGCGGGCCTTGTGGAGTTCCAGGCGACCCAGCGAGTCCCCGGTCTCGGGGTCGAGGACCGGGTCACTGAGTTCATAAATGACGAACTCCATGCCTTCCTGGACCCCCTGGTCCGCACCGGCAGCGAGGATCACCTTGGTCGGGCTTACGATTTTCGCAATTCTGGTCTGGATCATTCGGTTACCCCGCGGCCCCGGCAATCTCGTCCGCCAGGCGCCGAATCAGTTCGGCGGCGCTGGACAGGTTGAGGTTCGTGTAGCGTTCCACGGAGCACAACGGGCGAACGGAGTACCCGGTGAGTCCGGCGACATCCTTCGTGGAGGCTAGGGCGTCGAGGTGCGGCATCTCTTCCCCGAGGAAGACCTCAATACGGAACCACACCAACCCTTCCCCCTCATCCCGCTGGTGGACCACGAGTTGGGCACTGTCGGTGGTCAGCCCGCGAGCGCTTTCGTGAGTCAGGAGGAACGGATCCCCGTCCCGCAACAGCGCGACAGCCGCCCCCTCTGCACGGGCGACGGCGAACAGACCGCCCGACTGTTTGACGAAGGTCCGGAGGCTCATGGGGCGGTGCGATGCCTGCGCGAAGCGGATCATCCGTTCCACGTATTCGGCGTGGCGGACGAGCCACGCCACCCACTGCGGGAAAGCGTTCGCCGTTATCACCTCCTCAATCCGCAGGAGGGTGTTCGCGGGGAGTTCATTCAGTTTCCGTTCCGCCCGTTCCGCCTGGTCCCGAGCCGTCTGCAGGTCGCGTTCCAACCGCCCCATTTGTGCCACCCGGCGGCCTTCGAGTTCCGAAAGCTCCCGCTGCCGTTGGTAAGCAAGCGCTGTGAGGGTGAAGAGACCGGTGACGGCACACAAGGCGCCGAGCCAGGCATACGCCTGGCTCGTCCAGAGGCCGAAGACAGTTCCCGCCACGGTGAAGAGCCACCCCGACCAGGCGAGCCCATTCCTGTGTAAGCCGCTGAAGAATCCTTCTGCCATGATACGGTAGCCCCCACGCGGCGTACAACGGTTCCTGCGAGCGGCAGCTCCCGGAGGCCGAGCACAGCATTCATCGACGACAGCCCTGCGGCGATGTGGGGCTGGAATGCCGTGGAGGCTGTCAGGCCGCGCCGCCCTCCCGGGCGGCCGGCAGCCACACGTCGAAGCGCGTCCCCTCGTCGGGCCGGCTCGCCACCTCAATGCGGCCGCCGAAGCTCTCCACGATCTGCTTCACCACCGCCAGCCCAAGGCCGCTGCCGCGCTCCTTCGTCGTGAAGAACAGCTCGAAGAGCCGCGACCGCACCTCCGCGCTCATCCCGTGCCCGGTGTCGCTCACCGTCAGCCGCACCCACGGGGCGCCATCGCGCATCTCCACCGTGGTCGCCACCCCCAGCCGCCCACCCCGCGGCATCGCGTCGCGCGCGTTGAAGCACAAGTTCATCAGCACCTGCTGCACCTGCGTCTCGTCCGCCAGCGCCCACACGTCCCCCGGCGCCGGCGCCGCCTCGACTGCGACGTCTCCGGGCAAGGAACTCCGCAGCAACTCCAGGTTGCGCCGCACCACCGCGTTGACGTCCACGCGCCGCGCCACAATGCGCCGCCCCTTGCCGAACGTCAGCAACTGCCCGACGAGCTGCGCCGCCTGCTCGGCCGCCTGCGCGATCTGGCGCAGGTCCGTCGCCGCGGCGTGCCCCGGCGGCAGGCCCAGCCCCGCCAGCTCCGACAGCGTCAGCACCACGGTCAGCAGGTTGTTGACATCGTGGACGATCCCCCCCGCCAGCCGGCCGGCGAGATCCAGCCGCTGCACTCGCTGCAGCTCCTGTTCGAGCCGCCGCTGCTGCGTCATGTCCACCACGAGCAGCGTCACGCCCGGCGCCCCGTTGTCCGACGGCTGCGCCAGCGCGTAGCCCACCTTCTCGGCGCCGTCGCGGGCGCGGTAGCGGAACTCGCCCCGGGCGACGCGGCCCGCTTCCGCCTGGTCCAGCAGCGCCAGTAATCCGGGCAGATCCTCGGGGTGGACGAGGCCCTGCCAGGAGCCCGGGGCGGCCAGCTCCCCCGCCGCGTGTCCCGTCGCCGCTTCCGCCGCCGGGTTCAGGTACGTCACCCGCCGCTCGTGGTCGAGCTGCAGCACCAGCAGCGGCAGGTGCTCGACGAGGCCGCGGTACTTCTCCTCGGAGCGACGCAGGACCTCCGCCGCCCGCCGCTGCCCGGTCACGTCCGCGAACGTCGTGACGACCCGCCCGCGCCCCGGGTTCCCCTCGGCGCCCGGAAGCGGCATGGCGTTGACCAGGATCCAGCGGACGTCCGCGGGGCCGACGACGACGGGGACGCCGACGAGGGCGTCGCGCACGGGCCGGCCGGTCCGCAGGCTGACGCGATCGGGGAACTCGTCGGGCGGCAGGGGCGAGCCGTCCTCGCGCAGGCAGCCCTGCTCGGGGCCGAGCGCAGTCAGGCCCGGCATGTCCTCCGGCGGCACGCCGAGGATGGTACACGCCGCGGGGTTCCACTCGACTACGGCGCCGGAGGCGTCCTGCACCACCAGCCCCTCCGCCATGGTCTGGATCGTGGCACGCAGGCGGGCCTCCGCGTCGCGGTGGGCCGCCTCGGCCTGGCGCAGGGCGGTCAGGTCTTCCAGCACCCAGACGGCCCCGTCGATCCGGCCCTGTCCGGTCAGATCCACCGGTGCCCCCCAGGTCACCAGGGGGACGCGGCGGCCGTCGGCGCGGTGGACGACCACGTCGTCGCACATGCCGGTCAGCCCCAGGCGCAGGGCCTTGCTGACGGGCAGTTCCTCCCACGGGTAGGGGGTGCCGTCGGGGCGGTGCAGGCGGTAGACGCGCGACAGCAGGGCGATCCCCGCGGCCAGGTCCTCGCGCTGGCCCAGGAGCTGGCGGGCGCGGGCGTTGACGAACAGCGGCTGCCCGTTCGGCCCGTGGACGAAGTAGACGCCGGTCGGCAGGTGCGCCACGAGCGCCTGCAGCATGTTCGTCGTGCGGCGCAGGTCCGAGGCGAGCGCCCGTTGCTCCGTGATGTCCTCGACCACCCCCTCCCAGCCCTCCAGGGTGCCGTCGGCGGCGCGGTGCGGGGCCAGCGTGTCGCGCAGCCATTTCTCCACGGGACGGCCGCCGAATGCCGAGGGCAGCCCGGAATCGCCGGCGCCGTTCCCCTCCGCCTGCCGCCCCTGCCTGCCTTCCGCCTTCAGGTTCTCCGCCGACGCGAGGCGGTACTCACAGGTGAATGGCTCACTCTGGCGGGCGAGCTGGGCGAGGGCGGCGGCCATCAGCTCGCGGTCTTCGGGGTGGATGCGCGCCAGCCACAGGCCGTACTCGCCGAGCAGTTCCTCCGGCTCGCAGCCGAAGATCTGGCGGGTCGCGGGGCTGACCAGGGTGACCTCCACCTCGGGGAACAGGCCCCGGCGCGCCGGGCCGAGGAAGCGGGCGCTGTAGAGGACGACCGGCATGTGGCCGACAAACTGTCGGTAGCGGGCCTCGCTGGCGCGGATCCAACCGGCCGAGGCCCCAACCAGGATGGCCGTGGTACACTGCGCCAGGAGGTGGCCCTGCAGGGTGGCGGTCAGGGCGGGGCCTGCGGGCAGCAGGGCGGCGGTCCCCAGGCCCAGGCAGGCCGCGGTGCCCGCCGCCACGCTGCCGCCCGCCAGGCCGCGGCGCAGGCTGGTCCAGACGATCAGGAGGAGGAGCATGGCCCAGAGGGGCCAGTTCGGCGACTGCTGCCGCGCCTGCACCACGGCCAGGGTCACGCCCAGGACGGCCGCGCTCAGGGTCAGGCCGCACACCTCGATGACGTGTCCTGCCGTCCACGGCGCGGGCGGCAGGTCGGGGCGGCGGTCGGCGGGCTCGGGGGGCGCCAGGCCGTGGCGGACCAGCCAGGGGGTGAGCAGGACGAGCAGGGGAGGCGTGAGAGCCAGCACGCCCAGGGCCTGGGCGAGCCAGACCTCGGCGGCGTCGGTGGGCAGGTCGTCGGCCGGGGCGGCGAGGGCCTGCCGCGTGGCCGCGAGGAGGAGAGAAAAGGCGCCGGCGACCGCGCCCGGGACGAGAACGATGAAGACGGTCGCGGAGCGCGGATCGCCGAGCCGCCGGCTCCCGTCCGCCCGCGCGTGATACAGCCACCACGCCAGGTAGACCTCGATCCCCAGGAGCAGCCCCTCCACGGCCGGGTAAAAGGGCGAGACCCCAGGGCCGCGGGCCAGTTCGCCGGCCAGGAAGGCGGCGGCGCCGACCAGGGCGCCGGCCCACCGACCCAGCCAGGCGGCGAGCGCGACGCCGAGGCCGAGGGGAGGAAGCCAGAGGGAGTCGCGGTCGGGGTGCCAGAGCTGTGGCTGAGTAACGACCAGGCAGAGGAAGGCGACGGCGGCGAACGCGGCGCGGCGGGCGGCCGAGGTCCTGGGGGGGACCGCGGGGCGGGGGCCGAGGCGCGCCAGCAGAGCGGGGAGGGAAATGGGGGTGCCTTCGCCGGGGGCGTTGCTCCGCTTGAGGTCGGGGTTGGGCATGATACCACCACCGGGTCGGGGGCATGGGTCAGCCGTCGGTTGCCTGTGCATAGTGAATCGAGAAAGCCCACGGGTTGCAACCCGTGGGCCTTCTTTTCTGATGCCCTGATTCCGGACACCCGGCCTCGTTTCGAGGTGTCTCAGGTCGCCTTCTGGGCGGACACGAGAGGCTCGCGGCGCAGGGGAACGGGGGCGTCGGCGGGGATCTCGTCCGGGTCGGCGGAGCCGACGAGGAAGACGAGCAGCGCGGCGGCCGCGATGGCGGCGGCGGTGGCGAAGGTCGGTGCGAACGCCCCGCCGACCTGGTCGCGCACCCAGCCGACCAGCAGGTTGCCGATCAGCAGGCCGGCGCCGTTGACGAATGTGAGCAGGGCCTGGCTGCTGGCACGGAGGTCGCGCCGCGCCCGGGCGTTGACGAACACCTGCCCGGCCACCAGAAAGCAGGAGATGCACACCCCGTTCAGCCCCAGCGCCCCGACCACCAGGCCGGCCGGCTCGCCGATCATCAGGGCGGTCATCAGCAAGGCCCAGGAGACCAGCCCCAGGGCCATGGTGCCGCGCACGCCCAGGCGCAGCAGCAGCAGCGGCAGCAGCCCGAGCGAAACGATCTCCATGCTCTGCGAGAGCGTGAGCGTTGGGCTGATCCACTCGCGCGGGATGCCGAGGTGCTGGAGCAGCAGGGGCGTGAGCTGAGTGGTGAACGGCATGGCCACGCACACGCCCAGGGAGCAGACGCAGTAGACGGCGAAGAGGCGGTGGCGCAGGAGGCCCAGGGCGGCGAGCGGGGCCAGCCACGCGGCCGACCCCTTGCGGCCCTTTACGGGCGGCGTGTGCGGCAGCGTCAGGGCGTATCCGGCCAGCGCGAAGGCCAGCAGCCCAGCGAGGCGCTGGGCGTCGGCCAGCTCGCTGGGCGGTCCGCCGGGCCGGAGCCAGGTCTGTACGCCGGCGAGGGCGGCGGGGTTGGCGAACCAGACGCCGAGCAGCAGTCCGGGCACGACCCAGCCGACCGTGCCCCACAGGCGGACGGAGCCGTAGGTGCGTTCGGGGTCGGGGAGGTGGGCGAAGCAAACGGAGATGCCGAGGGTCGTGGCGGGCACCATGACCAGCCAGAAGGCGACGGCGGTGAGGAAGACGGCCAGCGGGCCGGTCAGGCCGGCGAGGAGCCAGAGGAGCGCGCCGGCGACGGCGGCGCAGCAGGCAACGCAGCGCTCGGCGGCGCACCAGCGGTCTGCCACCTGGCCGGCCACGAGCGGGGCGACGAGCGAGGCGAGGGCGGAGCCGGCGCAGGCCCAGGCGATCTGGGCGGGCGTGAAGTCCAGTTCGGTCAGGCGCAGGGTGAAGGTCGGCACCCAGGCGCCGGCGACCGCGTACTGGAGGAACATCAGCAAGGAAAGTCGTGATCGCAACAGCAGCGGGACCGAGGGTAAGGGTGGGGTTGGTCCGGGGTTCCGGCACCGGGCCGTGGAGAGAGGGGTATTTTAGCGGCAAGGGTTGGGGGAGACAACCCGAGGTCCGACGACGGTCCGACGGTCCGGCGCCGGCTTTTTGCCCTTGCGTCCGCGGCGGGACGATGGTATGGACACGCCCCCTGTTGTTGCGCGGCGGAGGTTCACGGTCCGGCCGGGGCACGCGCCCCCGGCGGCGTCCGGGCCACGGCCGCGGCAGCGCCTGCAGGAAAAGGGAAAGAGACATGCGAAACGCACGGCGCCTCCTTCACTTTTGCCTTTGGCCCCTCGTCTGCGTGGGCGGCTGCGCCGGCTTCTGGGACGAGGTCTCGAGCCGCAATTTCAAGTTCGCGCACCTGTACTCCTCGCCGGACCCGCTGGTGGTCCTGCAGGAGAGCGACGACGGCTGGCAGCGCTCCAAGGCGCTCGCCGGGCTGCAGGAGCCGCTGGCGCACGGCGGCACGCAGAAGGACCAGGACTTCTACGTCAAGATCCTGACGGAGTCGGCGAAGTCGGACCGCGATCCGCTGTGCCGCATCGCGGCGGTCAAGACGCTGGGCCGCTTCAAGGACCCGCGCGCCGCGGAGGCGCTGCAACGGGTCACCGAGCAGAACCTGACGTTCACGGGGGAGATGAACAACCTCCTCCGCCAGGAGGCGCTGAAATCCCTGGCCCAGACGGGCTCGCCGCTGGCGGTGGAGCAGCTGGTGAAGGTGGCGAAGGAGCCGCCGATCGAGGGCGCATCGCAGGACCGGCAGGAGGTACTCGACCGCCGGCTGACGGCGATCCGCGGCCTGGGCAAGTACGACTACCCAGAGTCGAAGGAGACGCTGCTGTATATCCTGCAGAAGGAGCGCGACGCGGCGCTGCGGGCGCGCGCCCACGAGTCGCTGGTGGCGATCACGGGCAAGGACTACCCGCCGGAGGCGAAGGCCTGGGCGGAGTACCTGCACCCGGGCGGCAGGCATGAGGGCGACGCCGTCGCGAAGCAGCCGACCAATAACGCGGTGGTGGATTTCCTGACGTGGCCGGTCCGCCAGGTGCGCGGTTATTGAGTCGATTGCGTATAACCGTCCTCAGGCAGCGCATGTCAGGTGCTGACGAGCGGCGGGCGTAAAGCCCCGCCGCTCGGCCTGTTGATGCCAGTCCCCGAGGCCCCCTTCCATGCCGGAACCCTCCGAGCTCCGCGCCCGTGCCGCCGCCTCCTTCCGCGACCTGCAGGATCGCATCTGCGCCGCTCTGGAGGAACTCGACGGCAAGGCCCGCTTCCGCGAGGACGTGTGGCAGCGTGAGGAGGGCGGCGGCGGCCGGACGCGCGTGCTGGCCGAGGGCGGCGTCTTCGAGAAGGGGGGCGTCAACTTCTCTGAGGTGTTCGGCCAGATGTCGGAGGAGTTCGCCAAGCAGGTGCCCGGGTCGGGGCGCGACTTCACGGCGACGGGCATCTCGCTGGTGCTGCACCCGCGCAATCCGCTGGTGCCGACCGTCCACGCCAACTTCCGCTTCCTGACGAAGGGCGACCGGCAGTGGTTCGGCGGCGGCGCCGACCTGACGCCGTACTACCCCTTCCGCGAGGACGTCGTCCACTTCCACCGCACCTGGAGGGACGTCTGTCAACGGCACGGGCCGCCCGTCGATTACGCGCGGTTCAAGAAGGGGTGCGACGAGTATTTCTTCTTGCCGCACCGCGGCGAGGCGCGCGGCGTCGGCGGCCTCTTCTTCGACTACCTGGAGGGTGATTTCGAGGCCCTCTTCGCGTTTGTGCGCGACTGCGGCGACGCTTTCCTGAGTGCGTATCTGCCGATCGCGCGGCGGCGCAAGGATCTGCCCTACGGGGAGCGCGAAAGGGCGTTTCAGGAGTTCCGCCGCGGCCGGTACGTGGAGTTCAACCTGATCTACGACCGCGGCACGCTGTTCGGGCTGAAGACGGGCGGGCGGATCGAGTCGATCCTGATGTCGCTGCCGCCGGTGGTGCGTTGGCACTACGACTATCGGCCCGAGCCGGGGTCGCGCGAGGCGGAGTTGTACGAGTACCTCAAGCCGCGCGACTGGGCCGCGGCGGAGTAGGCCCCGCGAGCCGAGCGGGGCCGTCGCTGGTGCGCTCGCTTTTCCCTCGATTCTCCCCAACCGAAGGAGTACAATCGACTGGCGCTTCGGGTTCTCGGGGCACCTGCGCCCCCACCTTGTTTTCGGGGACCCACGCCATGTCCGACGCCTCTGCCCCCCGTCCCGGCGGTGCCGACCGCAATTTGCTCCTCGGCATCGTGGCCCTGCAGATGGACTTCATCGCCGGCGACGCCCTGATCGCCGCCATGCACGCCTGGGTGCTCGACAAGGCCCGGCCGCTCGGACAGGTCCTGCTCGAGCAGGACAAGCTGACGCCGAAGCGGCTGCAGCTGCTGGAAGAGCTGGTGCGCGAGCACCTGGAGGCGCACCAGGACGACGCGCGCCGCAGCATCGCGGCGCTCTCGCCCCCGGCCACCGTGGACGAGGGGCCGCCGCCGAACGGGCCGGGGTGCTGGGCGGAGGTCCGCGGGAAGCTGCTCGGGCTGGGCGACGCGGAGGTGGAAGCCAGCCTCATGGGTGCCGCCGTGACCCTCGCGTCCGACGCCGATCTCGCCAGGTCCCCCCCGCGCCCCACGACCGGGGCGGCGCCCGCGGCCGAGCTGGCGCGCTACCGCGTCCTCCGCCCCCACGCGAAAGGCGGCCTGGGCGAGGTGTTCCTGGCCGAGGACCAGGAGCTGCACCGCGAGGTTGCGCTCAAGGAGATCCAGGCGCGGCACATCGACGACGCCCAGAGCCGTGGCCGCTTCGTGATGGAGGCCGAGATCACCGGCGGCCTGGAGCACCCCGGCGTGGTGCCGGTCTACGGGCTGGGCTGCCACGCCGATGGCCGGCCGTTCTACGCCATGCGCTTCATCCGCGGCGAGAGCCTCAAGGACGCGATCAAGCGCTTCCACGCCGACGAGGGGCCGAACCGCGACCGCGGCGAGCGCAGCCTCGCCTTGCGCCAGCTGCTGACCCGGTTCGTGGCGGTGTGCAACACCATCGCCTACGCCCACAGCCGGGGCGTGGTCCACCGCGACCTCAAGCCCGCCAACATCATGCTCGGCAAGTTCGGCGAGACGCTCGTCGTCGATTGGGGCCTCGCCAAGGTGATCGGCCGACAGGAGGCCACGGAAGCTCCGGCGGAAGCGACGCTGCGGCCGCCGTCCAGCAGCGACGTGCCGGCGACACAGATCGGTTCGGCCTTGGGGACGCCGGCGTACATGAGCCCCGAGCAGGCAGCGGGCGACCTCGAACGGGTCGGTCCGTCCAGCGACGTCTACAGCCTGGGGACGACGCTCTACACGCTGCTGACCGGGTCGGCGCCGTTCACGGGGGGCGCCGTGCTTGCGGTGCTGGAGCGGGTCATGCGCGGAGCGTTCCCGCCGCCGCGGGAGAGAACGAAGGCCGTCCCGCGGGCCCTGGAAGCGGTCTGCCTCAAGGCGATGGCCCTGGAGCCGAAGGGCCGTTATGCGACGCCCCTGGAGCTGGCGGCAGACGTGGAACACTGGCTCGCGGACGAGCCGGTGTCGGCGTACCGCGAGCCGTGGGGCCAGTGGCTGGCGCGCTGGACGAGGCGGCACGCGGCGTGGGTGCAGGCGGCGGTGGCGGCGCTGCTGCTGGTCAGCGCGGTCGCCGTCGTGGCCGCTGTCGTGGTGGACGAGGCACGCCGGGAGACGGAGGCGGCGCGGAAGGTGGAGGGGGAGCAGTCCCGGCGGGCTGCAGAGGCGCTCAGGAAACAGGCGGAGGCGGACAGGAAGTTGGCGGAAGAAGTGCGGCGGCGCCTCACGGCGGATACAAGGCGGCATCTGCTCGAACGAGCTAGTGTCGTCGGCACGAAAACTTGCACTAAATTGGACTGTCCTGCTATGCTGAGCGTGTGCTCCGTTTCGGCGTGGGAGGTGCCCCATGCGTGGACGCAAGCCCGAGGTATTGGCCATCCCTTCCCCGGACCTTTCG
>JBBRPS010000179.1:0-14328 GCA_038227745.1 Gemmatales bacterium | reverse complement strand
GGAAGGTACTCGATGCACGGGGATGTTCATCGAGTACCTTCCGCCTTCCGCCTTCCGCCTTCCGCCTTCCGCCTTCTTGACACGACACCGGTGCCGGGTGCGGACGGTTGCGTATAATGGGCCGATGCCTGCGTCTGCGTGCGTCTCCTTCCATTCTCCACCATCAACCCGGAACCGGAAAGCCATGAAGTCACGCTGGACAATCCTCTTGCTCCTCGGGCTGGCGGTGTGCGGCTGGGCGTGTGCCGCGTACGTCTACTGGGGACTCGACAACGCTCCGGCGGAGGGGCGGGTCGCCCCTGTCCGCCGCAACGCCGCCGGGCAGTCCGGCAACCGGGGGTTCGAGGCGGAGAGAGAAGAGGCGTGGGGTGACCCGCTGGCCTACGGACGGCGGCACGCCCTCGTCGTGGGCATCAACGCCTACAAGGGCGGCCCCTTCGCGGACCTGGCCGGCCCCAACTTCGATGCCGCCGAGGTCGCCGAGGTCCTCGCCCTGCGCTATGGCTTCGAGCGCGTCACCCTGCTCGTGGACCGCAAGCCCAAGGTGCCGCTCCCGGAGGGCGTGGACGTGCAGGTAGTGCCGGCGGTCAGCCGGCAGGCTCTCGCGGGCCGCCTGCAGGCGCTGAAGAAGGACGTCGGTCCGCGGGACGCGCTGGTGTTCTTCTTCGCCGGGCACGGCATCCGGGTAGGGGCGAAGGGCTACCTCGTGCCGGCCGACGGACTCCCCGACCGGGTTGACGGGCTGCTGGACGTGGCCGAGGCGGCGCGGCTGCTGCGCGCCTGTGACGCCCACCACAGCCTTGTGGTCCTCGATTGCTGCTTCAGCGGCGTCGCCCTCGAACCCGGCAGCGGTGTGGACGAGGCCATCGGCACTCTCGAGGAGCGGCCGTTGCGGGTCGGCGGTAAGGACAACCTCAGCCGTGTCTTCAACCGCCGTGCCTTCCAGGTCATCACTGCCGGCACCGGCAAGGAGCCGGTCGGCGACCTCGCCCGCCTCTCGAAGGAGTACGCCGAGATGACCGCAGCCTGGCCCTCCTTCCAGGGGCACTCGCCGTTCACCGGCACATTCCTGCAGGCGCTGCGCGGCCTGACCGGGCGGGCCGACGGCAAGGTGCTCGTCTCCGCCCTCGGCTATTACATGAACGACACGCTCGTCAACGGCGAGGGCGGCATTCAGGCGCAGCAGGCGCCGAAGTATGGCGCGCTGGGGCGGGCCGATGGCGATTTCCTGTTCATCCCCGCGTACCGCAAGGTGCTCAATCCGAAACTGCTCGCGCCGCTGTACCTGCCCGGAGGCCAGTACGCCGAGCTGCGCCGCTCCGCCTGCGAGGCCCTGCAGCAGTTCATCGCGGACCAGCCGGAGGCAGACCGCCTCGCCCTCGTACGCGGCACCGTCACCCACCTGGGCCGCTTGCTGCTCGACTCCCAGCTGCCGCCGCGGCAGACGGCCGCCCGCGTGCTCGCCGACCTGGCCGCGGCATACGGCAAGGACGTCCCCGAACTGGTGGAGGTCCGTGATCCGCTCGTGGCCGTCCTCAAGGAGGAGGCTCTGAAGAAGGACGAGAAGGACAAGGCGCTGCGCCGCGAGGCGGCCCGCGCCCTGGGGCAGCTGGCGCGGTATGCCGACAAGACGACCGCGGCCGCCTTCGCAGCCTACGTCGGCGGCCTGGAGGCCGAGTGGAAGGAAAAGCAGACCGAGCTGGCGGTGCGGTTGCAGATCGCGCCGGAGGAGTTCCGCCTCCCGGCCGAGCTCCGAGACGAATTGGCGAAGTTCCGCCTGCCGGCCGCCCCCGCCGCCGCCGCCCAGCCGGCGCAAACGCTGGAGTACCAGGACGCGCTGCGGCAGCGCTGGGCGCTGCTCCTGGAGCAGGGACTGGACAAATACGTACGGCGGCACGAACAGGGGAAAACCTTCGTCGAGCGGGCGCAGCAGCTGCTCGAGAAGAAGGAGCAGGTGGCGGCCCGGCTGACGGCCGCGCAGGCGCTGGGCTTCGAGGGCTTCGGCCGGCCCGTCGGCGACCCGACCTTTGCCCGTGCTCACCCCGTCTTGCTGTTCGAGGGCAGCCCTGAATGGGAGGCGGCGGAGAAGGTGATTCAGCAGGCGAGCCCGCGGCCGTTGTGGACCAGCCCGCACGCCAGCCACCACCGTGGCAAGGTGCTCGCGGTGGCGTTCGCGCGCGACGGCAAGACACTCGCCTCGGCCGCGCCGGACGCGCTGCGGCTGTGGGATGCGGCCACCGGCAAGCAGAAGGCCGCTGTCGAGATCAGCGTCGGCATGTTCGGCGGCGTGCCGTTCAGTGAGGATCTCGCAGTGATGGCCTCGGCCGGCCCGGACAACACCCTGAAACTCTGGGACGTGGCCACGCGGCAGCTCCGCGCCACGCTCCAGGGCCACGGCGGCATGATTACGGCCGTGGCGTTCAGCCCGGACGGCAAGACGCTGGCGTCGTCGAGCTGGGACAAGACGGCCCGCCTCTGGGACACCGCCACCGGCAAGGAACTCCACAAGCTCGAAGGGCACGAGGGCTACGTCAACGCGGTCGCGTTCTCCCCGGACGGCAAGACCGTCGCCTCGGCCGGTGTCGATCAGACGGTCCGCCTCTGGGACGTCGCCACGGGCCGGCCGGGCGCCACCCTCAAGGGGCACCAGGCGGGCGTCTTCTGCGTTGCCTTCTCGCCGGGCGGCAAGGCGCTGGTTTCGGGTGGCAACGCCGTCGGGGCGGACGATTCACCCATTCGCCTGTGGGATCTTGCGAAGGGGGAGTCACGCCCCCTGAAGGGGCACCGCAAGCCGGTCGTGTCAGTGACATTCAGCGCCGATGGCAAAACGCTGGCCTCGGTGAGCAATGACCAGTCCGTCCGGTTGTGGGACGTGGCGACGGGCAAGGAGCGGGCGGCACTGGCAGGGCACGGTGTGGATCCGTTCGCTGCAGCCTTCCGTCCCGACGGGGAGACGTTGGCCGTGGGGTACGGCGACGGCACGGTGCGGCTGTGGGGGGTGGCGGACGGCCGGCCGCGTACCGATTTCGGAGGCCACGGGTCCGGCATCAATGCCGTTGCGTTCGCGCCGGACGGCAAGATTGTTGCCTCAGCGGGCGATGACCGGACGGTGCGGGTCTGGGACACCGCGGCGGGCCGCCTGCAGTTCACGGTTCCGGGCCACGGCGGGCGCGTCCTGGCGGTAGCCTTCAGCCCGGCCGGTTCCCCGCCCTTGCTGGCCTCGGCCGGCGACGACCGGACCGTGCGGCTGTGGGACGCGGCCACCGGCAAGGCGCAGGGAGTCCTTGACGGCCCTGAGGGATCGGTCAACGCGCTGGCGTTCACCCACGACGGCAAGCAACTGCTCGCGGCAATCGGCAACCGCGATCCGTTTCTCGGAGGCTTCGGCGAGATCAAGGCCTGGGACGTGGCCACACGCAAGGCCCTCCCCAGGCTGGGCGACGGATCGAAGGCCATTATCGCCGTGGCCGTCAGCCCGGGCGGTCTCGTAGCCGGCGCCAGCCACACGAACTTCAACGTCTTCCTCTGGGATCTGAAGAACCTCGGCAAGGCTGCGAAGACCCTGGCCGGAGGGAACGAACCCATCCTCACCGTGGCGTTTTCTCCCGATGGCCAGACGCTCGCCGGCGGAGGCAGTGACAAGATCGTGCGGCTGTGGGACGTCAAGACCGGCAAGCCCCGCACCCTCGAGGGCAGCGCGGGCGAGGTCGTGGGGTTGGCGTTCAGCCCCGACGGCAAGACGCTCGCCGCGGCCATCGGTCCGCAGGGGGGACGCTACCAGGAGAAAGCGGTGCGGCTGTGGGACGTGGCGACGGGCAAGGCCCTGGCCGTCCTGCCGGGACACCGGGCCGATATCCGCTGTCTGGCGTTCGCGCCCGATGGCAACACCCTGGCGACGGGTGGAGACGATGCGGTGTGGCTGTGGGGCGTGACCACGGGCCCCCGGGAAACCATCAAGACGGACCGGGGTGTCAGCGGCAGGGTGGCGTTCAGCCCCGACGGCAAGACGCTGGCGTGGCTGAATTCGGGGGGTGGCGACTCGAGCGGTGTGCAGCTGCGCGACCAGGCCACGGGCAAGGTGCGCACTTTCGGCAGAGAGGACAAGGCCGAGGCCCGCGCCCTGGGGTTCAGCGCCGATGGCAAGACTCTGGCTGTCCTGGCTGTGGTGAGCAACGAGTCCGTCCAGGATGGCAAGTCTGTGGCTGTGCGCAACGAGACCATCCAGCTCTGGGACATCACCGCGGGTAAGGTGACGCGCACGCTGAAAGAGCAGGCCGCCGGCGTTCGTGAGGTGGCGTTCCATCCTGATGGCAAGCAACTGGCGGCGGCACGTGGCAAGTCGGTCGTCATCTGGGACCTCAAGAGCGGCAAGGTGCGGACGACGC
Organism: Gemmatales bacterium; assembly: GCA_038227745.1. GTDB lineage: Bacteria > Planctomycetota > Planctomycetia > Gemmatales > Gemmataceae > DASPXY01. Next base: position 9,943 of record JBBRPS010000179.1, on the reverse strand, counting down.
TCGACGGGCACCAGGGGACGGTGAACGCGGTGGCGTTCAGTCCCGACGGCAAGACGCTGGGATCGGTTGCCGGCAGTCTGGGTGCTGGCGGACCCAGTGAGCTGCGGTTGTGGGATGTGGCGACGGGGAAGGCTCGTGTGGTTGCGACAGGGAACCAGAACGGCACCGACCGCCTCGCCTTCAGCCCGGACGGCCGTCTTCTTGCGACGTGCGGCCACTACGACACAGAGGTCGTGGTGTGGGATGCCGTCACGGGGAAGCAGCGCGCGAAGTTCGAGGGGTTCCGGGGGAGCGTCAAGGATCTGGCGTTCAGCCCCGACGGCAAGACGCTGGCCGCGGCGGGCGCGGACGAGGGGAACGTGATCCGCCTCTGGGACGTGGTGGCGGGGCGGGTGCGCAGCGTGTTGTCGGGGCCGCGCGGCACCGTCGAGGCCGTGGCTTTCCGCCCGCAGCCCAGGGGCACGCCGTTCACACTGGCGGCGCTGACGCCTGACAGCGGCATTCTCTGTCTGTGGGAAGTCGGGGCGGTGGACCTGGCGGCCTGGCTGCGCTGGTTCGGCTTCGAGGATCTCGACATGGTCGTTCAGGGGCCGCTGTCCGACAGCCTGTTGCCGGGCGCGAAGGCGTCACCGTGAGCAGGGCTTGCACCGCGTCGCCGCCTCGCCTAAGAGGCCCTCAGAGGATGTGGGGTTGCCCGCCGGGGCCACACCGGGCCGGGGGCGCGAGGTGGGCGACTCAGCGGCCGGCGCTCAACCGCTTCTCCAGGTCGCGGGTGATGGCGGCGGCCAGCGCCTCAAGCCGCGCGCGGCCGCCCGCGACCGTGAACGACGCCACTTCCTTCTCGCCGCGGAACAGCGTCATCGTAACACTCACCGCGTCCCCCTTGACGCGGTAGCGCCCGGCCAGTTCGTAGGCCCCGGGGAACTCGGCCGTGTCCACGAATACCAGCCCCGCCCCGCGCCCCACGGCCGACGCCTCGCGCAGCCGGTCGTTCACCAGCCGCGTCAGTCCCAGGGTGTCGCGGATCTTCACCTCATCCTGCAGGCTGCACCGCTGCACCATCGGCCGGGCCGCCTGGAGCGGGATCAGTTCCCGGTCTTTCGCCGTCAGCAGCCCGATGGGGAAGCTCTGACCCCCCTTCGGGGCAGCGACCACCGGCCGCTGGATGCCGCCGATACCCCTGGCCAGCTCGGGCACCTGGTCTTCGGCGAACCGGAAGAGGGTGCCGACGTCCACCTGGTCCTCTTTCAGCGCGGCGCCGCGCATCCCCAGCAGCAGACTGTGCGTCAGTAGCCCCTGAGCGTAGCCGGTCGCCTCGTAGCTGACCGCGTCGGCCGCGCACCCCGCCAGGATGTGCATCCCCGTCCGGTCCTTGACCCGCTCCAGGGCCCGGATCTGGCTCGACGGCACGTCGCGCTTCTCGGTCAGCTTCTCGATCAACCGGCCGGAGGCGCAGGTGTCCAGCACCAGCACCTGCCGCTGCGCCGGCACGCGCTTGAGCAGCTCCGTCAGCTCGGCGCTGGACAGCGCGACCTGTTGACGGACGGCGGGGTCGGTGAGGCTGGCGCCGCGGGCGTCCCGTGTGAGGAAGTAGAAGTCGCCGTCCTGGCCGCCGTGGCTGACCCCGTGCCCCGCCAGGTACACGACCAGCACGTCGGCAGGCCTGGCCTTGCCGGCGGCCCCCAGGGCCGCGACCAGGTTGTCGCGCGTCGGCTCCTTCTCCCCGGGGCTGGTGGAGAGCAGGGTGAGGTGAACCCTGGCGGCGCCGAACAGGCGGTCGCCGGCAAGGCGGACGGCCCTGGCGAAATCCTCGGCGTCCTTGGCGGCGTAGCGCAGCTTCAGGCCCGCGCCCCGGTAATCCGACACGCCGGCGACGACCGCCCAGAGTTCGGGCGGGTCGATCCGGCGCGGGCCGGGCGCCACGGCCTCCACCTCGAAGCCGCGGCTGCGGAGGTAGCCCTCGGCGTTGTACGCCTGCACCTCGATGCGGTTCTTCTCGCCCGGGCGGAGGCGCGGGTCGTTGGCCAGGTCGATCTCGAGCTGGAGCGACCTGGCGTCGGGGTCCTGGCCAGGGGCGCGGGCGTCGGCGGTGAGTTCCTTGCCGTTGACGAGGACGACGACGCGGCCGATGCCGCCACCGCGGTTGGTGAGGGTGACGCCGACTGTCGTCTGCCCTTTGAGGGGGGCGGTCAGGCGGACGTCGGGGTAGAGCTTCGGGGCGGCGAAGGACTCGACCTCGCGGAGCGGCTCCTTGTTGAAGCCGAGGTACTTGGCGAGCAGGCCCGGCTCGTAGTAGCGCTCCTTGAGCTGGGCGAGGGCGATCGGCTCGTTGCCGACCACCCAGTGCAGGCCCTCGACGTCACCGCCGTTGGAGGCGTCGTAGCGCCCGGCGGGGTCCACCGCCGCCCAGGTCCCATCGGTAAAGCTGACCATCTTGCACAACTCTTTACCGCTTTCGGCATCCCACAGCCGAGCCGTCTGATCCCAGGAGCCCGTCAGTACGTACTTGCCGTCCCGACAAAATGCGACGGAGGTTATCAGGTCGCCATGTCCTTGTAGGCGGCGGAGTTCCTTGCCGGAGCCCGTGTCCCAGAGGCGCGCCGTAAAGTCGTCGCTGCCGGTCAACACACGCTTGCCGTCCGGTGCGAACGCGACCGAGCGAACGTTGAGGCGATGACCGGCAAAGGAGCGGAGCAGCTTGCCCTCGGCGTCCCAAAGCCGCGCCATCCCGTCCGCGGAGCCCGTGAGCAGGCGGCGGCCGTCGGGCGAGAAAGCTACCGAATTCACCGGGCCGCCACGCCCCTTCAGGTGTTGCAGCCCCTTGCCGGTCCTGGCGTCCCAAAGCCGCGCCGTCCCGTCCCGCAAGCCTGTCAGCAACCGCTTGCCGTCGGCGGACAGGGCCACCGAGGCGACCGGACTGGAGCCGGGGCGGGAGGGCAGGAGAGAGGACTGAAGCAGCTTACCGGAATCGCTGCCCCACAGGCGCCACCCCCCTTCGCGGGTGCCCGTGAGCAGGCCCTTGCCGTCCCCGGAGAAAGCCAGCGTGGTGATCGGCCCCCCGTACGCGAACGACTTGAGTGGCCGGCCGGAGTCGGCGTCCCACATTTGCGCCCCATTCGGGGAACCCGTCAGCAGGCGTTTGCCGTCCGCGGACAGGGCCACCGCGCGGACCAGGCTACCGGAGAGAGAGGAGGGCTTGGACTGCGGGTCGGAGTCTTCGTCCCCAAGTTGTCCGACCTTGGTCTTGACGGGCTTCGGGAGAGGTTTGGCCGGCAGCGGAACCGACATTTCACCGAGAGGGACACCGCCCCCCCCGAGGTGACGCAGCTCCTTATAGGCTTTCGCCTTCGCCGGATCGATGTGGGCCACGGGGACACCGTCTCCCCCGAGGCGACGCAGCTCCTTGCCTGACGTGGTGTCCCACAGCTGAGCCGTTTGACGCCGGCTGCCCGTCACCAGGCGCTGGCCGTTGTGCGAGACTGCCAGCGCGAGGACTTCCAGGCCGCGCCCGACGAACTCACGACGTTCCTGGCCGGAGTCGGCGTCCCAGAGCCGCGCCGACTGGTCTTCATGGCCCGTCAGCAGGCTGCGGCCATCCGAGGAGAAAGCCACGGCGTTCACCGACCCCGGGTTGCTCCGCAAGCAGCGAAGCTCCTTGCCTGTACCCGAGCTCCAAAGTCGTGCCGTCCCGTCCTCGCCTCCCGTCAGCAGGCGCTTGCCGTCCGGAGCGAACGCGACCGAGGTGATGGGGGCATTATGCCCCTGGAGGAGACTTAGCTCTTTACCCGAGTCGGCATCCCAGAGCCGCGCCGTCGGGCTTCCGCTGACAGCGGGCACGGGAGCGGGCGAAATCTTCGTGCCCTTGACGAAAAGTTTACTCGGCTGCTGGCGCGCGGAAGGCTCCCGCGCGCCAGGATCCCCGCTGCCTGTCAGCAGGCGCTTGCCGTCCGGGGAAAAGGCCACGGAGGTTATTCCGTACGCGTGTCCCGAGAAGCGCCGCAGCTCCTTGCCGGATTCGGCGTCCCAAAGCCGCGCCGTGCAGTCCGCGCTGCCCGTCAGCACGCGTTTGCCGTCGGGGGAAAACGTCACGGCGCGCACCTCCCCGGTGTGACCCTGGTAGCGCCTGACCTCCTTGCCGGTCTTGGCGTCCCAAAGACGAGCCGTCCTGTCCTCGCTCGCTGTCACGACGTGCCTGCCGTCCGGCGCAATCCCCACCGACCAGACCGGGCCGGTGTGGCCGGTGAAACGCCGAAGCTCCTTGCCGGATTTGGCGTCCCAAAGCCGAGCCGTCTTGTCGTCGCTGCCGGTCAGCACGTAACGGCCGTCGCGGAAGATCGCCACTGAGGTTACCGGGTCGTCGTGCCCTTCAAAGCGGCGCAATTCCTTCCCGGACGCGGTGTCCCACACCAGAACCGCCTTGTCGTCACTGGCGGTTAGCACTTGTTCGCCGTCGGGGAAAAAGGCGACGGACGTCACCCTGCAAGCGTGCCCTACCTGGACAACCAGCCTCGGACGCTCACCGGCCGGCCCGGGGGCCGCCTTCACTGCGTCTCCCGCATCTACCTTCCCGGTCGAATGCGGGCAGAAAACGAGCAAGCTTACCGGAATCAGCAACCATCTTCGGCACATGGCGAAGGTCCTCCCTTTCACTCGCGCGGCAAGGCCTGTCAGGAGCGCAATTCTATCGGGTGCTCCTCAGCATCCAGAAACGCCAATCCGCGCGACCCTACCCCGAAAGCACTCACTCTCCCTGGTGGGCGAAGCGCACGGCACGCACCACTTCAAACGTCCCACGCAGCCTTTCCATCAGGCGCACCAGCGGCTCATCTACCTCCCGCGCCTCGTCTTCAAAGCCGCGTTCCAGCGACCGCACCGTGGACGGGGACGGCGCCCCGCGGTCGAAGGCCAGGACCGCCAGCTCGCCCTTCTTCCGCAGCTGCGCCGCGGGCAGCTTGCCCAGCAGCGCCGGCAGAGACACCCCCGCGGGGAGCGGCTCGCGACGGGCCAGCAGGATGATCGTCTCCAGCCCGCTCTCGTTGTCGAGCCGCCAGCCCTTGGTCGCGCTGGTCGGCGTGGTGACCAGCGTGCGGGGCCCACGCACCGGCGGCGGCGCCGCCACGTCCTTGACGGTGATGCGGTCCTCGTTCCACGGGTAGAGCGGCACGGCCCGGCCCCGGCTGTCGAGCAGCAGCAGATAGGCGTGGGCCGGCTCGCTGAGCTTCGCCTCGAGGCGCACTTGCTCCCCGGAGCGCACCGGCAGGACGCCCTTCTGATCCGCGCTGGCCCATTCATTAAAGTCGGGCCCCCGAGGGTAGACCAGGAGCGTCAAAGTGCCGTCCAGTGTACGCGCAGGGACGGCGGGTCGCTTCTCCTCACCGGCGACCGGCGCGGGCGGTTTCCCCCTATCCGCAGGGGCCGGCGCGACCTCCGCCGGGCGGTTCGCCAGCCACACCACCAGCAGTACGGCCAGCAACAGGACCGCCCCCAGCGCGGCCAGGGGCGCGAGCCGCCGGCGCCCGGCCGCAGAGGAGACGGGAGGCGCCGCCACGGTCGGCTCGTCCGCGAGGAACCGGCGCAGATCCTCCGCCAGGTCGGCCGCGCTCGGATACCGCTCGCCGGGCGCCTTCCGCAGACAGCGGAGGCAAATCCCCTCCAGCGCTGGCGGGACGTCCGCAAGCAGCTCGCGCGGTGGGCGCGGCGGGTGGCTGCGGACCTGCTCCAGGGTGTCGAGCACGCTCGGCCCCTTGAACGGCACTTTCCCCGTCAGCAGTTCGTAGAGGATGACGCCCAGCGCGTACACGTCCGCGGCCGGCCCGATCTTCTGCGGATCCCCCGAGGCCTGCTCGGGCGCCATGTAGCTCGGCGTCCCCAGAATCGTCCCGGCCGCCGTTTGCTCCACGGCGTCATCGAGGCACTTCACGAGGCCGAAGTCGGTGACCTTGGGACAGCCGTAGGGCGTGTTCAGGGCGGGCTCGTCGGCGGGCGGGGCGAGCAGGACATTGGCGGGCTTGAGGTCGCGGTGAATGATGCCCTGGGCGTGGGCGGCGTGGACCGCGCGGGCCAGCAGCAGCACCAGGCGGGCGGCGTCGCGCGGCGGCTGCGGCTTGCCCTGGAGCTTCCGGTCCAGGCTGCCTCCCTCAACGAATTCCAGGACGAAATAAGGCTGGCCGCCGTGCTCGCCGCCGGCGAAAACCTGGACGATGTGCGAGTGCCGCAGGCGGGCGACCGCCTCCGCCTCCCGGTGGAAGCGCGCCAGCTGCTCCGCGCCGGCGTGGCCGCCCGCCAGGATCATCTTCAGCGCCACCACGCGCTTCAGATTCAGGTCGCGGGCCTTGTAAACGACGCCCATGCCGCCGCGCCCCAGCTCTCCGAGGATCTCATAGCCGGGCAGGGCCGGGGCTTTCAGGACCGTGGAGGGGAGCATCGGTTCCGTGGGTGGCAGAGAGTCCGACGGCGGCAGGGTGGAGTTGCTGTCGGCCGGCGAGCGGCTCATCTCGGTCAGGCCCTGAAGACGCCGCTCCAGTTCTGGGAGCAGCGCCGGGCAGTCGCGGCACAGTTCGGCGGACGAAGGGGCCGCCCCCTGCTGCCGCAGCCGCTGCCACATTGAAACCAATTCGCTCAGGCGTGTTTCGTCGATCATCGCAATTCCTCAGTGGAGGTCCGAGCAGCGGCAGCCGTGCGGCCCCATCAGCGGCCCTTGAGCAGCTTCTCGAAGCGGGGGTGACCGCGCAGTGCCGTCAGGTTGGTGTCGGTCCGGATGTGCTGCCTGAGCGTCCAACCCCACTTGACGGCCTGTTCCAGCGAATCGAGGGCGAGCTTCAGATCCTGCCGGCGGGCTGCGTCGCCTGCCGCGGTTTTCGGCCGGGCCGCAGCGCGGAGACTGTAACCACAGGCCAGGTGGTAATGCCCCCAGGGATCACCCAATTGGTTCAGTTTGATGGCCTTCTGGAAATCCGCGATGGTTCGCTCGAAGTTGCCCTTCCAGGCCTGGGCGTAGCCGCGCGTGGTGTACGCCGCCACGTGCTTCGCGTCTCTGGTGAGAGCCTGGTCGCACAGGTCGATTACCATCTTCTGGAAGCGCGCGTCCCCTCGGAGGGGTTTGAACACCTCTTCGGTTTGCAACCGCTCCCCGTCGGTGAAACCGCTCTGGACTGCCTTCGCCAGATGATCGAGAACCCGCTCCTCGATGTGCCCGCGAGCGGTTTCGTGGCCGGGAAGTTCATTCGCCCGAAGCAATTCGAGACGGGCGCAGGCGTAATCGGTTTCCGGGTGACTCGGATCCTGTCGCCGCGCCTCGGCCAGGCGCTGCTCGGCCAGGAGGAAAACCTTCACGTTCATGAGACGGACCGCCACCGCGCGCAGCTTCGCCGCGAGGGCTTTCGCTCCTTCTGTCCGCTCCAGGCCAGCGGGGAGGCGCTGGAGCACCAGCCGGGCGCTCTTCACATTCTCCGCCCACAAATACTGCGTAAAGAGGGCCTGGTTCAGCTGCCGGTCGGGTTTCGCGCCTTGCAAGAGGGCGATGTGGGATCCCGGTCCGACATTGACGTATTTCAGTCCCTCTGAAGTTTTGTATAAGTCGGCCGTGAGGAGCCGCCAGCGCAAGTCCCGACCCTGGAAGTCACACACCGCAAGATACGCTGCATAGTCAATAACGCCGAGGTTGGCCCAGACGCGCACGGTCTTGTCATCGCCGGCGGAGGCGAGGGAGCGGCCGTCGGGCGAGAACGCCACGCTAGTCACATAGCCCGTGTGCCCGGCGAGGATGCCCTTCGCCTTGCCCGAAGCGACGTCCCACAGGCGCACGGTCCTGTCGTAGCTGGCGGAGGCGAGGGAGCGGCCATCGGGGGAGAACGCCACGCCATACACCGAGCTTGAGTGCCCGGCGAGGATACCCTTGGCCGTGCCCGCCGCGACGTCCCACAGACGCACGGTCCTGTCTTCGCTGGCGGAGGCGAGGGTGCGACCGTCGGGGGAAAACGCCACGCCTGTCACCTTGCCCGTGTGCCCGGCGAGGACGCCCTTGGCCGTGCCCGCCGCGACGTCCCACAGACGCACCTTGCCGTCCGCGCCGGAGGCGACGGCGAGGGAGCGGCCGTCAGGGGAGAATGCCACGCCACTCACATTGCCCGTGTGTCCGGCGAGGACGCGCTTGGTCGTGCCCGCCGCGACGTCCCACAGGCGCACGGTCTGGTCCGAGCTGGCGGAGGCGAGGGTGCGGCCGTCGGGGGAGAACGCCACGCAATTCACCATGCCCTTGTGACCATCGAGAGTGCCCTTGGCCGTACCCAAAGCGACGTCCCAGAGGCGCACGGTATTGTCGCCGGAAGCGAGGGTGCGGCCGTCGGGGGAAAACGCCACGCCATACACCGAACTCGTGTACCCGGCAAGGATGCTCTTGGCCGTGCCCGAAGCGACGTCCCACAGGCGCACGCTCTTGTCCCAGCTAGCGGAGGCGAGGGTGCGGCCATCGGGAGAGAACGCCACGCTTCTCACAGAGTACGTGTGCCCGACGAGGGTGCCCTTGGCCGTGCCCCCAGCGACGTCCCACAGGCACACCCTGCCGTCCATGCCGGAGGTGAAGGCGAGGGAGCGGCCGTCGGGGGAGAACGCCACGCCACTCACATAGCTCGTGTGCCCGGCGAGGATGCCCCTGGCCGTGCCCGTCGCGACGTCCCACAGGCGCACCGTGCCGTCCGCGCCGGCGGAGGCGAGGGTGCGGCCGTCGAGAGAGAACGCCACGCCATTCACCTGGTTCGTGTGCCCGTCGAGGACGCCCTTGGCCGTGCCCGCCGCGACGTCCCACAAGCGCACGGACCTGTCCCAGCTCACGGAGGCGAGAAAGCGGCCGTCGGGGGAGAACGCCACGCCTCTCACCTGGTCCTTGTGCCCCGCGAGGGTAGCCTTGATTGTGCCCGCCGCGACGTCCCACAGGCGCACGGTCTTGTCCCCGCTGGCGGAGGCGAGGATGCGGCCGTCGGGGGAGAACGCCACGCTACTCACATAGCCCGTGTGCCCGGCGAGGGTGCCCATCGCCTTCCCCGAGGCGACGTCCCATAGACGCACGGTCTTGTCCTCGCTGGCGGAGGCGAGGGTGCGGCCGTCGGGAGAGAACGCCACGCCATGCACCTTGCCCGTGTGCCCGGTGAGGACGCTCTTGGCCGTACTCGCAGCGACGTCCCACAGGCGCACGGTCCTGTCCTCGCCGGCGGAGGCGAGAGTGTAGCCGTCGGGGGAGAACGCCACGCCTCTTACCCCGTCCGTGTGTCCGGCAAGAACGCGCCTGGTCGTGCCCGCAGCGATGTCCCACAGGCGCACGCTCTTGTCCCAGCTGGCAGAGGCGAGGGTGCGGCCGTCGGGGGAGAACGCCACGCCATTCACCCAGCCCGTGTGCCCGGCGAAGGTGCCCTTGACCGTGCCCGCCGCGACGTCCCACAGGCGCATCCTGCAGTCCGAGCAGGCGGCGGCGAGGGTGCGGCCGTCGGGGGAGAACGCCACGCCATTCACCCCGCCCGCGTGCTCGGTGAGGGTGCCCGTGACCGTGCCCGCCGCGACGTCCCACAGGCGCACACTCTTGTCGTAGCTGGCGGAGGCGAGGGTGCGGCCGTCGGGAGAGAACGCCACACCTTTCACCCAGTCCGTGTGCCCGGCGAGGGTGCCCATCGCCTTCCCCGAGGCGACGTCCCACAGACGCACGGTCTTGTCGTCGCCGGCGGAGGCGAGAGTGCGGCCGTCGGGGGAGAACGCCACGCCACTCAAAGAGATTCTCTTCTGCCCGGCGAGGGTGGCCTTCATCGTACTCGAACCGACATCCCACAGGCGCACCGTGCCGTCCAGGCTGGCGGAGGCGAGGGAGCGGCCGTCGGGGGAGAACGTCACGCCATTCACCCCGCCCGTGTGCCCGGTGAGGGTGCCCTTCGCCTTCCCCGAGGCGATGTCCCACAGG
>JBBRPS010000178.1:0-14331 GCA_038227745.1 Gemmatales bacterium | reverse complement strand
CGGCGCCAAGCGCCGCACTCCAAAGCGCCTCCCCGCTACACCCGAACGCAAACCGCTCTAAACGAGGGGGAATCGGGTCCGTTCAGATCATCGTCAGGGGGTGGCGGCGGTTTTTCAAGGGCAGGTCGGCCGGCGCGCGCAGCCGGTGCGACTCGTAGACCGCCAGGATCATCTCCAGGGCGGCGCGGCCATCGTAGACGCTTCCCTTCGGCTGGCGGTCGCGCTCGATGGCCTCGATCAGGTCGCGGGCGATCCAGCCGTTGCCGGCGCGGAGCGAGGCGTCCTTGAGCGGCTCGGCCTTCCCCAGGCCGGCGCTGGTGATCTCCTGCCAGGCGGTGCGGCTGCGGCCGGGGAACCAGCCGGGGTCGGGCAGGAAGTAGGCAGCGGGCAGGGCCCCCATCGGGAGCTGGATCACGCCGCGCGCGCCATGGACCGTCAGCCCGAAGCGCGCCCCCTTGCTCGGCGGGTCCACACAGGTGCTGAAGTGGCCGACGGCACGGCGGTCGAAGCCGTAGAGCGCGGTGATGTGGTTGCCGGCGATCGGCCCCATGCCCTCGCCGCCCTCGCGCACGTCGGCCCTCGCCACGGGTGCCACCCGCTCCTTCCCCGCCACGCCGACGCGAGCGAAGCACCAGCGGGCATCGCCGGCGAGGAAGCGCATCAGGTCGAGGACGTGCGTGCCGAGGACCATCAAATCCTGAGCGCCGCCGCGGCCGTCGTCCTTGCCGTGGCCGCGCAGTTCGAGGATCTCGCCGAGGCGCCCGGAGGCGATCAGGTCGCGCACGCGCTGCAGGCGCGGACTGTAGCGGGTCTGGTGGGCGATCGCCAGCTTGACGTGGTGGCGCTCGCAGGCGGCGACCATCTCATCGGCCTCGGCGAGGGTACGGCACAATGGCTTTTCCAGGAAGATGCTGGCGCCGGCCTCAGCGCAGGCGACGACCATGTCGCGGTGGCAGTCGAGCCAGCGTGGGGCAACGCTGACGATCTGCGGCCGCTCCTTCTTGAGCATCTGGCGGTAGTCGGCGTAGGCGTTCTTGGCGCCGAGGCGCTGGGCGGCGGCGGCGCGGCCCTTTTCGTTCTCATCGGCGACGGCGACGATGTCGCTATTGGGGACGTCGCGCCAGACGACGTCGAGGTCGTGGCCGTAGTTGCCGCGGCCGGTGCGGCCGATGACGGCGACGCGGTAGCGTGGCATGTGCGGACTCCAGGGGTCGGGCGTTCGGGGCAGACGACGGTTATCGTAGCCGAGGGAAGAGCGTTGGGGCAAAGGAATTTCCGCCCGCTGGCACGGTGTGGCCCGAGGGCGCGCCGGCACCGTATTACTCCGGCGCGAAAGGTGGTCACCCAAGCCCGACGCGCCAGCGAGGGGTCCCTCGCCGGCGCGTCGGGCTTGTGGGTGACGGCCTCCCTTGCCCTCGTTGGGCCTGCCAGCCTGCTTCGCGATGCTTCAGGATTGATGAAATCAGGAATTTTGCTTGCCGGGGTTGCGCGAGGACCGGTATCATGATCTGACTACTGTCTATTCCTCATTCCCTCGAGCGCGACAACTCACCCTCCTCCTCACGGAATCCGGGGGTGAAGCGGACCGCGAAAGGACCACCCGCGAGAGACGCCAATGCCGATCCGCGTTGCCTGCCCCTCCTGCAAAACCCCTTGCGCCATCCCCGACGAACTGCGCGGCAAGAAGGTCTTTTGCGCGAGCTGCAAGAAACCGTTCCTCGTCCCCGCCCCCACGCCCCCTGCGGCCGAGGTCCCTCCACCTGCCCAGAAGCCGGCCGGGACCTCCACGACCCGGCCCGCCGCCCAAAGCCCTCCCGCCCCAGCCCGCCGCGAACCGGCAACGGATGGGGTCAAGCCGGCCCCACGGCAGCGACCGACTCACCCGGCGCCGGCAGAGGCGGAGGATCGGCCGCGGCCCCGGAAACGCGCCGCAGCCGAGGGCGGTAAGACGGGCCTGCTCGTGGCAGGGGTCGTGACCGGGCTGGTCGTCCTCGCGGGCGGCGCCGTCGGCGCGATCCTGATCTTCGGGCCGAAGGGCGAGGATCAGGTCGCCCAGGCCAAGGAACTGCCCCCGCAGGCTGAAGTGAAGTTGGATGTCCCTGTCGCCGCAGCCGTCAAGGTCGAGAACCCGGCCCCGAAGGGCGAGGACCCACCTGCCAGGGCCGAGAGCCCGCCGCCGAAGGTGCAGAGCCCGCCCGCCCGCGTCGATCCGCCGGCCGGAGAGCCGGTGCCGGCGCAGATTGCCGTCGACGCGGTCCGGAAGGTGAAAAAAGCGACCGCTTACCTCCGCGTCAATCTGCCCGGGGGCGGCGTCGCCGAGGGCACCGGCTTTTTCGGCGCCGAGCCCGGCATCGTCTTCACCAACGCCCACGTCCTGGGCATGCTTCAGGCGGACAGCATCCCGCCGGTCAAAGTCGAGGTCGTGCTCAACAGCGGCGAGCCCGACGAGGCCAGGCGGGCCGGCAACGTGCTGGGCGTCGATCGCGCCTCGGACCTCGCGGTGCTCCGCGTCGATGGCGACCCGGCCGGCCTGCCGGCGCCCCTGATGATCGATTCGGCCCAGGGCCTCGTGGAGACACAAAAGGTCTACATCTTCGGGTTCCCCTTCGGCGCCCAGCTCGGCAAGAACATCACCGTCAGCGAGTCCTCCGTCACCTCCCTGCGCCGCGATCCGTCCGGCGCGCTGACGCAGGTGCAGGTCAACGGCGGCATGCACCCGGGCAACTCTGGCGGCCCCGTCACCGACACCCGCGGAGTCGTCGTCGGCGTCTCGGTCGCCATCATCCGCGGCACACAGATCAACTTTGCCGTCCCCGGCGACTTCGTCCGGCGCATCCTGGACGGCCGGCACGCCGCCACCGAGCTAGGTATCCCCTACCTGGACAAGGGCCAGGCCCGGATGCCCGTCAAGCTCGCCTGCCTCGACCCCCTCGACCGCATCCGCGAGGTGAGGCTGGAGATCTGGACGGGCACCCCCGGGCGGGGCCGGCCGGCCTCGCTCCAGGCGCCGGAGGTCGGCCCCGGGGATGGCCCCCGCCAGTCCTTCGCCGTCAGCTACGCCAGGGGCGCCGGCACCGTCGAAATCCCGCTGCCGCAGGCCGAGGCCGGCAAGGTGGTGTGGCTCCAGCCGATCCTCAAGACCGCCTCCGGGGCGACGCAGTGGGCCGCGGCGTCCGCTTACCGACCGGGGCAGGAGGCGCCGCTGGAACGCCGCCCCGCCCTGCTGCAGTTCAAGTGTCCGGCCGCGGCCGCCGAGCGCACCCTCAAGGTGAAGAGCACGTTCCAGTTCAAGGCCTCCAAGGGCGACGAGTCCTTCGCCTCGGTCGATGACGTGGAGTACGACATCCTCGAGACCATCCGCCCCGAACCGCGTGGGGCGGAAGTCACGATCGCGTTCGGGGGGTGTCGAGCGAAGACGGAGGAGGCCGGCAAACGGTTCCTGCGCCAGCCGCTGGCCCTGCAAATGCTGCGGCAGTTCACCGCGCGCTTCATCCTCGAGCCCACCGGGAAGTTCAAGCTCCTCACCGTCTCTCGGGCGAAGGCCAAGGACCCGCGGGTGGAGGACGACCTCTACGAGTTGTATAGCCGGGCCTGCAACTCCTACCAATCGACCTGCCTCCCCCTGCCCGGCCGCTCGCTCTCTCCGCAGGAGACCTGGAACGCCAGGCCGATCATGTTCCTGGGGGAGAAGGGCGCGAAGAAGAAGAAGATCGTCGATCTCGCCCTGACCTGCACTTACGAAGGCGTGCGCGGCCAGGGCGGCAGTGGCGAGGCGTACATCCGGCTGGCGGGCGACGTCAAGGAGCGGGGGGCGGCGGGGCGCGTCATCGGCAAGGCCGACGGCTTCGCCCTGTTCCACCTCGAGGGCGGCTACCTCTCGCAGGTCAGGGTCAACGTCACGTCGGAGGGCGGCGGGGGCGCCGTCAGCGTGCGGATGGCGTTTGAAACCACCCTCACCCGCACCCCGGGCAACATTCTAAACATCCCGCGCCCGACCGGCGGCTTCGGCCAGGTTGCGGGCTCCCGCCCGGCGCCGGGCCCCGGGCCGAAGCCCGGCCCCGCTGGCAACCAGGACGCCAAGCAAGTGCTGCAGAAGATGCAGGGCGTCTGGAAGATGGCGAAGTTCGAGGTGAACGGCTTGCCCAGGCCGGAGGCCGAGCGGTTCAGCGTCTCGATCCAGGGGGACCGATTCGCCTTCATCCGGGACGGCAAGGACCGCGTTTCGAGCGCAGTGCTGGCGCCCGGCCCGGCCCCGGGGGCGGTCAACATCACCTGGACCGAAGGACCGTCGCGCGGTTTAACGTCGCTGGCTGTCTACCGCTTCACGGAGGACGGCGGCCTGGAGATCTGCTGGAACCAGGCCCGCGGCAAGGGCTCGACCACGCGCCCGAGCGCCTTCACGACAGGGCCCGCGGCCGGCAGCGGCAGCGTCCTGTACGTGCTGAAACGGTAGGGGGCCGATCATTGCATACGACCTTCGTCCGGCTCCGGCAGCACCTTCACGGGCGCAAGCGCTCGCCGTCCCGCGTCAACCCGGACGACGCCGACGAGGGCCCCTCCCGGCCCGAACGCCACCGCCTCCTCAACCCCCGCACTCGGAGCAAGCCTATCCGGGCGGACCGTCTGCCCCTGCCGCAGCCGTACCGCGTCCGCCGCCGTCACGTCCACGCGCGGCAATTCCGCCACTGCCAGCGCCACCGGCAGCAACCGCGCCCGGGCGGTCCTCGCGTCCGCGTCCAGCGGCACCGCGTCGGCGGCGGCGAACGGCCCGACGCGCGTGCGCCGCAGCGTCTCGATCAGCCCGCCGCAGCCCAGGCGCGCGCCCAGGTCGCGCGCCAGCGAGCGGATGTACGTCCCCTTGCCGCAGCGCACCTCCAGCTCCAGCCGCGGCCAACCGTAGCCCAGCACGTCGATCCCGTGGACGTGGACCTTGCGCGGCTGCAGCACGACCTCCTCACCGCGCCGGGCCATGTCGTAGGCGCGCTTCCCGGTCACCTTGGCCGCGGAGAACGCGGGCGGCACCTGCTCGATCTCGCCGAGGAACTCGTCGAGGTGCCTGCGCACCGCGGCCAGATTCGGTGGCGCCGCGCCCGCGACCGGCGTGACGTTGCCGTCAACGTCGTCGGTGTCGCTGCGCGCCCCGAGGAGCACGCCGGCGCGGTAGGTCTTCGCCATGCGCTGCACGTATTCCGTCAGCCGCGTGGCCGAGCCGGCGCACAGCACCAGCACGCCGGTCGCCAGCGGGTCCAGCGTGCCGGTGTGGCCGAGTCGCGTGCCGCGCGGGAACCAGCCCTGCGCGCGATCGACCGCGTCGCGCGACGTGATGCCCTGGGGCTTATCCAGGACGAGCAGGCCGTGCAGGGGAGGAGTCTTCATGAGCTTGTCTGCGTGGGGAACTGCGCCTTTCAGCGGCGGCGCGAGTGCAGTATATACTGGACGCGGGGTGAGTTGACACAAGCCCGAAGCGCAAGCGAGGGACCGGGCTGCCCCTCGCTTGCGCTTCGGGCTTGTGTCAACTCACCTCGCGTCGAGTATACTCCGGCGCGAACAGTCATCGCACACAAGCCCGAAGCGCAAGCGAGGGGTCCCTCGCTTGCGCTTCGGGCTTGTGTCAACTCACCCCGCGTCGAGTATAACGCACCAGGGCGGACCGTCCAGGGAGACGCGGGAAGTCCGCGCGCGGTTCGCGCCCCGAGGCCGAGGGTCGTTCATGCCTGACGGGGACCTGTGCGTCATCTTCAACCCGAAAGCGGGTCGGCAGGCGGCCGGCCGCCGCCTGGAGGTGCTGCGCCGTACCTGGGGCCGGCACGCCGACTTCTGGCCGACGCGCGGCCCGGGCGACGCCGAGGTTCTGGCCGAGCGGGCGGCGCGGATGGGCTTCGGCATCGTCGCCGCGGCCGGCGGCGACGGCACGGTCCACGAGGTCGCCAACGGCCTGCTGCGCGCCGGCCGGCCCGAGGTCCGTTTCGCCGTGGTGCCGATCGGCTCCGCCAACGACTACGCCTACAGCCTGGCCGCCGACGCCAACGGCCAGCCACCCTCCGCCGTCCGGCCCGTGGACGTTGGCGTGGTGAGCGATCCGCGCGGACGGCAGCGTTTCTTCGTCTGCTGCCTCGGGCTGGGCCTCAACGGTGCCGTGACCCTGGAATCCCGGCAGATCCGCCGGCTCCAGGGCATCGCCCTGTACGGCCTGGCGACCCTGCGCGCCCTGTGGTATCGCTACGCCACGCCGACGATGACCTTCACGATCGACGGCGGGCCGGCCTGGTCGGCGCCGACGTTGATGCTGAGCGTGCTGCTTGGCCGGCGCGAGGGCGGGTTCGTGCTGGCTCCCGAGGCGCGACTGGATGACGGGCTGTTCGATTACCTGCACGCTGGGGAGTTGTCGCGCTGGGAGGTGCTGCGCTTCCTACCGCGGGTCGCCCTGAGCGGGCCGCCGACGAACCACCCCAAGGTCAAGCTGGGACAGTGCCGGCAGATCGCCCTGCGCTCCGAGGCGGCGCTGACGGTCCACATCGACGGCGAGTTTTTCTGCCGCCCCGAGGACGACGTGCGCGACCTGGAGATCCGCCTCCTGCCCCGCCTGCTGCGTGTGCAGACCTCGCTCGAAAGCCGAACATGAGGTGAACCGCCCTCCTGATCCAGGAACCCGCGGAGAATGTCCGGTTTGTCTTCTCCCCTCGTCCTCGCTTTGGGGGCGAGGGGTTGGGGGCGAGGGGAGCTGGACGAAGGGGGAAGTAGCTCGCCATCCTCAAGGGCCGTACCCTCGTCCTGGACACAGAGAGGCACGGGAAGAAAGGAAGATCGGCGAGCCGCCGGGCTGGCCCCGGCGGGGTCTGTGGGGGTGTCGCTGCGCGACGGGCCGCCGGCTCGTTCCTTCGTTCCTCTGCCTCTCAGGGGCGGGCCGGGGTGGGAGTGACGACGTGAATGCGCGGCGCCCGGGTGAACCCCGTCGGTGCCGAATCGAACACCGGGCCGACCAGGAGCGTCCAGAGCGCGATGAGGGCAACCCAACGAAATTCCACGGCTTGTTACTCCGTCATGGCATCACCTCACGAGACGCGCCCGGAGGGGCGGGGCCGGTGAGGCGGCGGTTCCATCAACCGCAACCGCCGTGCCGTCGGCCTCGGTGGGTGGGCCTGACTGCCGTAAGTCCCGTGCAGACAAGATACTCAATTCGAGGGCCGCGAGGTCAGCCGGGCGTGGCCCCCGGCCCGATGTTTCGCGATGGCATCACCCGCACCGGGGTCGCGCTAACGGCGCGAAACACCGGGCGTACTGTCCGCGCCTCGGGCGCCATCGCGAGGGGGGAATGATCCGGGGCGCAAGAAAACACCCGCGTCGGGTTGGACGCGGGTGGGAGCCAGGAGGGTGAAAGACTGTGCCGCATTTGAGCGGCAGCAGATGGACCAGCCGAACTCTGCTATGAAAGCCCGCGCCAGGGAGTGGCCGGGGGAATCATGGAAATGGGTGATTATCTTCCTGTCGGAGGGGCGGGCATGGCGGTGGTCGATTCAGGCGTGCCAGGTGTTGTTCCGGAACACCGAGCACATCACCGACCACCGCCATACCTCACTCGGGAAACCCGAGCCTCTTCTGTTCCAGCCCCGAACTTCTCAGTTGCCCATCAGGTGAGCGACTATTCTATAAGCAATGATTGTGCCAATCGCGGAGGATGGCCCATGTATTGCCACAAGTCTTTTTTGCGAAAAGCCTTACAGGGAAGTGGCCTCGGCGCCTGCTGTCGCTGCTTTGTGACTTTGTTTGAAATTCTTACAAACCATTGCCAACGGTAGCGCAAAATGGCGCACATCGGGAACCACTGGGAGGTTACGCAGACGGGGCGCCCAGGAGGAGCACGCGGACGTCCATGACGTTGGTGTGCGTCAGGCCAGTGACCAGCAAGTCGCCGGTCTGCTGAAAGAAGGGGTAGGCGTCACTGCGCGTGAGGGAATCGGCCGGCGACAGGCCGAGTCGCTCCGCCGCTGCAAAAGTCCGACCGTCGGCGACCGCCCCCGCCGCGTCGGTGGGACCGTCCTCGCCGTCGGTGCCGCCGCTCAGGACCACCGCGTCGCGCAGTCCCTCACGGCCGAGCTTCAGTGCGGCGGCGAGGACGAACTCCTGGTTGCGGCCACCACGGCCGTGCCCCTCGCCGAGCGTGACCGTCGTTTCGCCGCCGCTCAAAATACACAACGGCGGGCCGAGCGGCACCCCCTCGGCCCGGACGCTGCGGACGATGCCGGCGAACGCCGTGGCGACCTGGCGGGTTTCCCCTTCGATGTACGAGCCGAGGTTGAGGACGCGGTACCCCAGCGCCTCCGCCCGCCGCTGCGCCGCCGCCAGCGACCGGGGGTTGTTGCCGATCACGCGGTTGTGGACGTTGGCCGGCAGGTCCTTCAGCGTCTCGGGGACCTCTCCCGCCGCGCCGCGTTTCAGGTGCGTCAGGATCGCCTCGGGAGTACGCCCGGTCAGGCCGGAACGCTCCAACACCGCCAGCGCGTCGGCGAAGGTCGTCGGGTCAGCCGCGGTGGGGCCGGAGGCGATCACGTCGAGCGGGTCGCCGATCACGTCGGAGATGATGAGACTGAACAGGGTGCCGGCCTTGCTGGCCTGGGCGAGGCGGCCGCCCTTGATGGCACTCAGGTGCTTGCGCACGGCGTTCATCTCGTTGATCGTGGCGCCGCAGGCGTGGAGCAGCCGCGTCAGCTGCTGCTTATCTTCGAGCGACACGCCTTCCACTGGCGTCGGCAGCAGGGCCGAGCCGCCGCCGGACAGCAGGCATAACACCACGTCGTCCGGCCCGGCCGCGCTCACCAGGTCGAGGATGCGCAGGGCGCCGGCGATGCCCGCGCGCGTCGGCTGGTTGCTGGCGTCGGGCCGGCCGGCGTGCAGCCCGATGGCGCGCAGACGGCGGACCGACCCGGCCGGCACGTTCACCAATCCGCTCACGCGGTCGAGGCGGTCGGCGAGGGCGTCCTCGACGGCGGCGCTCATGGCCGCGCCCGCCTTGCCGGCGCCGACGACGACGACGCGCCGGGCGCCGCGCAGCGCTTGCAGGAGCGGCTGCGCGGGGTCGGCGAACGCTTCGGCGATGAGCCGTTGCGGGCTGGCGGCATCGACCGCCGCCTGCCAGATGCTCCGGGCGTGCTCGCGCAGGGGTGTCATGTCATGCAGGCAGGCCGAGCGCCTGGCGCTTCTCCGCGATGAACTTCGCGTGGTGCGAAATGTGATTCGTCGCCGTGGTCAGGAGCTGTTCCAGGGTGCGCGGACCGCGCTCGTTGTGGACGCCGACGCGGGCCAGCGCCGCCTCGGGCAGCGTGCGCAGGATGCGCGCCATCTGGCTGCGCGTCCGCTCGATGATGATCAGTTCCTCTTCGAGGTCGCGGTCGTGGTAGGCGAGGGCGGCGGCGAAGCGGTTCTCGTCGGCGCCAAGGAGGGGAGGCCGTTCCTCGGCGATGACGCGCTTCATGCGGTCGGCGAGGATGGGGTCGAAGTCGGCGAGGTGGCAGACGACTTCGAGCGTGCTCCATTTGCCGGCGATGGGGCGGGCCTGGAGCTGCGCGCGGTTCATCCCGGCGACGGCCTTGCGGAGGGCCGGCACCCCGGCGAGGTAATTGTCGATCAACGGCGGCAGTGCGGCCATGCGGAGTCCCTCGTGAGCGATGGTCTGAGAGTGGCGGAGCTATCAAACCGAAGCGCCCCGCCCGTCTTTCCATTCCTATGGTTCTCGAACGAGAACGGCCGTCCTCACGCTTGACTGGCGAGCGGCGCGGCGTGAGCCCGCCGGTTTCTGGAACATGGCTCACGCTGCACTCCGTAACCTCTCGAAACATTTGCCTCACCCCCAACGTCGGCCGATTCGCGATTTCCGTTGCCGTTGGCCGCGCCACGGCGGACAATCACACTCAGGCGCGACCGCAGCGCGTAGCCCCGCCCTCGAACCGACCCGAGACGACATGCAACCCCGGCGAACCCTCCTGAGCATGACCGCGGCCCTCGCCCTGTTCTGGGGCGTGAGTCGCGTTTTTCCCCCCGCGCGTGTCACACCTTCCGACCGGCCGGCGCAGCGCGACGGGGACGCCTCCGAGAAGTGCCGCTGGTTCGCGCTGCCGCTCCGGGTCGAGGGCCTGCCGCCCCACGGCGAGTTTGTGCCGGTATCGTGTGTACTCGACTTCACGGCCCTGCTCGCGCGGCTCGAGAAGGCGGGGGCGGTGGACGTCCATTCGCTGCGCCTGGCCCGGCTCGAGGTGGACGGAAGCGAGGTCGCCGAACCCGTCCAGTTCAGTGCGGCCGCGCAGCCGCGTCCGAAGCAAAGGCGGCTGCTGCCGGGGGCGCCCGCGAGCGTCAGTTACCTGGCAGAGTACCCGGCGAACCAGCTAGGGGGAGCGCCGCGCCTGGCGGGGGAACTGACCTGGGCGGCGCGCGGGGACGCGAAGGGCGTGGGCCGCTACCGGCTGCGCTTCGGCGTGCCGCGGGCGGGCTTCCACGTCCAGGTGCCGTATCCGCCGTACGACCTGCGCGCCTTCGACCAGGAGGGCCGCGCGACGGCGATGCGTTCCTTCCCGCACATGCAGATCCGCCCCCAGCGCCCACTGGACGGGGCGGTCCACCTGTTCGCCGACGGGCAGCTCGCGACCTCGTACCACACGGGGCCGACGGCCGCCCAGGCCGGCACCGCCCTGCTCCGCCGACCTTTCCTCTACCCGGTCAACGGCCCGGACGGCATCGCCCTCACCGGGTTCGGGAAGCCTCACGACCCGACCGGCAGCCACGACCACCATTACTCAATCTGGGTCGCCCATGCCGCCGTCAACGGCCGCGACTTCTGGAGCGAGAAGGGCGGCGTCATCGTACACCAGCGCTTCGACCTGCTCGAAGACGGCCCCGTTTTCTGCCGGGTCGTGCAGCGGACCGGCTGGGCGTTTGCCGGCGCCGAGCTGCTCCACGAGCGGCGGTCCCTGACGGTGTACCGCACACCCGCAGCGTTCCGCCTCATGGACGTGGAGTTGGAGCTGACGCCGGCCGGCGCGGGCGCCGTGACTTTCGGAAAAAGCTCGTTCGGCCTGCTCGCCGTCCGCGTGGCGCAGTCGCTGAGCGTGTTCGACGGGGGCGGCGAGATCCGCAACGAGCACGGCGACCGCAACGAGCGCGGCGCTCACCTGAAGCGCGCCGGCTGGCTCGACCAGTCCGGCCCCGTGGCGCCCGGGAAATGGGGCGGCGTCGCCGTCCTCGACCACCCCGAGAACGTCAACCATCCGACGGCCTGGCACTGTCGCAACGACGGCTGGGCCGGCGCCGCGTTCAGCCTCGGCGGCCCCTACACGCTCGAACCGGGGCAGAAGCTCCGCCTCCGCTACCGCATTCACCTGCACCGAGGGGACGCCGCGACCGGCGCGGTGGCACGGCGCTACGAGGAGTACCGCGCCCGGCCGATGGTCCGCGCCGGCCAGCCGTCGGCGCTGGAGTGACGGGAAGAATCAACGCCGCGGGCTGTGTACCGCGGAACTCGAAGGCCTCACGAATTGGGAGGGCACTGACCGTGGCAGAGGGCATCGACCGTCGTCATTTCCTGGGCGCCGCAGTCGCGGCGGGCGTGGCGCTGGAAGCAGGGCAGGCGCAGGCGGCGCCCGGTCCTGGCGCCAACGAGAAAATCATCGTCGCCGTCATGGGGACGGGCGGCCGCGGCACGGGCCTGGCGACCGCCTTCCAGCGCCAGCCGGGCGTGGAGGTGGCCTACGTCTGTGACGTGGACCAGGGCCGCGCCGGCCGGGCCGCCGACGCCGTCAACAAGGTGTCCGGTCGGTCGCCGCGCGCGGTGACCGACTTCCGTCGTATGCTCGACGACCGCGCCGTCAACGTCGTCGCGATCGCGACGTGCAACCACTGGCACGCCCCGGGCGCCATTCTCGCCTGCGCCGCCGGCAAGCACGTCTACGTCGAGAAGCCGTGCAGCCACAACCCGCGCGAGGGCGAGCTGATGGTGCAGGCGGCTCGCAAGCATCGCAAGCAAATCCAGATGGGCGTCCAGCGCCGCAGCTGGCCGACGATCGTGGAGGGGATCGAGCAGGTGCGCAAGGGCGCCATTGGCCGGGCCTACCTCGCGCAGTCGTGGTACCAGAACAACCGGCCGTCGATCGGCCGCGGCAAGGAGGCGCCCGTCCCCAAGGGGCTCGACTACGACCTGTGGCAGGGGCCGGCGCCGCGGCGACCTTTCCGGAGTAATTATCTCCACTACAACTGGCACTGGTTCTGGAACTGGGGCAACGGCGAGCTGGGCAACAACGGCGTCCACATGCTGGACCTGTGTCGCTGGGGCCTGGGCGTCGATTACCCGGTCCACGTTACCTCGGCGGGCGGGCACTACCGCTATCGCGACGACCAGGAGACGCCCGACACGCACGTGGTCGCCTTCGACTTTGGCGGGGACAAGACGGCCACCTGGGAGGGCCTGAGCTGCAACCGCCTGCCCGCGGGCGGCACCGCGGACGTGCTCTTCCACGGCGAGAACGGCAGCCTGGCGATCCGCGGCGGCGGTTACGTGATCTACGATCCGGCGGGCAAGGAGATCCGCCGGGTCGGCGGCAGCGGCGGCGACGAGGTCCACCTCCGCAACTTCCTCGACGCGGTCCGCGGCGGCGGCCGGCTGAACGCCGAGATCGAGGAGGGCCACAAGAGCACGCTGCTCTGCCACCTCGGGAACATCGCCCACCGCACCGGCCGCGCGCTGCGCTGCGACGCGAAGAACGGCCATATCCTCCGCGACAAGGAGGCGATGGGATTGTGGACGCGGGAGTACGCCAAGGGCTGGGAGCCGCGCGTTTGACCCTGGGCGAGAGGGGCGCGCTTTGGAGTGCGGCGCTCAGCGCCTCTTTTTCTTTCTCTGGCCCCAGGTCTCGGGAGGCGACAAAGAAAGACCGAAAGCGGCGCCAAGCGCCGCACTCCAAAGCGCCCAGCTGCTCCCGGACGTAAACCACTTTGCCCGGCTGAAGCCGGGACTCCAACTCCAAACCCGACCGCCTTCGGAACAGAGGGAAGTTCCATGCCATCGAGCCAATCGCGTGAGCGCGTGACGGTCGGAGCTGGGGAACTGCGGTACGAGGCGCTGGCCCGCTGGGAGCAGCTCCCGCCCGGGCGGACCTTCGTCGAGGTAGCGGGTGTGGCCACCGACTCGCGCGACCGCGTCCACGTCTTCAGCCGCGGCGACCACCCCGTGATGATCTTCGAGCCGGACGGACGTTTTGTGACCTCCTGGGGCGCGGGCGTGTTCCGGCGGCCGCACGGCATCACCATCGGCCCCGACGACGCCGTCTACTGCACCGATGACCTCGACCACACGGTCCGCAAGTTCACCCCCGACGGCCGGCTGCTGCTGACGCTGGGCACGGGCGGCCAACCCTCGGACACCGGCGTGGCCGGCATCGATTACCGCACGATTCGCCGCGGCGGGGCGCCCTTCCACCGTCCCACGAACGTGGCCCTCGCCGCCGACGGCGCGCTGTACGTGACGGACGGCTACGGCAACGCCCGCGTCCACAAGTTCGCGCCGGACGGCCGGCACCTCTTCTCCTGGGGCGAGCCGGGCAGCGGTCCGGGCCAGTTCAACCTGCCGCACGGCATCGCCCTGGACCGCGACGGCCGCGTGTACGTCGCGGACCGCGAGAACAGCCGCCTGCAAATCTTCACCCCCGCGGGGGAATACCTCGCCGAGTGGACCGACGTGGCCCGGCCAATGCAGGTCGTCCTCGACGGCCGCGACCGGGTGTTCGTCGCCGAGGTGGGCTGGCGGGCGGGCCTGTTCCCCTGGCAGACGGCCCCCGCTCCCGACGCGCCTGGCGCCCGCGTGAGCGTGTTCGACCGTGGAGGGTGCCTCCTGGCCCGCTGGGGCGGGGACGACGACCCGTGCGCGGCCGGCAACTTTTTCGCGCCTCACGACCTGTGCCTCGACTCGCGCGGCGACGTGTACGTCGGCGAGGTGGTCATGTCAGCGGGCGGCAACCGCGGTGCGGTTTCACCGGCCTGTCACGCCCTCCAGAAGTTCGTCCACGTGGGCTCTCGGCCTGGAGGCGAGTGAGAGCTTGTGAAAAAATCGGTTGATCGAGGCGCCCCCAAGTGGGCTTTTTCATGCCCACCCTACGCCGACCGGATCGCCTCCTTCATCTCGCGCACGGCGCGCTCCATGCCGACCAGCACCGCCCGCGCCACGATGCTGTGGCCGATGTTCAGCTCCTCCACCCCGGGGAGGCGCGCCACCGGCCCCACGTTCGCGTACGTCAGCCCGTGGCCCATGTGGACGTGCAGGCCGTGCTGTCGTGCGTAGGCCGCCGCCTCGCG
>JBBRPS010000177.1:0-14456 GCA_038227745.1 Gemmatales bacterium | reverse complement strand
GGGTTCCTCACGGGCAGCCCTGTCCATGTGCTCGACCTCCCGCAGCACCATGTTCAGCGCACCGGGGTGGTTCGGGAGGGCGGCCACCGTCTCCGCATGTACGAGCGCCGAGGCGTTCCAGCTCATGAGGCCAATGGGGGCGACGGCCCGGGCCGCCTGCGCGTCGGGGCCGTCGCTAAGGGCGGTCGTCTGTCCGTCGGCAGGCGCCTCAAGAGTCAGAGACCCCGAAGCAGTTGCGTCGACCGGCCGCGCAGCGGGTAGCTGCGCCGCATCGGGGGCCAGCCGGACGGTGACGTCCACGACGGCCGGGGCGGCGGGGGGCGGGGCGCTGTCCGCGGCCTGCGCCGCGACCTCGAGAAGGCCGGGGCCGGCGTGCGCATCGCCCGCTCCCTCGTCGCCCGGGCGGGGCTGGACGAGCACCGGCACCACCACGGGGATGTCGAGAATCGACCCGGGGAGAGTAAGGCCACCATCTCCCGAGGCGACGGGGGCCAAGCCCGGCGGGGGCTGCCCTACAGGCGACGGTTGGTCCGCGCCGCCGTCGCCGAGGATGAGCGCGGCATCCTCGATGCCCTGCAGCGCAGGCTGCAGCACCTCGGACACCACCACTTCGAGTCGCGTGACGAGGGCGGCGGCCCGGCCTGCCGCCGCGCTCTGCCGGGGCGTAGTTGGCGCCTGCTCCGAAGCAGCCTGTACCTGAGTGGTGGGGTGTACCGACGCCAGCAGGGCCGGCACGTCATGGGACAGGACGGACACCAGCGGGAGCTGCGTCAGTCCGCCGAGGCCGGCGAGCACCCTGCGGTCTTCGAGGAGTTCCAGATGGAGACGCGACGGGCAGTGGTGCGAAGACGGAGGCGCAGTTCGTGTGCGCATTGATGTATCCTCCCTGGTGAAGCTTTCCCTTGGGCGAAGCGAGCCCCATAACATAGACAAGATCGCCGCGTCCGGTCAAGACCAGGTTGCGCGGTCTTGAGGGTACGGGCGCGGGGGCATAGGATCCCGGTGTTGTCCCTCGCCTCGCCGAGCCGCAGGAGCCCTGCCCGCGCCACCATGACCTTCCCCGACCCGAAGCGCCTCGAAACCGCCTGCGAGACCGCCGTCGCCGCCCTGCTCGCCGAGCGCACGCCGGACGGCCACTGGGTAGGCGAGCTGTCCACGTCGGCGCTGTCCACCGCCGTCGCCGTCGGCGCTTTGTCGCTGGTGCAGAAGCACACGCCGCCGCACGACCGCTTCGACGCGCTGATCGCCGGCGGCACGGCGTGGCTGGCGGCGCACCAGAACGCCGACGGCGGCTGGGGCGACACGGTCAAGAGCCTGAGCAACATCTCGACGAGCATGCTGTGCCGGGCCGCGTTCCACCTGACCGGCACGGCGACTCGCCACGCCGCGGCGCTGCGCCGCGTCGAGGAGTACCTGGGGGAGCGCTTCGGCCGGACGCCGGCGGAGCTTGCGGAGGCGGTCCGTGCCCGCTACGGCAAGGACCGCACGTTCTCGGTGCCGATCCTGGTGACGTGCGCCCTGGCGGGGCTGGTGTCGTGGCGCGAGGTGCCGCCGCTGCCGTTCGAGCTGGCGTGCTTTCCGCAGTCGTGGTTCCGCGCGCTGCGGCTGCACGTCGTCAGCTACGCCCTGCCGGCGCTCATCGCCATCGGACAGGCGGTTTACCACCACCGGCCGCCGTGGAACCCGGTGGCGCGGCTGGTGCGCGGGGCGGCGCGGCGCCGGAGTCTGCGAGTGCTGGAGCGCATCCAGCCGCCCAACGGCGGCTTCCTGGAGGCAACGCCGCTGACGAGTTTCGTCACGATGAGCCTGGCGAGCATCGGGCAAGCGGGGCACCTGGTCGCGCGGCGCGGCGCGGAGTTCATCGTCAACTCGGTGCGGCCCGACGGCAGTTGGCCGATCGACACGAACCTGGCGACGTGGGTGACGACCCTGTCGGTCAACGCGCTGGCGGCGGCAGGAGGGCTACAGGCACTCGACCGGCTCGATGCGGTTGCTGATTGGTTGCTCGACCAGCAGTACAGGGAGAAGCACCCTTACACGGGGGCTGCGCCGGGGGCATGGGCCTGGACTGATCTGCCGGGGGGAGTGCCCGATGCGGATGACACCTCGGGTGCGTTACTCGCCCTGCGGCAACTTCTGAAGTGTCCGGGGAATCAAATCATCCCAGCCAAAGGAGTCACACGCGGTCTTTGGGGGCTGTACTGGTTGTGCGACGTGCAAAATCGTAATGGAGGATGGCCAACCTTTTGTCGCGGTTGGGGCCACTTACCCTTCGATCGAAGTGGGGCTGACCTGACCGCACACGCCCTGCGGGCCGTGGCCGAATGGTCCGAAGTCTACGACCGACCGGATCGTCCGGGGCTGTGCGCGACGATGACGGGGGCCATCGCACGGGGACTGGAATATCTCGCCTGCCAGCAGCGCCCCGACGGCTCGTGGCTGCCGCTGTGGTTTGGCAACCAGCACGCGCCCGACGACGAGAACCCCACCTACGGCACCGCCCGCGTCCTCGCCGCCTATCGCGACCTGACCATGATGGACCGGGAGCCGGCTCGCCGCGGCATCGCCTGGCTGCTGTCCGCCCAGAACGCCGACGGCGGTTGGGGCGGCGCCAAAGGCGTGCCGTCCAGCGTCGAGGAGACGGCGCTGGCGGTGGAAGTCCTCCTCGGCGCCGGCCCCGACGCCCGGCCCGCAGTGGGCCGCGGGTTAACGTGGCTCGTCGAGCGCGTGGAGGGCGGCGGCCTGCACGACCCCACGCCGATCGGTTTCTACTTCGCGAAGTTGTGGTATTATGAGAAGCTTTATCCGATCATTTTCACGGTCGCGGCCCTCGGACGGGCGCGCCGGCTGATGGCGGACGGGTGAGACCTCGGACAGAAGAAGGTGGTCCGGAAGCCCTCTGGCACCGGGCCGGAGACTCGAAATGCGGCCACTCACCCGGCCTGCTCCAGCCGTGCCCGCAAGGTGGCAGGCAGCTCGACCGACTCCAGGCCGTGGTCGGGCAGGACGCGGCAGCACACCGAGCTGACCCGGCCGCGCGCGATGACCTCGCCGGCGCGCGTGAACTCGAAGCCGTACGTCACCGACTTGCGGCCGACCTTCTCCACCGTGACGCCAACGTCCAGCACGTCCTCGAAGCGCGCCGGCTTGACGTAGTCGCACGCCGCCGACACCCGCGGGAAGCCCAGCACCAGCCCTTCCCACGGCAGCTTCACCGACAGCCCCAACGAGCGCAGGAACTCCACCTCCGCCGACTCCATCCAGCGGAAGAAGTTCGAGAAATGGACGATCCCCGCCATGTCGGTATCGACGAACTCCACCCGGCGCGACGTGCGGTACGGCTGCTTCATGTGAGGTACTTCCCGAACACCGCGGCGGTCTCCCGCGCCATGGCCGCCGCATGGAAGCGGCCGTGAACGGCTTCTTTGCCGCGGGCGCCCAGCTCGCGCCGCAGGGTGTTGTCGTCCAGCAGTTGCCGCAGGCCGCGCGCCAGGTCGGCCGGGTCCTCCGGTTCGACGAGGAGACCGCCCCCTGTCGCCTCGATCAGCTCGGGGAACGAGCCGTGCCGCGGCTGCACCACCGGCACGCCGTTGGCCAGCGCCTCCAGCACGTACAGGCCCTTCGGCTCGCGGTAGACCGTCGGCACCGAGAGCACATCCAGGCCCTGGAGGAAGCGCACCTTGCTGTCGTGGTCGGGCGACTCGACGTACTCGAAATGGTCGCCCAGCCCCGCGTCGCGCAGTCCCTGCTGTACCTCGTGGAAATAGGGGCGGTTGTTTTCGCCGAGCCAGCCCGAAGCCCGCAGCCGCAGCGGCGGCAGCCCCGGCGATTGGTGCAGCAGCCGGAACGCCTCGGCGAGGAGATGGAAGCCCTTCTCGGGACAGACGCGGGCGAAGTAGCCGACGGTGAGCGGCACCTCCGGCCCACGGAGCGCGGCCCGTGGGTTCGGGCCGCCGTGGCCCTTGAGGTTGAGGCCGGGGTAGACGACGTGGATGCGCTCGCGCGGGATGCCGAGGTAGCCCGCCATGAAGTCGGCGTAGTAGCGGCTGGTCGCGATGAAGCCATCGATCTCGCGGCAGTGGTCGTGGATCAGCGCGATCGCCTCGCGGCGGTACTTCTCCGGCAGCGCCTCCAGGTAAATGTCGTCGCCCTGGAGCGCGGCCAGCACCGGCACGCCCAGCCGCGCCTTGATCGGGTGGACCATGCCGGAGAGCAGCACGTTCGTCAGCGTGACGAGCTGCGGCCGCACCTCCGTGGCCAGCCAGTGGACGAGTTTGTCGATCTCCTTGCTCTGGTGGCCGTGCTCGCCGCGCAGCACGGACAGGGTCAGGTCGCCGAGGTCTTTGGCCTGGGTCTTGACGGCGAAGCGCGACACCCAGCGCAGCAGGGCGGGGAAGTCGAGCAGGCGGTCGAGCGTCCAGGGCGTGTGGCGGAAGAAGGAGAGCTTCTGCTGCAAATAGACGTTGATGCCGCCGAAGAAGACGCGCGGGGTGCTGACGTCTTTCTCGTCGGTGCGGATGGGGGTGTAGGTCGGCACCAGCAGCGCGTCGTGGCCCTGGGCGGCGAGGGCCGCGACGAGGGTGTTGTCGTGCATGCAGCTGCCGCAGAAGTTGCCCGCGGCGCCGGCGGTGATGTAGGTGATTCTCATGGTCAGGAGCCACAGACCGGGAGCCTTGACACAAGCCCGACGCGCAAGCGAGGGGTCCCCTCGCCGATACAAGCCCGACGCGCAAGCGAGGGGTCCCCTCGCTTGCGCGTCGGGCTTGTGTCAGGATCCCCAACGCCTCATTCGCGCAGCGTCTCCTCCTGCGGCTCGGGCAGGTAGAACGACGCGACCAGGCCGATCGCGTAGACCCCGGTGCCGACGATGGCCGCCGTGTAGGCGATGCGCGTGGGGTCGTCCCGGCCGGGCATCACCACCGACAGCATGCTGGTGAGGGCGGCGAACGAGGTGCCGAGCATGCGGCCGCCGATGTTCGCCGCCACGCTCTCGCCCGTGCCGCGCAAATGCACCGGGTAGACCGTCGGCAGGTAGTTGCCCCAGAAGCTGAATTGCGCCACCGTCAGCAGGCCGACGAAGAACATGCCGACGTGCAGCAGGGTGACGTTCCAGGTGCCGACCGTGAACAGGACGCGGTTGTCGAGGGCGAAGATCGCGAACACGATCGGCAGCACGAACAGGCCGGGGACCTGGAAGAGTCGCAGGAGCGTGCGGCGGCTGACGACGTAGACGACCAGGACGGCCAGGAGGAAGCGACCGACCAGGCCGCCGATCTCCTGAGCGATGGAGATCTGCCCCGCGGTCCGGCCCTCGATGCGCTTGGTGAGTTGCCGCTCCTCCTTCTTGCGGTCCTTCGGCGCGAGCGCCTCGAGCTTAGGGAGGGCCTTTTCCTTCGCGGCGGCCACCTCCGCCTTGACCTCGGGCAGGCCGGGGACAATCTGCGGGATCTGCTGGATGGCGCCGAACGCCGCCCCGTAACTGCACGCGACCATGATCGTGGTGATGACGGTCGTCTTGAACAGGCGCGGGGAGAACAACTCGGCAAAGCTGGGGCGCTTGAGGGTGCCGGCGTCCTTCTTCTGCTTCCAGATCGGCGACTCGGGCAGGAACGGGCGGATGAGGAGGAGCGGCAGGGCGGGGATCAGGCCGGACATCAGGGTGTAGCGCCAGGGGGCGTGCGCGCCGCCGACATCGCCCAGGCTGGAGGTCAAGAAATCCGGCATGAGGATCGGCGGCAGCGACGGCGCCACCGAGCCGGCCAGCAGGAAGGCGCCGCCGACCATCAGGCCGCCGATCGACGAAAAGGCCTGGGTGTAGCCGAGGGCCTTCTCGCGCTGTTGCGGGTTGGGGAACAGCTCGGCGAGCCAGGCCACGGCGGCGACGAACTCGACACAGACGCCGATGAACGTGGTGCTGCGCAGCACGAGCAGCATCGGCATCGAGGTCGAGAAGCCGGCGGCGAAGGCGGAGAGGGCGTAGAGGAGGATACTCCACGTGAGCACACGGCGGCGGCCGAGGCGGTCGGTCAGGTAGCCGCCGAGCAGCCCGAAGAGCCCGCCGGCCATCGCCGGCACCCAGAACATCAGGCCGCGCCAGAGGTTGAATTCCGGGGTGCCGGGGGTGGCACTCGGCAGCAGTTCCCCGAGCGCGGGCGGCAGGACGAGCGGCAGCATGAGCAGTTCGTAGATGTCGAACGCGAAGCCGATGGCCGCCATCACGAGGATGAGCCAGGTGGTGACGGTGAGCGGCTGCGGCGGCGGGGGGCCGGTCGCGGCAGGGGGGGGCGGTTGGTCGCTGAAGGGGGAACTGGACACCGTGGTCTCCGGCAGGTCGCTGGGCCTGCGTGCGCAGGCCCGGGGAGGGTTCGCTTGCGGGACTGCCTCGTTTAGCCGCGAGCCTCGGGCGAGCGCTCGCCCGAGGCTCGCGGCTAAACGGGGATTTTGTTCCCGGACGTCACCAAGCTTTTCTTACGAAGTAGAGCAACGCGAGGGGAGAAGCGTCATTCCGGCGCGACGATCTCCAGCACCTCGACGGCGGGCTTCTCGTTGCAGCTGATCAGGGCGAGACGGCCGTAGGTCACACGCGGCTCGCTCAGTCCGAACCAGCGCACCAGCGCCGGCGCCGGCACCACGCGCACGAACGCCGTCGGCATCACGCGCCGCAGTACGTCGTGCTCGATCAGCACGCGCCCCAGCGGCGTCTTGCCGGCGAGGATCTCGTCGCGCACCGGGTCGCTGCAGTACTCGAAGTGGACGCGCATCAGGCCGAACTGCACCACGCGCCGGCTTTTCTGGAGCACCAGCAGGATCTTGCGGGCGTAGGCGGTCCGGCCGCGGCACTCCTCGAGCACCTGCACGTCCACGCGGTCGCCGTGGTGTTCCTCGACGGTCACCGTCATATGATGCTCGTGGGCGAGCAGGCGGGCGTACGGCGCGGGCATCGCCTCGGGCGAGACGAGGTCGGAGCGGGTGAGGAACTCCGCCGGCGGGAAGAGGCTGAACAGGCCGCGACCGTCCGGGTCACGCGAGGCGGGGGTGGTCATAGCGTTAGCTGGATCCGTGGGGCCGGCTCCGGCGGCGGCGCGGGGGGTTGGCGGTCGAGGACGGAATCGACCAGGTAATAGAGCAGCTCGCGCAGGTCGCTGGGCTCGACCTCGTCCGCGATGGCCTCGGCGCGGACGCGCGACTTCTCGACCAGTTTCTCGGCCTTGTCGAACACCCCGGCGCGCCCGAACAGGCGCTTCACGTACACGACCCCGGCGGCCTTCAGCCGTTCGGCATCGCCGAGCAGGCCGAGCAGCTCAGTACGGTCGGCGGGGGCGGAGCCTTCCAGGGCCAGGGCCAGCAGCAGCGTGGGGCGGGCGGAGAGCACGTCCTGGCCGGCGACGAGCTTGTTGTCGCTGTCGCCCTCCCAGTCCTTGAGGTCGTTGAGGATCTGGAACGCGACGCCGAGGTGCCGGCTGAACTCGGTCACCATCTTCTCGTACTTCTCGGCCGGCCCGGCCAGGCGCAGGCCCGCGTACAGGGCCGCCTCGAACGCGGGCGCCGTCTTGAGGGCGTAGATCTTCAGCGCGTCCAGGGCGGTCAGGGCCTTGTCCTTCGCATCGCGCCAGAGCAGCTCGGCGCCCTGGCCCTCGGACAGCTTGACGTGGGCGTCGGCCAGCCGGTCGAGGATGTCGGCGGCGCAGTCGCCGCCGAGCGCCTTGCGCTCGTGGCTGACGAGACGGTAGCCCAGGCCAATCAGGTAATCGCCGACGTTGATGGCGGTGCTGACGCCGTACTGGCGGTGCAGCGTTTCGCGGCCGTAGCGGAAGGTGTCGTCGTCCTCGATGTCGTCGTGAACGAGGGACGCCTTGTGGAACGTCTCGATGGCGAGGGCGGTACGGCGGACGGCGTCGGGCAGGTCGAGGCCCTCGGCGGACAGGGTGCCGGGCGCCCCCTTGAGGGCGTCGTAGGCGGCGAGCGTGATGAACGGCCGGGCGCGCTTGCCGCCCTGGCACAGCCAGTCGTAGGCGATGTTCTCGTGGAGCGTCAGCGGGTCTTTCCCGCCGCTGCCATTGCCGTTGGCGGGGGCCTTGACGCGGGCGCGAGGGGCCAGGCGGCTCAACTCCGGCTCCTCGCAGAGCTGATGGGCGGCGCGCATCAGGTGGACGTACGTCTTCGTCTTCGCCTTGGGCGGCTCGGTGTGCAGGTCGATCAGCTCGGAGACCCAGTCGTCATCGACGGAGGTGCTGCGGCAGTTGCTCGACAGCAGCGGCGCCGCGACACAGGGCACGCCGGCGAGCAGGATCTTGTCGAGGGCCTTCTCCAGCACGTTCAGGCAGGCAACGCCGACGATGGCATCGATGTGGCCGCTGACGATGATCTTGAGGACGATGGGCGTGCCCTCGGAGACGAGGACCTTGTAGCCGAGTTCCTCGGCCTTGACCTTGAAGTCGGCGACGGAGCAGGCGCCGCACTTCTTGCAGTCGAGGCCGAACTCGTCGTAGTCGGCGGGGCAGCCCTCGGCGTGCTTGAGGCAGTGCGGCAAGAGAAGGAGGCGGCGCTTGAAGTCGATGGCCGAGACCTGGTCGCGCCAGAACTCGTTGCTGAGGGCGACCATGACGAAGCCGAGGTACTGCTCGCCGAGGCCCATGCGGCGCAGGAGCGTCTCGCCCATCTCCTGGAGGCCCGGCTTGGTGAGCACCCGGGAGCGATCGACGTCGCGGATGAAGGCGGCGGCCTCGGTGCGGACGCGGTCGCGCAGCTCGCGCGTCTCGGGGACGATTTTGAGGTGGGCGGTCGAGGGGCGTTTGTCCTTCTTCACGGCCTTCGGGGTTTCGACGGCGGTCGCCACAGGGGATCCCTCTGGGGTGTAACCTCGCGGTGGGCCAGGTCCGGGGCGGCGGGAGAGAGTTCGGCGTATCCGTCCGGGGCGGCCCCGGATCGAGTGTCGCGCAGGTTCGCGGTGGGTCCAACGGAAAACCGGCGGGCGTGGGGTTTCCCGCCGCTGGGCTGCCCTCTGCTCGACGTAGCCCAACGGCCGGTTATTCACGGCACGCCGGGCGGCGCGGAGCGGGGAGGTCGCGTGTATCTTATAGAGGCGGCGCCGAGCGGCCACGGGAGCGGGCCAGGGCGGTGCCCCGGTCGAAAGGCCTCCCCCCGGCCCGTGCTCCTGTTCGAGGCGTGCGCGCTGAGAAATACCTCGCCCTATGCCGGCAGTTGCGGACGGGCGGGTTTCGGAGGGGCGACGATGTTCGAGGTCCGGTTTTCAGAAGATGCCGAGCGCCACCTCAAGGGTTTCTCCGCCCGCGACCGGCGCACCCTTATCGCCGCGATCGAGGAGCAGCTGACCCATCAGCCGACGGTCCCCACCGGGTCCCGAGGCGGCACTTTCTCGCACGAACACCGTCCTGGCTGCACTATAAAGGGGGAAAGCCTCCTACGGAGACACAGACATGCCCCCGCCAACCCTCAGGGACGTGCTCCACTACCTGCGCAAGTCATGTGCGGCCCAGGGGGCGCGTGACCTGACCGACGGCGAACTGCTGGAACGCTTCCTGACTCACCGGGAGGAGGCCGCCTTCGCTGTCCTCGTGCAGCGGCACGGCCCCATGGTCCTCAGGGTCTGCCTGCGCGTGCTCGGCGATGCCCACGCGGCCGAAGACTGCTTTCAGGCGACCTTCCTGGTCCTCGTCCGCCGGGCGGCCTCGATCCGGCGAAAGGGGTCGCTGGGGAGCTGGCTGTACGGCGTGGCCCGGCGCATCGCGGCGAGGGCGAAGGCCCAGGCGGCGGCGCGGCGCCACCGGGAAAGGCGGTCGGCAGACATGGCACGCACGGAACCGCTCGCTGACCTGATGTGGCGGGAACTCCGCTCCGTTCTGGACGAGGAGGTCGGCCGTCTGCCGGAGCAGTGCCGCGCCCCGGTCGTGCTCTGCTACTTCGAGGGCAAGAGTTACGACGAGGCCGCCCGGGAACTCGGTTGGCCGAAGAGCTCACTCGCCGGCCGGCTCACCCGGGGCCGGGAACTGCTCCGGCAGCAACTGGCCCGACGCGGCCTGACCCTGTCCACCGGCGCGCTGGCCACCGCCCTTTGCGAGAAGGCGGCCGCGGCGCCGGTGACTGCTCTTCTGACCCTCCAGACCGTGAAAGCGGCGGCGCGCGTGGCCGTCGGCGAGGCGGCGGCCGCGGGCCTCTCGGCGCCGGCAGTCGCCCTGGCGGAGGACGCCATGAAGGGAGCGCTCGGGATGAAGGGCCAGCTGATCGCCGCGCTGCTGGTACTTGCCCTCGCCGCCGGGGGCGCGGGTCTGGCCGCCCGCCACGGCGTGGCGGCGAAGTCCCCGCCGGTCGGGGCGGAGGCGGCCCAGGGGCCGGCGGCCGAGGGCGGCACGGCGAAGACGCCCGCCCCTGTCCCGGCCGACCGGTACGGCGACCCGCTGCCCCAGGGGGCTGTGGCCCGCCTGGGGACGGTGCGCTTCCGACACGGCTTCCTTGTCAACGCGGTCGCGTTCGCACCCGACGGCAAGGTCCTGGCCTCGGGGGGCCGCCTCGGCTTCGGGGTGTGTCTGTGGGACGCGGCCACCGGCCGGCCGCGGCACCGCCTCTCGGTCCCGCGCAGTGTGTCGTCCCTGGCGTTTTCGCCCGATGGCAAGCTCCTGTTCACCGGCGACAGTCTCAGCGTGATCGACGTCGCCACGGGGAAAGAGGTACGCCGGCTGGAGAGGCCCGCCGGCATCGAGCCCGACGCCGTCGCCTTCGCGCCGGACGGCCGGACCGTCGCCGCCGGGAACTTCGTGCGGCGTGGGCCGAGCGTGATCCTCTGGGACGCCGCCACGGGCAAGGAGCTGCGCCGGCTGGAGGGGCGCGGCGGGGTGTCGTCGGTCGCCTTCGCGCCGGGCGGCAAGCTGCTGGCTTCGGGCCATGCCGACGGGACGGTCTGCCTCTGGGACGTGGCGACGGGGGAGGAGGTGCGCGGGCTGCGGGGGCACGACAAGGCCGTCTCCGTCGTCGCCTTCGCGCCGGGCGGCAAGGTCCTGGCCTCGGCCGGGGAAGACGGTGAGGCACGGCTTTGGGAGGCGGCGACGGGCAAGCCGCTGCGCCGGCTGAAGGGACACGAGGGGGAGGTGTTCAGCGTTGCCTTTTCGCCGGACGGGAAGCTGCTGGCCACGGCGGCGATTGGCGGGGCGGTCCGCTGCTGGGAGGCGGACACGGGGAAGGAGCTCCGGCGGTGGGAGACGCCCGCGCCTGGGGCCGGCCCCCTGGCGTTCGCGCCGGACGGCAAGGTGCTCGCTACGGGGGGCACGTGCATCCGCCTGTGGGATCCCGCCACGGGCCAGGAGATCAAGGCGGCGGCGGCCCACACCGGCCCGCTCCACTCGCTCCAGTTCGCACCGGACGGCAAGACGCTGTTCTCGTACGGCCGGGACCGGAAAGTCCTGGCGTGGGACCCGGCCACGGGCAGGGAGCGCGGCGAGTTGTTCCGTGGGCCGCTCGGGTTTGCCGGCATGGAAGCGTGGAGCAGCGTGGACCTCTCCCCCGACGGCAAGGTGCTGGCCCAGGTGGCGTACCTCATGGCGGAGAACCGGTGGGATCCCGTCATCCGCCTGTGGGACACCGTTACGGGCAAGCGCGTGGGTGCGCTGCACGGGCACACGGAGCGCGTGCGCTGGCTCAAGTTTTCGCCCGACGGCAAGCTCCTGGCCTCGGCGGGCAAGGACGGGATTCGACTGTGGGCCGCCGCGACGGCCAAGGCGCTGGGCCGCCTGCAAGGACAGCAGCGTCACCCCGAGGTTTCGCCGGTCGCCTTCTCGCCGGGGAGCAGGTGGCTGGCGTTCGCGGGGGACGACCAGACCCTTCGCCTGTGGGACGTCGCCGCGGCGAAGGAGGTGCGCCGCTGGGAGAGCCGGCAAGACCGCGTCCGCCTTCTGGTGTTCTCGCCGGACGGTGGGGCGCTGGCCTCCGCCAGCGACGACGCCGTCCGCGTCTGGGACACCGCCGCCGGCAAGGAGCTGGGGCGGTTCGGCGGGCAAGGCAATCTCCTGGCGCTGGCCTTCTCCCGCAGCGGCCGGGTCGTCATCGGCGCGGTGCTGGAGGGCCGCCGCCGGGACGACGGAGACACCGAAGACATAGGCACGATTCACCTCTGGGAAATGTCTACCGGCCAGGAGGCCCGCCGGATCGATGAGCCCCAGGGGTCGGTCTGGTCGCTGGCCCTGTCCCCTGACGGCCGCACCCTGGCTTCCGGCGGAGGCGATTCGACCATCTTACTCTGGGACCTGGCCGGCCGAGCGGGGGGCGGGGCGAAGACGGCCGGGCTGACCCTGGGGCAGTTGGAAGGGCTCTGGTCCGACCTGGGCGGCGACGCCCCGCAAGGGCACCGAGCCGTCTGGGCGCTGACGGGCGCCCCGGAGCAAAGCGTGCCCTTCCTGAAAACGCGGTTGCGGCCCGTGGCCCCGGCCGACCCGGAACGGGTTGCCCGGCTGGTCGCCGAGCTCGATAGCAAACGGTCGGCCGTGCGCGAGAAGGCCGCCGGGGCCCTGGCGGCGATGGGCGAGGCGGCGGAGCGAGCGCTTCGCCGGACCCTGGAGAGCAACCCGACGCTGGAAGTACGGCGGCGCCTGACGCGGCTGCTGGAGAGGCGCGGCAGAGAGGCAGTCCGGGCGGTGCGGGCCATCGAGGCGCTGGAGCACATCGGCAGCCGGGAGTCGCGGCGCGTACTGCAAGCGGCGGCGGCGGGGGCGGCCAATCCCCAGGTGGTCCGGGAAGCCCGCGCCGCCCTCCGGCGGCTGGCGGAACGACGCCCGGCCCGGTGAGTTAGCCGGGGTGCTGGGAGACGATCTCGTCTGCGGTCATCCCCAGGCGCCCGTGCCAGACGGCGACGTGCTGCACCTTGATCCGGTGGCCCTTGATGCGCGGCTTCCCTGCGCACACGCCAGGCGTGATCTCGATGTGCTCAACGCTCGCGGTGGTAGGTTGAGCGGTACTGGACGACGTCTGAGTTTCCATGCCCTGCATGATACAGCCGGGCGAGGGGCTTTGCCAACGCGACCTCGCGCAACCCTCGCGGATCGGAGATAACGCGGGGGCGGAACGGGGAAGGGCGGCGGGAACGGCGGTCGAGACCCTTCCTTTTCCGCCCTTGAGGCCCAGCCAGACGCGCTTGCGTGCGGGGGCGCGCAGCCGGATAATGCCCCGGCGTCTGGATCGGGATCCGAAGCAAGCGAGAGCCTACCCCCATGAGAGGACGAGAAATCCGCGCCGCACTGCACCAGGGCCGGCCCGTCTACGCCACGGCACTGCTCGCTCCTGGGCCGCACTTGCCGGATGTGGTCGATGAAGCGCGGGCAGATTTCGTGTTCATCGACACCGAACACACGCCGCTGGGGCGCGAAACCCTGGCGTGGATGTGCCATATCTTCAAGGCGCTGAACATCCCCCCGGTCGTTCGCCTTCCCAGTCCCGATGCCTACGAAGCCGCGAAGGTCCTCGAGGGCGGGGGCGGCGGCGGGATCATTGGCCCGTACATCGAGACCGTGGAGCAGGTCCGCGCCCTGGCGGGCGCCGCACGGTGGGGGCCGATCAAGGGACAGCGGTTGCAAGAGGCCCTGCGCGACCCCGGCACGCTGGAGCCCAAATTGCGGAGCTACCTCGAGGAACGCAACCAGGACACGCTTCTCATCCTCACCATCGAAAGCGTGCCCGCCCTCCACAACCTGGACGACCTCCTCGCCGTGCCGGGAGTCGATGCCGTCCTGATCGGTCCTCACGACCTGTCGTGCAGCCTGGGCATCCCGGAGGAGTACAACCACCCGTACTTTGCCGAGGCGGTGCGGACGGTCTTCCAGAAGGCGCGGGCGCACCAGGTGGGCGCTGGCGTCCACATGTGGCCGGGGCTCGAGCAAGAAATCGCCTGGGTACATGCGGGCGGCAACCTGATCATGCACGGCGCGGAGATCACGACGTTCGGCCAGCAGGTCGTCCCGAATCTGGCCGCGCTCCGCTCCGCCCTGGGCGACGCGCGGTAGCCGGAGCCGAAAGGAACACAATCCCTTCCGGCGTCCGCGACGACAAGGAGGAGAAACAAGACAGGAGCAACCGAACCGTCAGCGGATGTGATGTTCCGCCGCGGGCGCACCGTTGGCGGACGGCGCTATCCCCACCGCGGCCGCACGCCGGTCGGTGAACCACTGAATCACGTAGTAGAACACGGGCGTGAGGAAGATGCCGAACAGGGTCACGCCCAGCATGCCGGCGAACACTGCCGTTCCCAGCCTGGACTTTCGCATGTTTTCCAAGCATTTGTACACTATCGGCGTCTTGTGAACAGGCGTTAATCTCAGGGATTGGGAGCTGCCATGTTGGCAGTCCAAGTGTACAAAACGAATGTTAACCTCTCCCGAAAGCGACCTGAGATGCCCCTAATTAGGGAGCGCCGAAAAGTCGGCGCATGCCAAATTGGCGGTTTTCCCTGGGTGGTG
>JBBRPS010000176.1:0-14487 GCA_038227745.1 Gemmatales bacterium | reverse complement strand
GTAACTTCTCAATAACCCTTGAAAAGAGGCGCAGCTGATCGGGGGTCGCTTTCCTATTCTGGAAAGTATGCGAATCGACATTCCCCCAATCCCCGCCGCCGAACGCACGCCGCTCGTCGAGGCGCTGCTGGCCATCCTCGACGCCCAGCAGCAGCGCATCGCGCAACTCGAAGAGACCGTCCAGCAACTCCGCGACGAGATCGCCATCCTCAAGGGCCAACAGCCCCGGCCCAAGATCGCTCCCAGCCGGCTCGAAACGCCGCCCCCCAAGCCACCCGCTGGCGACGCGGACCAGCGGCCCGGTTCCCAGAAGCGCTCCAAGAACGCCTTGTTCCTCACCCCCATCGAGGTGACGATTCCCTTTCCAGACCCCCCGCCGGGAGCAGTCTCCAACGGCTACGAAGAATACTTCGTCCAGGAACTGGTGCTCCACGGCAAGGTCACACGCTACCTGCGCGAACGCATCCGCACCGCCGACGGCCAAACCCTGCTGGCGCCCTTGCCGGACGACGTTCTGCCGGGCAGCCACTTCGGGCCTGACCTGATCGCCTACCTCCTGCACCAGCATCACCACAACAACGTCACGCAGCCGCTCTTGCTCGAACAACTGCGGGAACTGGGGATCGACATCTCTGCCGGCCAGATCAGTCGCCTCCTGACCGAGGGCCACGAGGGTTTCCATGAGGAGAAGGCGGAGGTGCTGTCGGCGGGGCTGGCCGTGTCGCCGTACATCGGCGTGGACGATACGGGGGCGCGGCACGAGGGGCACAACGGCGTCTGCACCGCCCTCGGCAACGACCTGTTCGCCTACTTCGAGAGCACCGACAGCAAGAGCCGACTGAACTTCCTGGGGGTGCTGCGGGGGGCGTCCACCGGCTACACGATCAACGCCGCGGCCTTGGCCTACTGGGAACGGCAGGAGTTGTCGCTGGCGGTGGTGGAGAAATTGTGCGCGGGGCCGCGGCAATTCGCCGACGAGGCAGCGTGGCAGGCGCGCCTCGCGGAGTTGGGCATCGCGGCGAAACTGCACGTGCGGCTCGCCACGGAGGGGGCGTTGCTGGGGCAGGTGATCGAGCAGGGAGTTTCGCCGGAGCTGGTGGTCCTCAGCGACGGCGCGGCGCAGTTCGACATCCTGGTCCATGCGTCCTGCTGGGTGCATGCGGAGCGGCCGCTGGCGCGTGCGGTGCCGTACAACGAGGCGCACCGGGCGGCGTTGGAGCAGGTGCGGCAGCAACTCTGGGAGCTGTACCAGCACTTGAAGGCCTATCGGGCGCAGCCGGACGCGGCGTCCAAGGCAGGCTTGGAAGCCCGCTTCGACGCGCTGGTCAGCCAGCCGACCGCTTATCCGGCGAGCATCGGCAACGTGCTGAAGGAGATGCGTGACCACAAGGCAGATCT
The DNA here is from genome assembly GCA_038227745.1 of Gemmatales bacterium. Taxonomy (GTDB): domain Bacteria; phylum Planctomycetota; class Planctomycetia; order Gemmatales; family Gemmataceae; genus DASPXY01. The sequence continues at coordinate 13,089 of JBBRPS010000176.1, read as the reverse complement.
GCTGCGGGTGTTGGAGCAGCCAGCGGTGCCGCTGCACAACAACGGCACGGAGTCGATCATTCGGGGTTACGTGAAGACGCGAAAGATCAGTGGGAGCACGCGGAGCGGGGCGGGGCGTCGGTGCCGGGACACGTTCGCGAGTTTGAAGAAGACGTGCCGGAAGTTGGGGGTGAGTTTTTGGGCCTACCTGAAGGATCGGCTGCGGGGCCTGGGGGCGATTGCCCGCCTGGCGGAAGTGATCCGGCAGCGGGCGGCGGCGCGCCGTGCCGCCGTGCCTGGGGAGGCCGTGCCCGCCTGAGGGAAGGGAGGCGCGCACGGCCAAGGGCTCAGCACGGGACCCCTGCCGAAACGCCCTACGGGGTTCCCATGCGCGCTCTGAAGCCGGAACCTCGCGTGCCCAGGGTTATTGAGAAGTTACAAAAAAGGGGTGATCGAGCCGCTTTATACTCAACGCGGGATAACTGGACACAAGCCCGACGCGCCAGCGAGGAAATGCCTCGCTGGCGCGTCGGGCTTGTGTCACACGGCGGAAGCCCCACACAAGCCCGACGCGCCAGCGAGGCATTTCCTCGCTGGCGCGTCGGGCTTGTGTCCGGTTATCCCGCGTGCAGGATAACTGCAGCGTCACTCCGCCTTCGGGGCGATGGTGACCGTCAGCGCCTCGGTCCAGAACTTGTTGTCGGCATTGTAGTAGAGATACGCCCGGCTCGCGGGGCCGCGGTACTCGCCGGGAATGCGGCACACCAGGTCCACGCTCACCTCGATCTTCTTCCCCGGCGCCAGGTCGCGCCAGTACAGGACCAGCTCACGGCCGCGGATCTCGAAGGCGTCGATCTCGCCGCGCTTCGTGCCGTCGTCGCGCAGGCGGGCCATGTCCTTGAGCTGCCGCATGTCCTCCGGCACCGCCAGGCCGCCCGGCAGGCCCAGGATCGCGACCGCCATGCCCTGGCCCTTGCCGCTCTTGTTTTCGACCAGCGCGGTCAGGCGCACCGTCTCGCCCTCCTCGGCCTCCGCCCGGTCGAGCCGCGTCGTCAGGTGGACGGGGCAGCCCTCCGGGTTCGCCGGCTTGCGCGTCCGGTACTCCCAGGTCAGCGTGTAGGGGAACTGATTCTTCTCCATCGCGATACGCACCTGGTTCTTCCCCGGCTTGAGGATGCTCTCGTCGGGGATGGCGACCGTGATGCCATCGCGGCTGCCGGCGGCGAACTTCTTGGCGGCGACGCGCTTGCCGTTGACTTCCAGGATCAGCTCGGAGTCGGCGGGCACCTTGCGGTTGTCGTGCGTGAAGGCGATCAGCGCCTTGAGGGCGAGGATGGTGGACTGCGTCGAGCCGAAGCCGCCGTAGCCGCCGCGCTGCCGGCCGATCCACTTCACCGCCTTCTGCACGCTCGGGTTGAAGTCGGCGGGACGGTTGGCCCGCAGCCACGCCAGCGTCGCCAGCGCCGTCGTCTCGATCTCCAGGTCGCGCCCGCCCGAGCCGGTGATGCTCATTTGGGCGCCCGTCAGCCGGCCGTCCGCCTGCTGCGCCGAGCGCAGGTCCTTCAGCAGCGCCAGCCCCTCGGCGGTCTTGCCGCGGTTGAGGTGGCCGATCCCGACCAGGGCGACGAAGTACGGATCTTTCGACGTCTTCGCCCGCGCGAGCAGGGCGTTCATCTCGATGTCGAGGTTGTCCTCGCCGCCGCTCTCGGTCAGCGCCCAGACGATGTAGGCGGTGGTGATGTGGTCGGGGGCGCGGCCGAAGCTGTCGAGGGCGCGCGGGTTCCGGCGGAAGCCGCCCTTGCCGTCGCGCTGGGCGAGGAGATACTTCTTCGTCCGCTCCACCATCGCCGCGTCCACGGGGTGGACCTTGGCCATGTCGCGGAACTGCAGCAGGCCGTATGCCGTCAGCGCCTCGTGCGGCGGGGCGGTCTGGCCGAACCACTCGTAGCCGCGGCGGTCACTCTGCTGGGCCGGGTTCATGCACTCGAAGGAGGTGAGCATCTGGTAGCCGCTCGTGAGGAGCTGGCGGGCGCGCTTCTCGAGTTGCGGGTCGGCCTGGTCGCTCTCCTTCATGTAGCTGAGGATCATCACGTTCGGGTAGTTGCTGCTCGAGGTCTGCTCGAAGCAGCCGCCGGGCTCGCGGAGCATCGACTCCAGGCCCTTCTGCAGGTCGGCCAGCGTGGACGGGAAAACCTGCGCCTGCATCTTCAGCGTGCCCTTCACCCACGTCTCGGGCAGGACGACCTCGTGCGTCGCGACGTTCTCCAGCAGGTCGCTCTTCGAGCCGACGACCGGGAAGCCCTCGGGCACGATGCGGAACTTGCGCTCCACCCTGTCCACGCCGAACGGCTCGCAGCGGCCGGTGAAGTTCACGGTCGCCTCACCCTCGACCGCGGACGGCTCAAAGGTAAAGAGCTGGCGGACGCGCTTGCCGGCGTCGAGGGCGAGTTGCTTCTTCGCGGGGCCGACGACGGTCAGGTTCTTCGTCTGCACGTCGATCTCGACGGAGCGCGACTTGCTGGAGTCGTTGGCCACGGCGACCGGGATGATGACCTTGTCACTGCGGGTGACCTCGATCGGCACCCTCGGCTCGACGCTGAACGGCAGCCGTGAGGCGACCTCGGTGGTGACGGCGCCGAGCCGCCCGTCGAGGGTGTGGCCGCAGACGAGGACCTGGAAGCGCGTCACCGAGTCGGACAGGTCGAAGGACACGTCGGTCTTCTTGCCGCCGGGCAGCACGAGGACGGGCTGCCAGTAAACGGTCTCGGCGAAGTCACGGCGGACGTTATCGATGGCCGGCGTGTGCTTGTGGGCGTACTCGCGGACGATGAGCGGCTCGACGGCCGCGGGCAGGGCGTTGGCGCGGCGCGGCTCGAGGCGCATCCGCAGCTGGGCGATCTCCTTGAACTTGCCATTCTTGCGCAGGTCCCGCTCCCACCCCAGCATGGCCTGCTCCCCATTCATCGGCTCCAGGCCAGCCTGCCGGAAGTTTGCGCCACCCATCGGCATCTCGGCCTTGAGGCCATCGTCCCCCCCGCGAACGCCGGGGGGCGCCATCCCCATCGGAGGCATTTTCATCGGCATCCTCGGCTCGCCTGGCTGGAGACCAAAGCCGCCGCCCGCCATCTGTTTTCCCCCGCCGAAACCCTGCGGCCTGCCGGGGCGGTCGCCGAGCCCACCCAGCCCCTGGCCCGCCTGATTGAGGATCCCCCCGGGCGCGTCCGGGTTGATGGCGCCGAGCGGAGCGGGCGGCGGCTTGAGCCCCAGCGCCGCATGGACCTCCGGCGCGGGGGCTGCGAAGTCCACGGGCCGCGGGCCCTTGGCGGGCTCCGCGGGCATCCTCGCCATCGGCGGGGGCGCTTTTTCTTTTTCATTCAACTTGCCGTCATCCATCGCCATCGGCGGGGGCGCTGCGTCCTTCATCCCCTTGACCCCATCCATCCCCTCGGCCATTTCGTCGAGCCGCACTTCACCGCGCCCCATTTTCGGGGCCATCGCGCCCGCGCCGCCCGGCTTCATGTTCGCCGCGACGGGACCGAAGGCGTGCGGCCGGTCGCCCAGGTAGGCTACCGCGGAGCCGAGCCCGAGGATGACCAGCAGCAGCAGCGCGGAGACGCCGGTCGCGAAGTAGGGCGTCGCACCCGGCCGCTCGTTGGCGATCCGCATCATGCCGACCGCGAAGCCGGCAACGCCCGCCACCAGCAGCACCGCCGCCAGGAACATCAGGGCGTACTTGAGCAGGCGGTCCTTCTGCTCTCGCAGCTCCATCTCGGCGCCGGTGGCAGCCACCTGGGCGCCGTGGATGCGGCCCTGCAGCTGCGCCAGCTCGTTCGCCGACTTCCCCTGCCGCTGCTCCTCCTGGGCCTCCTTCGCGGCCAGCTTCTGTTGCAGCGTGAGGTGCCGCGGCGCGAACGACCGATCGAGCCTGGCCACTCGCACTTCATGGAGGTTGTTCTGCTCTGGCCGGGCGGCCCCCGACGCCATCAGCAGCCGGTCGGCGTCCTGCTTCTGCTGCTCGCGGAAGCGGCCCGGATCCTTTTGCTCGGCGAAGCGCCGCCAGCCCTGCGTGCCCAGCAGCAGGTCCAGCGCCCGCGCCGCTTTGGCGTTCGTGCCGACGAGGAAGTCGGCGTACTCCAGCTCCTCGGGCTGCCGCACTTCCGTCGTCAGGTAGAAGTGCGTCGGCATGCTGCGGGCCGTCTTTTCGTCGGCCAGCTTGATAATGCCCTGGTCCACCGCCGCGGCCATGATGATCGCCGGCACCGGCCGCTTCTGCTCATCGACGGCCTTGAAACTCAGCGTCACCCGGTCGCCGGGGCTGTAGGCGTCCTTGTCGGCCTTCACCTCCAGGCGAAGCTGTTCGACCGGCCGGCGATAGACGAGCCGCTCGGCGACGGGCACCAACTCGGCGCCGCCGCGGTCCTCGAACACGGTCACGCGGTAGACGCCGCTGACCGACGCGGCCGGGGTGAGCGCCACCGGCACCGCCTCGCCCTTCTTCGCCACGACGCTCAGGTGGTCGAGCAGCCGTCCGCGGCAGTAGGCGCCGACGAGCAGCTTGCGCGTCGTGTCGGCGCTGCGCAGGACCACGTCGATCTTCTCGGTGAAGACGCCGTTCGGGATCGACAGGGCCACGGCGCCGACCTTGGCGGCGGGGAGGGTGTGCCGGCTCTCGATGCCGATGGGCGCGTCGATCTTGACCTCGTAGGTCTTGCCGGCCTGCGGCGTGAACTCGAACAGGCCCATGCCCTGGTTGACGCCCGCCTCCGTGTCGTCGTTCAGCGTGCGCACCTCGGCGACCTTGGTGCCGTCCTGATCGACCAGTCGCCCCCGCAGCTCGGCCGGCTTGCCGAGGGTCGTCTTCGCGGTGAAGTAGACGCGGTTCGGCACGCCCGCGGCCAGGTCGCCACCCTCGGGGAAGAACTCGACGAACAGCTTCTTCAGCACGATCGGGATGGGCCGGACCAGGGTTTCGTGGGTGCCGCCGTCCTGGAACTGCACGGAGGCGATACCGCTGCCGCGCTCCATCTTCTCGGGGAGGCGGAAGCGGACGGTCACCGCGCCCTGGCGCACGCGCAGCACTCCCTCGTCCAGCACGGTGCAGGCCTGGCCGTCCACGAGCGCCGAGACGGTGACGGGCTGGTTGTCGATGACGGCGCCGCCCTCGACGCGAGCGACCTTGCAGTTCGCCTCGACCACGTCGCCCGGCCCGTAGGACTTGCGGGTGAACTCCAGCTCCTTGTTGAGGCGCGGGGCCTGGTACTGGTTGACGAGGAACTTCCGGCGCTCGGGCGGGAAGCGGTCGAAGGCCTCGCTGACGGTCAGCGTGTACTCGCCGCCGGCGGCGTCGGACGGGACGCGGAACTCGCCGGCGCCGATGCCGCGCACCGCCTTGCCGTCGGGGCCGAGCACCTCCGTCTTGCCCTTCGGTCCCTCGACGGTGACGCGAGCGGCCCCGTCGAGCTTGAACACCTCGCCGCCGCGCGGGTCGGTGATGCGGTAGCGGAGCTGGAAGTCCTCCGCGCCCGGCTTGAGGCGGAAGCGCTCCAGCGTCAGCGAGCGGAAGCGGACGACCTCGCCGGGGCGGTACATCGGCCGGTCGGTGGTCAGGTGCGTGACGAACAGCGCGCCGACGAGCTGCAGGCCCTCGCTGACGCGGGTGCGGTCGGACTCGCGGGCGGCGTAGGACAGCACGGCGGCGTAGGGGTTCATCCCGAGCGGGGTGGCGGTGGCGGCGATGGCACGCGCCCAGGTGATGGGCGTGCCCTCGTTCTCCTCGGTGACGACCAGCGTCAGCTGCGCCCCCGGCTTGACGGGCAGGTTCTGCGGCAGCACCCACTTCGTCGCGCCCTCGGTGACGGGGTGGCGGGCCAGCTCGCGCTTCGAGGTGGCGTCGAGGATGCGGGCGGTCATCTTGAGTCCGCGCCCCAGCGCTTTGTTGTTGTGCTGGCGATGGGCCTCGATGCGGTAGACGTTGGGGGCGCCGGCCTGCACCGTCTTCGGCCCGGTGACGACGATCTGCACGTCGCGGTCGTTGAACTCGCGCTGCACCTTCTTGACCTCGCCGTCCCACTTCGCTTCGAGGAGGCGGATCTGCTCCTGAATCTCGGCGATGTCCTGCTGGTCGCGGGCGCGGTCGCGCTGCTGGTTGCGGGCCAGGGCGTCGCGGGCGCGGACGGTCCGGTCGTAGTCCTCGCGGGCGCGGGCCACGTCGTCGCTGTGGCGGGAGTAGCTCAACCCGCCGACGAGGCCGAGGCCGGCGGCCAGGAGCAGGCCGGCGGCGACCGCCCAGCGGCCCCAGCGCCGCGGGTGAACGGGCAGGACCTGCGGCGCCTCTTCCCGGTGGGCGGCGACCTTGACGGCGGGCGGGTCGAAGCGCACTTCGGGGAACGCACCCTTCGCGGCGAAGGCGATGACCTGGCGCTGCTGCTCGGCGGTGGCGCGGGCGCTGCGGCAGGCGTCGCAGGCTTCGAGGTGGACCTCGAGCGCTTCGCGTTCCAGGCCGTCGAGGAGCCCGAACAGGTGGTCGAGGAGCTGGGCTTGGTATTCCTGGCAGGTGTTCATGGTCTCTCCAGGCTGCGAACGACCGCCGCCGGACCCGGGCGCAGGCCCCGCGGCGCAGTGAGTGTATCGGGGTTAAAGGCGGAGAGGAAACCGGAGGGCTTTTCTCTCCTCTCCCCGCGGGGGAGAGGGGGAGGAAGTCAAACAAGCTGCTTTCGCAGCTTGTCGAGGGCGCTGCGCATCTGCGTCTTGACGGTGCCGACGGGGCAGTGGCGGATCTCGGCGATCTGCTCGTAGGTCAGGTCGCCGTTCTGCCGCATGAGGAAGACCTCCTTCTCCTCCTCGCGCAGCTCGAGGATGGCCCGGCGCAGGCGCTCGACGGATTCCTTGTACTCGAGGGCCTGGGCGGGGGCCGGATCGGTGCCCATCATGAGAGCCTCCCCCCGCAGCGGCCGGGACCGGCGGTTCCAGGCGCTGCGCTGCATGTCCTTGGCGGTGTTGAAGCCGACGCGGAAGATCCAGGCACGGAGGTTGACGACCTGGTGCAGCTGGTCGCGCGCCCCCCAGCACTTGATGAACACGTCCTGGGCAGCGTCCTGGGCATCGTCCTTGTTGCCCAGCACGAAGAGCAGCGTGCTGATCAGTTCATCGCGCAAGTCGTTGAAAGCACGGACCAGCAGATCGCCCGGGGAAGGCGCTCCGTTGGCGGCCCCTTCGGGTCGGGCGGACACGTGCTCGTCGAGTTTGGCCATGTTACCACCTGAAAAGACGAGAGAGCCCGGCGTTTGGATTGGTCGGCAACGCGGAAAACCCGCGAGGCACGTCGCGTGTCACCGGCTGGTCGTGGGCGGCCTTCCTTGTGGGGTCGCGCAAGGGATAAGGACGGAGAGAGCGGTTCGTCGCGCCGCCCGGCGGACGGAGGCGGCCCCAGGGGAGCATCGTAGCCGGGGCGAGCCATCGAGGGCAAGGAGATTTTGCAGGGATTGTGGGGCCTCCGCGGCTCCGCGGGCGTTGGCGAGAATGCGGTTGCATCGGCGGGTGTGGCGGCGCACAATGCAGAAAAGCAACTTCACCGACACCTCCAGGCCCCGCCCTGGCCGCGGTTTGATGAGGGACTCATGACCCGGTGCCTCGCCGCGCTCCTCCTCACGCCCGCCGCCCTAGCGCTGCTCCCCTCCCCTGAGTCGTCCACCGTGCTCGCCCAGGGACCGCCGCAGTCCGGCATCCCCGTCATCGTCGGCCTGCGCGACTTCTTCGAGAAGACCGCCGGGCCGAACGGGTCGTTCCGCCCCGGGCTGGACCCCGCCTACCGGGGGATGGCCGACACCGCGTACAGCGATCTGGCGGCGCCCGCCTATGCTGTCATCCTGCACCGCACCTTCGGCTGGAAGCTGCCCCACGAGCGGAAGACCGCGGAGTTTTTCCTGAGCCGCCAGGAGAAGGACGGGAAGTTCGTCAACAAGGCGGGGACCGTCGATCCGAACTCGGCGCCGGGCGCCCTGTACAACACCACGCAGGCCCTCGTCGCGCTGCATGCCCTCGGCGCCAGGCCGAAATACGATGCGGTGCCCGTCCTGGATGCGATCGCCCGGGACAACCCCGGTGCCCTGCCGCCGTACACGACGAGCTTCTTCCCGCTCGCCTACCGTGCCGCGGGCCGTCCCGTCCCGCCGGAGATCGACCGGAGGATCCGCGCCCTGCTGGTGCAGGCAGACGACGGCTACATGAACAACCACATCGCCGCCACATTCCACCTCGTCCACTACTACCGGCTGCTCGGCGAGAAGACGCCAAAGGCCGAGGCGATCCTGAAGCGCGTGCTGCGCGAGCAGAAGCCGGACGGTAGCTGGCTCATCAACCCGCCGCCGCGCGACCGACACGCCGGGTTCGACGCCGTCTTCGTGCTGAAGCATTTGGGCGGCGACCGACCGGAGGTCAAGAAGGCGATCGCGCGGGCGGCGAAGTGGGCGCTGAGCTGCCGCAACCCCGACGGCGGCTTCGGCCACTACCCCGGCAGCCCGTCCGACGCCGACGCGGTGTATTTCCACGTCGGCACGCTGGTGATGGCCGGCCTGCTGCGCCCGGCGGATCCGCTGCCGCCCGAGCCGCAGTTGCTCGGCTGGGGGCACCTGTTCCCGGCGCCGGCGAAGGAGGAGCGGTGAGGTTTCGCGGGTTGCTGAGTCCCGCGTGGCCAAGGCGACGGGGAGGGCCTCGCTGGTGATTCGGGCTCGTGTCAGACCAGCCCGGCAAGCCCCCCCTGGTATTACCCCGGCAAGGAAGTTCGTCCCGTAGGACGGCTCTCCTGAGCCGTCCCGGACGGCTCAGGAGAGCCGTCCTACGTGAGCACCTTTCTTGCCGGGGTAATAAAATGTCGTGGACAGCCCCCTGCCCGCAGAATACAGCTCAATACTGTCTTTGGTGCGAAAGCAGCATGAGAAGAGGGCGGTTGGGTGCGCTCGGGGCGCCGTCGGCCGACCACGGCGCGGCAGGAGTGCGGGGCGCCCCGGTTTCGCCGAGAGTATCAGTTTGACAGGCTCGTCGCAGCGTCGCTGTTGCCGTTGCTGGGGAAAGGGCCTGATCCCCTGGTGTCTGGTGGGCGGCGCGTGCGGAGCGGGATCCTTCAGGACACACCGATGTTCACCACGTTGCCCAGCCTGATGGAGAGGATCAAGACCGATCCGACACGGCAAGCCTGGCAGCAATTCATCGATCTATATACGCCTCTCTTCTTCACCTGGGCCCGCCGGCTTGGGCTGAGCGAACACGACACGGCCGACCTCGTCCAGGATGTCTTTGCCACGCTCGTGGAGAAGCTCCCCACGTTCCACTACGACCCCCGCCAGAGCTTCCGCGCCTGGCTCAAGACGGTCCTGGTCAACCGCTGGAGGGACTGGTGCCGGCGGCGGGCGCTCAACCCCGCACCGGCAGGCGCGGCGGCGCTGGCGCAGGCGCCCGCGCCGGACGCGGTGCCCTTCTTCGAGGAGGAGGAATACCGCCAGGCCCTCGTTCGCCGCGCCCTGGCGCTGATGCAGGCCGAGTTTCAACCGGCCGTCTGGCGGGCGTGCTGGGAGTTCGTGGTCTGCGACCGGCCCGCCAGCGAGGTAGCCGCCGAGCTGGGCATTTCCGTCAACTCCGTCTACCTGGCCAAGAGCCGGGTGCTTCGTTACCTGCGCGAGCATCTCCACGGCTTGCTCGATTGCTGAACTTTTTTGACAGGTCGTGCCGGGTTCGTGCGTACTCCCTGGCAGAAGCGTATCCGGCGAACGGAGGGCGTTTCCTCATGGTGACGGTTCCCGACTGCCCCGACCACGGCGAGTTGCAGCAATTCGTGCTCGGCAAGCTGCCCGCCGACCGCGCCGGCGCGGTCGGGGAGCACCTCGCCGGCTGCCCCCGCTGCGTGCAGACCCTGGAGGCGCTGCCCGGCATCGACCCGCTCGTCCAGGCTATGCGCGCCGCCCGGCAGGAGCAAACTCTGCCCGACCTGGTGCCCGTGCTGATCAGCCGGCTCAAGCGGGCGTTCATGGGGGACACCCTTTCCCTTACCGGCGACCCGCCCGGTGACACGGGCGCCACAGCCGCGGCGCCCCCGGCCGCGTTCGACTTTCTCGAGCCGCCCCGGCAGGAGGGGGAAATCGGCTGGCTGGGGCCTTACCGGGTCCGCCAACTCCTCGGCTCCGGCGGGATGGGGGCGGTCTTCCTCGCCGACGACCCGAGGCTGAAGCGGCAGATCGCCCTGAAAGTGATCAAGCCGGAGCTGACCGCCCGCGCGGACGTGCGCCGCCGCTTCCTGCGCGAGGCGCAAAGCGTCGCCGCGGTCGAGCACGAGAACATCGTCACCATCTACGAGGTCAACGAACACCGCGGCGTGCCGTACCTGGTCCTGCCGCTGTTACGCGGCGAATCCCTGGAGGAACGCCTGCGCGGGGCCGGGGGGCCGCTGCCGCTCGACGCGACACTGCGCATCGGCCGCCAGATCGCCGAGGGGCTGGCGGCCGCGCACGAGCGGGGGCTGGTCCACCGCGACATCAAGCCCGCCAACATCTTCCTCTGCAGCCCTCTCGCCCCCGCTGCGGCCGCCGGCGGACCGGCGGAAGGAACCGGCCCGGTGAAGATCCTCGACTTCGGCCTGGCGCGTGCCATCGAGGGCGAGGACGGGGGCGTCAGTCAGGCAGGCCTGATCGTCGGCACGCCGGCGTACATGGCACCGGAGCAGGCCTCCGGCGAGCCGATCGACCCCCGCGCCGACCTGTTCAGCCTGGGCTGTGTGCTCTACCGGATGGCGACCGGCCGCCCGGCCTTCGAGGGGCCCAGCACCATTGCGATCCTCGCGCGGGTCGTCACGGCACAGCCCGAGCCCCCGGAGCGGATCAACCCGGCCGTCCCCAGGGAGCTGGCGCGACTGATCGTGCGCCTGTTGGCCAAGAAGCCCGAAGACCGGCCCGCCTCGGCGCGCGAAGTCGCTGCGGTGCTGGCACAAATCGATGAGAAGCGTGCCGGCCGGCGCGGCGGGCGGCGCCGCAGGCTGTTCCTCGCCGCCCTGGCCGCCTTGCTTGCCGTGGCCGGGCTGTCGGCCTGGCTGCTGGCCCCGTCCCCAGGCCCCGCGCCCCCCGCGCCCGGTGAAGTAACGCTCCAGCTGGACAGGCCGGGCGCGCGGCTGGTGCTCCTCGGCGGCGGCAAGGAACAGACGATCGACCTGGCCGGCAGCCTCCGCCTCGAGCTGGCTCCGGGGGATTACCTGCTCCGGCCCGCGGCGGAGAACGCGAAGCGCCGGCCGGTGCCCGAAGGCTTCGTCGTCAAGCCGGGGCAGCAGCTCACGGTGCCGCTGCGGTTGGTCGGCGAGGTCGGAGGGCACGACGCTCACTCGGGGCCCGTCTGGGCCGTGGCCGCCTCGCCGCGCAAGGGCGCGTTGTGGATCCTGTCGGCTGGCAGCAACCGTCGCGTCGGGGTCTGGGATGCTGCCGGGCCCGGCAAGGCGCAGTTTTTTGAAGAACACAAGGGCCCAGTGCGAGCGCTGGCGTTTGCTCCGGACGGCCGCTCCGCGGCGTCGGGCGGCGGCGGTCCGGGACGAATCGCCGACGACCGGTCTATCCGCCTCTGGGACGTGCGGACACGAAAGCAGATAGCCCAGACGCCCAGGGAGTCCGACCACGCGAGCCGGGTGACCGCCCTGACCTTTTCGGCCGACGGCAAACGGCTCGCTTCCGGCGCGGCGGACGGCGTGGCCATGATCCGCCAGGTGCCTTCCGCCGGGGGGGACAGGAAGGATGATGGAAAGGATCTCACGCTGCCGGCCAACGAGGGCGAGGGGGTCTACGGAGTGGCGTTCAGCCCCGACGGCAAGCGGTTGCTGACCGCCGGGGGCGACGGCAAGGTCATCGTCTGGGACGCCGCGCTGGGCAAGAAGCTCGACGTGCTGGAGGGCCACAAGGGCGCGGTGCGCAGCGTCGCCGTCGCTCCCGACGGGGTACTCGCCCTGTCGGCCGGGGACGACGGCACGGTGCGGCTGTGGGATTTCCAGACGCGCACGGCCCGCACCCTGGACGGGCACAAGGGGGCAGTCCGTCAGGCGGTCTTCACGGCCGACGGGCAGCGCATCCTATCGGCCGGCGCGGACGGCACCGTGCGGCTGTGGGACGTGGCGACGGCGAAGGAAGTCCCCGGTGGCCGCTTTACCGGCCACCGGGGAGCGGTGCATGGTGTGGCGTGTGCCGCCGACGGACGTAAGGCGGTTTCCTGTGGCCAGGACGGCACGGTCCGTTTATGGGAGCTGCCCCGCTGAGCCGGGGCGCGTGCCTGAAAGGAGAAAGCGATGACGACGTGGCGCTGGCTGGCGGTGGTGGTGCTGATCGGCAGCATGGGGGCCTTGTGTCTTGCCGATCCGGCCCAGGCCCAGGGGAAGAAGCAGAAGCAGAGCGAGGCGGAGGCGCAAGCGGACGACGTCAGGATCCTGGCCACCGCCGCCGAGGTGACAGAGTTCGGCCGCAAAACCATGGCCCCCGAGGCCCTGGTCACGGCGGCGGGACTGCTCCTGAAAGTCAACGCCCTGACCAGGGGCAAGCTCGGGACGCTGGACGTACCCGTCGAGGACGAGAAGGGAAATAAGGTCAACGCGCCTGCCGTTAAGGAAAAGAGCCTCGCGGCGCAGGCTGAGGAGCTTTTCAAAGAGGCCAGGGTCTACGGCGCCGAGCTGAAGCCCGGCACGGTGGAAGCCCTGATCAAGGCAGCCAAGGCCCGCAAGTACGACGGCTCGGAGGAGTTCAACGAACGCGGCGCCTTCGGCGGTCCGAAGCGGATCAGCCGCTTTGTCCAGTCGGGGGGGCTGCACATTTTCACGATCCACTTCCAGGGGCGCCAACGCGCCGCGATCGCCTTCCAAAGCAACCGCCCCGTTCGCTTCCGGATCATCGCTCCGGGCCAGGGCGAGCTGGTGAGCGCCCTTGTGACGACCAGCTACTACACCTGGACCCCCGGGGGAAATGTGGCGATCAAGATCTACGTCCAAAATCTGGGCCAAAACTCTCAATACACCATCACCACCAACTGAACCGTGGCCTGAAGGGGGAAGCTGTCCGGTTAGCCGCGGTTCGCAGAACCGCGCTGGGGCCAGCGCGG
>JBBRPS010000175.1:0-14553 GCA_038227745.1 Gemmatales bacterium | reverse complement strand
TTCTACGCCGCCGGGCGACCATGCAGTATCATGGCGGACCAGAGGGCGCCGCGTTTCCGCCTGTGCCGGCGGCGCCCCGGTGAGACGACCGCCATGAACGACCTGCACCTCTGGACACTGCTGCGGCAGGACAGCCCCGCCGCGGTTGAGCTCGTTCCCCCGCTGCGCGAGCTGGCCGGGCTGTCGCTGCGCGAGCGCCTGCCGTTCCTCGGCGTGCTGCCGCGTGCCCTCACCCATGAGGACGCCGAGGTGCGCGCCGCGGCGGTGATGTGCCTGCGCGAGGCCGCCGGCGCGCTCGCGTTCCGGCAGATCGTGCGCCTGCTCCACGCCCCGGAACTGCCGGTGCGCCGCGCCGCCGCCGAGGCCCTGCGCCAGGCCGCCGCCCACGACCCGCCGCGCTGGGTTCACGCCCTGTTCCACCCCGACGCGGAGGTGCGCCGCTTCGCCGCCCTCGCCAAGGACTCGCCCGCACCGCAGTGGTACGCCCTCTACCTCCTGCCCGACCCCGCCTGCGCTGCCGACCTCCTCCCGCGCCTCCAGGGTGAGGCCGCCCCGGACCACCTCCTGCCACTCATCTTCGACAACCTGCGCCGCAACCTCCTGCCGCGTGCCACCGCCCGGTCGCTGCTGGCGGCCATGTCCTGGGCGGCGCTGCTCAGGGGCCTGGCCCGTTGTCCCTTTCGCGACGACGAACAGGTGGGCGAGATCCTGGCCCACGCCGCCCGCGCCGACGGCGGCAAACGGCTCCGCGCCGGCCTGCCCGCTGACTCCCTCGATGACACGCTCGACCTGTTCTGGGCGCCGGACCACGACGGCGATGCCCAGCATGCTCAGGACACCGACAAGTTCTTCAAGAAGATACGCGGCGGCATGTCGAGCGCCGCGCAGGAGGCGGTCCGGCGCGTCGCCGCTGCCCTCCTCGCCGCCGCCGCACGGCACGGCGGCTGGAACGAGCGCGCCGCCGAGATCTGCGCCGCCTTCCACCCCGCGATGCTGACCCATGCCTGGATCCCGCGCGCGCAGTGTGCGCGGGCCATCGCCGGTTTCTACGCCCTGGGCACGCGCTGCCCGAAACGGTCCGACGAGGAAGTCCGCCTCCTCCTCGACGCCGACGTATTTCGTCGGCCGTCGGGCAACCTCGATCTGTGGGCGGTCGGTGGACTGCTCCACCTGGTCCACCGCAACCCCTATGGACGCCTGCAGGAATGGGTCGGCCTCGATCGCGTCGTGGACGCCTTCCTGGAGGACATGGAGGGCTCGGCCCCCTTCCTCTGCCACGCCGACGATTCCGCCAGGGGGCGGCAATTCCTGATCAACGAGATCGGCAAAAGGCGCCACCACGGCCGCGGCTTCCTCAACGCCCTGCTGGTCCACGCCGTCACCGCCGACGCCCTCCACTTCCTCGACCCGCTCGACAACCGGGCGGCGGTCGAGGTCTTCGCGGAGCTGGCCGGGATGGCGGGCAAACCGGGCCTGACTCTGTCGGAGAACAAGATCCGCTGCCTCGGCGGCATCCTCGGGGAGAAGGTCGCGCGCGGAGCGCTCGCCGAGTTCTTCGCCGCCTGGCTGGCGCTGCCGGCGCCCGAAGAGTTCACCCTCGGCACCCGGATGCTCGGCGAAATCGCGCGGGCCCTCGACGGCGAGGTCCTCACCCGGGAGATCGCGAATCTCAAGGGGCCGGCCCTGCGCAAGCTGCTCGTCGCCGTCGCCTGGTGCCCCGGCTTCCCCTACGGCAAGGAGCTGCAGCTCGCCCACGCCCTCGCCTGGCACGCCGACTCCGAGGCCAGCTCCTGGGCGCGGAAGCGCCTCGCCGCGAAGGAACCCGCCGCGCCGCAGGAGAGCCGCTCCGCCCTGGAGATGGTGAAGCTGTCGGAGCAGGGGAAGCGCATCCTGGGCAGCTGCGCCGAGGACGTGCTCCACCGCGAGCTGGTCGTGCGCGAGCTGCTGCGCACGCCGACGGTCGGCCTGGCGACGGCCCTGTCGCGCCGGCCGGCCCCGCCCGCGCCGCACCTGCAGCTCTGCGTCGCGCTGCTCGCCTGCCACGACCCCGTCGAGCAGGTCGCCGAACAGTTCGCCCGCTACGGCACCGACGACGAGGCCTTCCTGCGACAGCTCGACGAGCGGGCGGTGCGCCTGTGGCTGCCCGAGAAGAAGCTGCCGCTGCTGGGCCACGTCTGGTTCTACAAGTGGGAGGGGCACAACTTCGCCTTCCACGCGCAGCTCGAAGCCCTGTGGCCCGGCAACCTGTCCGGGGCGCTGATGTTCGCACGCTCTCTGCCCGCGAAGGTGCTGGGTCGGCGCATGTGGGAGGCGGTGGCGCTGCTGCTGGGCATCTGGCGCTGGCGCGACAAGGAGCGCTTCCAGGCGTCCTGCACCGAGGATCTCGGCGCGGTGCTGATCGACACACTGGAGGCCGACCTGGGCGACGTGGCGGCGCGCATCCTCGTAGTGCTGCACGAGGGCGCCGCGGCGCCGGACCTGCTGCGCGAGTGGAAGAAGGAGGTGGCGGCGCGCCTGCCCGACCTGACCGACGAGGTGCGGCGCATCTTGCAGTTCTGGGTGGACGCCACCGGGCTGGGCGCCTCCACCGCCCCGCGGCGCCGGCCGCCTTCGGCGCGGCGCGCGGAGATCCTGCCGCGCGTGCGCATCTGCGTCGATCTCGACCAGCTCGAGGAGTGGTGCGGCCTCGAGGACGACGCGATCGTGGACGAGGCGGCGCTGCGGCTGCTGGAGATGGGCGAGATCGGCGTCGCCCGCCTCGGGAAGCTGCTCTGCCGGACGCCGGCCCCGCCGCTGGTCGGCAACCTGGCGGTCACCGTCTCGCTGTGGCCGGAGGGCCGCGCGCTGGAGGGCCTGCGCACGTTCGTCGCCGACCCGTCGCGTCCGCCGCACCTGCGCTTCCTGTCCGGCCTGGGCCTGCTGAAGCGCGGCGAGAAGCGATTCCTGGAGGTGCTGCTCGACGCCGCCTGCGCCGAGGCACCGCAGTCGTGGTTCCGGCCGGAGCACTGGCGCGAGCTGATCGAGGCAGGCGTGCCGGAGCGGCAGCTCAGTCTGCGCCTGGCGCTGTCGCCGCACCCGCACGCCTACGCCCCGGCCGTCCGCCGCCTGACCGCAAAGGCGCGCTTCGATGAGAAGACGCGCCAGGCGCTGCTCGCGTTCCTCCAGGCAGGGACGGGGCGGATGCGCGAGCTGCGGCTGCAGGCGGCGGCGTGGCTGCACGGCCACGGCGAGGAATCGGCCTTCCCGCTGCTGCTGGAGAACGAGTACGGCGCGAAGAGCCCGCAGACACCGGGGCTGCTGCGCGGCGCCGACCCGGCCCTGGTCGAGGCGGCGGTGACGGCGGCGCTGGTGGTCGGCCCGTCGGCGTTCTCGGAGCGCGTGCTGTTCGACCTGCTCGGGGCGGACGGCGTGGACGCCGCGGCGCGCGCCGACGCTTACGCGCGGCTGCTGAGCGAGGCCACGAGCGACGCAGTCCGGACGAGCGTGCTGGCGGCGCTGGGGCCGAGCCGGGCGCGGTCGCGGAAGCTGCGCCAGGTCGCCGAGACGTTCGCGTGGGGCGTGCAGCAGGGCCGCGAACTGACGGGCAAGCTGTTCGGCGTCGAGATGATCGCGGGCGACCAGCTCGGCTACACGCGGTTCACGCAGAACAAGGTGTACATCAATCCGCTGCCGCTGCTGCGCGGCGAGGCGAACGGCCGCGAGACGGTGCAGGGACTGATCGTCCACGAATTCGGACACCACATGTACCACAAGGCGGACGGGGCGGAGGCGGTGTGGCAGCGGGCGGAGAAGGAGGGCCTGTTCCGCCTGCTGAACCTGGTGTCCGACGAACACCTGGAGCGGAACCTGCGCGCCCGCAGCGAGGACCTGGGCGACAAGTTGAAGAAGCTGGGCGCCTACGCCTTCCAGCACGCCGAGCGCGAGATCGCGGTGGAGACGCTGCTGGACAGTCTGCAGGGGCGGGCGTTCGAGGTGCTGACGGCGACGCGGCTGAACGTGGCCAGGCGGCCGGGGCGGGTGGGGGTGCAGAGCGGCCGCCTCCTGCTGGAGATGGAGAAGGCGGGTATGAGCTTCGCGCGCTTCTTCCGCGCCCTGCGCATGGGCCTGGGCAACCGCCATCACGACCCCAAGGTCGCCGAGGGCCTGGCGCTGTTCCGCGGCAAGTTCCGCCAGTCGTCGATGGAGGAGCTGTACGCGATCGGCAAGAAGCTGCGCGAGATCTTCGGCGCCGAGACGCAGGTGCTGATGTCGATGGGGCAGGACAGCTGCGCCGGCGGCGACAGCTCGGAATTGCTGGAGGAGGGCGAGGGGCTGACGAACGGCGAGATCCAGGACGAGGTGGAGCGCATCCTGAACCCGCGGAAAAGTCCGGGACCGGTGAAGGACGGCAAGACGAGCGGCAAGCTGTGGATCAACGTGTCGGAGGAGGAGCGCTTCGAGACGATTCCAAACGTGACTCCGCTCGAGTTCGATCCGGCGGAGCACGCGCGGTACGCGCGGCAGGTGGCGCGGCCGGCGCGAGCGATGCGCCGTTACCTGTCGGAGCTGGGCCTGACGATGCGACCGCAGCGGTTCCGGGTGCAGGGCAAGAACTTCGACCGGACGCGCGTACAGGCGCTGATGACGCGGAACGACCCGCGCGTGCTGATCGCGCGGCAGCAGCAGGTGGTGGCGGACCTGTTCCTGGGGATCGCGATCGACTGTTCGGGGTCGATGCAGGCGGGGGAGAACATCGAGAAGGCGAAGCTGTTCGGCGTGCTGCTGGCGGAGGCGGCGCGCGGCCTGGACAGCATCGACGTGCGCCTGTTCGGCTTCACGGACCAAACGATCTTCGACGCGGGTGACGCGGCGCGTTGTGCGGTGCATGGGTTGTATGCCGGCGGCGGCAACAACGACGCGGCGGGACTGTGGCACGCGGCGCAGGCGGCGGTGGGGTCGCGGCGGAAGGCGAAGTTGCTGGTGATGATCTCGGACGGGCTGCCGACGGAGTGTTCGGTGGCGGCACTGCGCGGGCTGGTGCGGCGGTTGAGCGTGCGGCTGAAGATGTGCTGTGCGCAGGTGGCGGTGCGGCCATTGGAGGAGATCTGTTTCCCGAACTACGTCTTGCTGGAGGAGAGCGACCCGGGCAAGAGCGTGCGCCGCTTCGGGGTGGTCGTGGCCCGCCTGGTGCGGAAGGCGCTACGAGGCTGACAGTAAGGAATACTGGACATGGACAGGCGCCTACCCTGGAAGGGCTGCCCTTCAGGGGATATACACAGTGGCAGTGGCTGCGGATCCCTTTCCCAGGCCTCCCGCTAACGGCGGGGGCTGCCGGAGACCATGATGCTCTCCCGTTACACGTTCTGCCTCGCCGCCGTCCTGATCCTCGCCTCCTCGGGCCACGCGCAGCCCACGGCCGGCGCCAAAGCCGACCTGCCGAAGGTTGTGCTCATCGGCGACTCGATCCGCATGGGCTACGCGCCACTCGTCGCGAAGCGCCTCGCCGGCAAGGCAGTCGTCGTCAGCAGCGCGGCCAACGGCGGCGACAGCGCCAACGTCCTCAAGACCCTCAAAGCGGTCGTGGACGCCCAGCCAATGCTCGTCCACTTCAACTGCGGTCTGCACGACCTCAAGTTCTCCAGGAAAGCCAAAACGCACCAGGTCGAACCGGAGCGCTATGCCGCTAACCTCCGCGCCATTGTTGCCCGCCTGCGCAAGGAGACGAGCGCCGCCCTGGTGTTCGCCAACACCACGCCGATCCTCGACGAACGGCACGCGAAGCGCGGCGCAGGCTTTGACCGCTCCGAGGCCGACGTGCGCCGCTACAACGAGATCGCCGAGCGCGTGATGAAGGATGCCGCCGTGCCCGTCCATGACCTGCACTGGGTCGTCGCGCAGGGCGGCCCGGAGAAGATGCTCGGCAAGGACGGCACCCACTACACGAAGGAGGCGAACGCGCGCCTGGCCGAGGCCGTCGCCGACTGCATCCTGCGCCAGCTCATGGTGGCGCGCTACCGGCCGCTCAAGGCGCCCGCGGCCGGCCCGAAGGCCGAGGCCGATTACCGCAAGGACGAGGCGGAGCGCGACGCCCTCGTCCCGCCGGCGTTCAAGAAACTGCGGCTCGGCGAGTTCCAGGTATCTGCGAGCGCCGCCGCGTGGAAGGCGCGGCGGCCCGACGTGTACAGCAAAGTGGTCGAGTCGCTGGGCGATCTGCCGCCGCGGCCGGCTCCCCTCCGGGCGCGCGTGGTGTCGCGCGAGCTGCGCCGCGACTACACCCTGGAGCGCGTGGCGATCGACAACGGCGCCGATGGCGAGGTCAGCGCTCTCCTGCTCGTCCCTGGGAAGCGGCAGGGGCCGGCGCCGGCGGTCCTGTGGCTGCACTCCTCGACGCCGGACAAGACGCAGGTCATCACTCCGAACACGAACGGCGGCGCGGAGTCGCTCGGCGAGGTGTTCGTGCGGGCCGGCTATGTCGTGCTGGCGCCGGACGCCTACTGGCACGGCGACCGAGTGGGCAGCGGGCCAGCGGGCGCTGCGGAGACGGGGCGCGCCGAGCAGGAGAGCCTGCACAAGCTGAACCTGTGGCTGGGGCGGACGCTGTGGGGCATGTTCGTGCGCGACGACCGGGTGGCGCTCGACTACCTGTGCAGCCGGCCCGAGGTGGACGTCAAGCGCATCGGCGCGACGGGCATGAGCATGGGCAGCACGCGGGCGTGGTGGCTGGCGGCCGTGGACGACCGCGTTGCCGCGGCCGTGGGGGTCGCCTGCCTCACGCGCTACCGCAACCTGATCGAGCACGGCCAACTCCGCCAGCACGGCGTCTACTACTTCACCTACGGCCTGCTGAAGCACTTCGACAGCGAGGGCGTGCTGGCGCTGATCGCGCCGCGGCCGTTCCTGGCGCTGACGGGGGAGCTGGACGCCGGTTCGCCGGCGGACGGCATCAAGGTGCTGCAGGAGAAGGTGGCCCGGGTGTACGCGGCGGCGGGCGTGCCGGAGCGCTTTCGGAGCGTGCTCTACCCGCAGGTCGGCCACACCTACACGCCGCAGATGCGGGCGGAGATGCTGGCCTGGTTCGAGCGCTGGCTCAGGCCGGGCGCCTCCCGCTGAGGCGGCGCCGCTTTGCGTGCCGGACGTCTGCGCATCGCATCGGTCCAGAGGTCGGGCATCCTCGCCGTCGTCCCTCGTGGGGCAGGAACGCGGCGGCACTTTGCCGACCGCCCCAAAAATAACCTATACTCCCTGTGAGAAGCGAATCTCCCCCAGGCGCCGGCCGCGCGCACTCCCGGGCCGGCAGTTACCGCCCGCGCACACGCTACAGGGTCCCCGATATGTCCATGGTCTGTCCTGAGTGCCACGGTTCTTACGAGCAATCCCTCCAGTGCCCCTCGTGCGGGGTGCGCCTGCGCTACAACTCCGCGGCGCGGAAGTCCGGCGGCGCGACGGCCCGGCCCGAGGGGCAGTGGCAGAACACGCCCTGGGGCCGCATCGCCATCGGCGTCCTCCTGGCGGTCGGCCTGGCCCACGGCCTGAAGATGCTGTGTACCGCCGGCCTGCTCGCGGCCAGCGAGGAGACCAGCCGTACCGTCTGGGCGACCATCGCCGGCCTGGTCGTGCTCCAGGCCCTGCAGGCCCTCAGCCTCCTGGTCGGCGGGGCGCTGACGGCGGCGGGCCAGCAGCGCGGCGTGTTCCTCGGAACCATCGTCGGCGTGGCGAGCGGCTTCCTGTTCATGCTCGTCCAGCAACTGAACGGCGAGGCGGTAACCGACATCGTGCTCTATGGTCAGCCGGTCCTCTGCCTGGTCTTCGGCGCCCTGGGCGGCCTGCTTGGCAGCGCCGTCTGGAAGCCCTTGCCCGCGGTGGAGACCAGCGCTCCTTCCTCGGACAAGACGCCGGTCCCCCGCATCCGGCCGCCGTCCACGCCGTCCGCGTTCTCCGGCCCGGTCTCTGTAGTCCGCGTGGTGTGCGGCATCGTCGTGGTGGTGTGTGGCGTCTTCTGGCCGGCGGTGATCCTGAACTTCGTGCTGGACTACAGCAATGGCAAGCTGCGCCTGCAGTCGCAGCTGGAAGCGCAAATGATCACCTGGGAGATTGCCGGCGTGTTCATGCTCCTGGGCGGGGCGCTGGCCGGCGCGACGACGCGCAACGGCCTGAAGCAGGGCCTGTGCGTCGGCCTGGGCGCCGGCGTGGCGATCGTCGGCAACTACCTCGGCAGTCCCACTGCAGGGCTGGAGCAGACCATTCTCCTCGTGGCCAGCGTCCTCAGCCTGACGCTCGCGGGCGGCTGGTTCGGCGGGCAGCTGTTCCCGCCGGTGGTCGCCCGGCGCCGCCGGTTCGGGCCAGCCCTGTAAGGCGAGCGGCAGCGTGGCGAACGGCCGGCAACGCGCTCTCCAGGGCGCCGCCCTACTCGGGCCACTTGTTCAGCGGGCAGCGCTCGTGGGGCAGCCACGCCTTCACGGTCGTGAAGCAGCCGCACACCTTGCAGCGCAGCCCCGTGTGGTGCGGACACTCCGCGCACACGTTGAGCCGTCTCTGGTGCGTCTCGCGCGAGACGGTCCGGGCGCCCGACCCAAGGAAGCGGGCCGCCGACTTCACCGCCGAGTACGCCATCCGCAGCAGTCCAGGGCCGCTGAGCGCGTGCTGGTCGGTCGGCGGTGGCGACGACGCCCCGCTGACGACCGCCGACCAGCCGAAGGTCGCCGGCGCCCCGGGCGCGGTCCCCCCGATCCGCGCCGCGCCCTCGCCCGCGCGGTAGCGCTGCAGGTGGTGTACCAGCATGCCGACGTGGGGGCTCCCCAGCTGCGCGTAGATCTGGATGGCGACCTGCCCCGCGGTCAGGGCGTCGTTCCGCTCGCCCTGCTCCGCGTGCTGGATGGCCAGCGACCAGAGCAGGTCGGCCTCGTGCGGCCGGTCGCCGAGGGCATGTGCCAGCTCGAGCGCTTGCCGGTAGGCGGCGCGGGCGCCGGCGTGGTCGCGCACCGCCGCGTGGATGATCCCCAGGTGGTCCAGCGTGAGCTTCTCGGCGAGGCGGTCCTCCGCCGCGCGGGCGATGACGAGCGCCTCGTTGAGCAGGTCCAGGCCGCGCCCCGGTTGGCCCACGGCGGTGACCGCCAACCCCAGGTAACTCAGCACGTCGGTCGCGCGCGACCGCTCCCCCGACTGGCGCGCCAGGTTCAGGGCCTCTTCCAGCAGCGCGACCGCACGGGCGGCGTCGCCGCCGCGCAGCACCACGATGCCCAGGTCGGTCAGGGCCGCAATCTCGCGGGAGCGATCCCCGGCCTTGCGCGCGGCGGCCAGCAACTGCTCGGCCTGTTCGAGCGGACTCCCCGTCGTCGGCGCTTCGCCCGCCGCCGCCTCCCGCGAGATTCCGCCGACCAGGAACACGTTGCGGCCGAGCCTCTGGAAGCGCGTGGCCTGCGGCCAGCGCACCTTCAGAGCGTCCTCCTCCAGCGTGGCGGCGGCGTCCTCCGCCCACGCCAGCAGCAGATCGGCCGTCCGCGCCCCGGCCTGTTCCGCGGAGCCGCCGTCCGGCAGCACCCAGGTCGCCTCGCCGCTCGGCTTGCGGAAACGCTGCAGAAACTTTCCGAGGTAACCGCCGAGACGCTGCCGCACCGGCACCGAGGTCGCCGCGGTCGCGCAGATCCCCTGCTCCGCCTGCACCGCCGCACCGGGTACGTTGGCGACGCGCTCCCAGTGCCGGAAGCCGCCGTCCTGTTTGCCGGGTAGCCAGAGAGCGATGCGGTTCGCGTCCGGGATGGGTTCGCGCAGGACGCCTTCGGCGAGGTCGAGGTGCCGCCAGTCCGGTTTGCTCATGCGAGAGAGGCCTTTCCCCGGCTGAGTCGTCGAGGAACGCCTGCCCCGTTTAGCCGCGAGCCTCGGGCGAGCGCGGGCCTCGCGCTCGCCCGAGGCTCGCGGCTAAACGATCGGTCACGCATTTCCGCCGCCATGTACTAGCCGTTCGAGAACTTCGTGTAATACTCGCGCGACGCCACGAAGTGGGCGACGACGTCCTCGTCGTGCACGCCGGCCGTCAGCTGCCCGGCCCAGTAGTCCTGGCCGCTCGCCCCGCTGCGCCGCAGCAGTGCCAGGTACAGGTTCTCCACGAGCGCCTTCTCGGCGTTGACGTCGTGCAGGATTCGCAGCGCCACGCCGTCGCGCGTGCCGCCGGCCAGCTGGTTGCCCCAGAAGGGCACGGCGCCCTGCACCTGCGCCGGCGTCTCGCTCAACGCATCGCTGAGGACCGCCGTCAGGAAGCCGCCGTTGCTGCCGCTGCCGCGGCCGAAGTAGTACTCCGCCGAGCCCATCAGGTTGGCCTTTACCTGCTCCAACGTACCGCCGCCCGTCAGCACGTTCAAGGCCAGGCCCATGCCGAGGTCGTCCGCGGGGCGGTGCAGCAGCGCCTTGTAAGCGTCGTTGACCTCCTTGCGGCGGTACTCGTCACTGCGGACGACCACCCCCATCACGTCGAAGCGGCTGGCGCCGCGCTCCAGGGTGTCGGTCCAGACGCCAATGGCGCCGGCGCTGGGGGCGTGGCCGAGGACGTCCTGGTAGAAGTGCCCGACCCACGACTGCAGCGCCGGGACGTTGTGCCGGGACCGCAGCCGGGCGTAGTATTCGTCCGACGAGACGATGCCCGCGACCACGTCCTGGAGGCGCGTGCCCGAGTGGATCATCACGGCCCAGGAGATGGTCGAGGGCGCCGGGCCGCCGTCGCGGCCGAGCAGGGTCTGGAACAGGTGCTGCACGGTGTGGCCGGCCCACTCCGACGTGCCGAGGATCTGCAGGGCCGTGTCGTTCAGCGAATGCGTTTGCAGGTAGCCGGTGAAGAAGCCCTGGGCGCCACCGGCGCCGTGGCCCAGCTCGTCCTGGAAGACGGCCTCGACCCACGCCGACGGGTTGCCGGGGACTGGGTGCAGCGCCTGGTACTCCTGCGAGCTGAGGAACTCGGCGTGGAGCTGCTGCAGCGTGTTGCCGCGCGACAGGAACTGCTGCTGCACCTGCAGGTCGTTCGCGGTCGGCTCGCGGCGCAGCAGGTTCCGGAAGAGCTGGATGATGAAGTCCGTCTGGAACTCGAGGCTATTGCCGATCATGGCGGAGACCGTCGCGCGCGTCAGCGTGTCCGCCTCGAGCTGATCGACCCAGAAGGCCATGTCGGCCACGCTGATCGTCTTGTAGAGCAGGTCATTGTAGACCTGGCTGATCCAGACCTCGTTGGGCGTGCCGCGGAACAGCGTCAGGGTGGCGCCGTTGCCCGGGATCACCAGCTCGCTGAACCCGCCGGGCGTGGTGGCGCTGTTGAAGCCGGCGCCGCCGGTGAAGGCGCCCGTGACGATGTGCGAGCCGATCGGCAGGGAGTTGAGCGTGATGCTCGCCTTGCCGAAGGCGTCCAGGGTGAAAGTCCCCTGGGGGACGTTGTCCACCACGAACGTGAGCGTCCCGACCGGGATAGCGGTGCTCGGCGAGTTGGAGGTGACCGTCGCCGTGAAGGTCACCGGCTGGCCGGAACCCGCGACGCCGCCCGAGGAGGTGATCGTGACGGTGACGTCGGTCGGGTTCACCACCTCGGTGAGCTGGCCGGACGTGCTGGCAACGAAGTTGCCGTTGCCGGCGTAGTTGGCGCTGACGCTGTGAATGCCGAGGGACAGCGAGCTGACGGTGATGCTGGCCTGGCCGGCGGCATTCAGGGTGACAGGCGGCTGGTTGGCGCCGTCCACCACGAAGGTCACCGGCGTCCCGCCGGGCGCGGCGGTCGGCGAGGTGACGGTCGCCGTCAGGACCACAGGGGCGCCGAAGGCCGCGGCGGCCGGCGCGGCGCCTACCGTCACGCTGGTGGTGGCCTGGCTCACGGCGTAACCGCCCAGCGTGCCGGAACTGCCGGCGAAGTTGGCGGTGCCGGAGTAGACCGCGGTGATCGTGTGGCTGGGGCCGGCCGCCAACTTGGCGGTCGTCAGGGTGCCCACGCCGCCGCTGACGCTGCCCGCCCCGAGGAAGTTCGCCGACGTGGCCGCCCCGTCGAAGAAGCTGACGGAGCCGGCGTTCGGCGTGCCGCCCGAGGCGGCGCTGACCGTGGCCGTGAAGGTCACCTGCTGGCCGAAGGTCGAGGCGCCCGGCGACGCGCTGACCGTGGTGCCGGTGGCTGCCTGACTCACCGCGTACCCCGGCAGTGTCCCGAAACTGCCGGTGAAGTTCGCGTTGCCGGAGTAGAGCGCGGTGATGGTGTGGCTGGGGCCCGCGGGCAGGGCGGAGGTTGTCAGCATGGCGACGCCGCCGCTGACGTTGCTGGTCCCGAGGAGGTTCGTGGGGACGGCGGCGCCGTCGTAGAAGCCCACGTTCCCGCCGTTCGGCGCGCCCGCGGCTCCGCCGCTGACGGTGGCCGTGAGGATCACCGGCAGGCCGAAGGTCGAGGAACCCGGCGAGGCGCCGACCGTCGTGCCGGTGGGTGCCTGGGTCACGGTGAACCCGGTCAGCATGCCGGTGCTGGCGGCGAAGCTGGGGGTGCCGGAGTAGACGGTGGTGATGGTGTGGCTGGCACCCGTGGTCAGGGCGGAAGTCGTCACGTGGGCCGTGCCGCCGTTGACGGTGTCCGTGCCGAGGAGGTCGGCCGGCGCGACCGGCCCGTCATAGAAGCTCACGGTGCCGGCGTTTGGCGTGCCCGGCGTCGTGGGGGTGAGGGTGGCCGTGAAGGTCACCGCCTGGCCGAAGACCGAAGAGGGCGGCACCGCGGTCACCACGGTGTTGGTGCCGCTGACGGTGATGGTGAAGGTCTGCGGGGCGCTGGTGTCCTGCCCGCCGAACGCGGTGCCGCCGTCGTCGTGCAGCCGGACGGTGATCACGCTGGCGCCGTTGGTGTTGGCCGCCGGCGTGAAGGACAGGTTGCCCGACGGGTCGATGATCGGCTGGACGGAGAACAGGCCGGGGTTGTCGTCGCTGACGAGGAAGTTGAGGTGCTGCCCGCTCTCGCTGGCCTGCCCGGGGTTCAGGTTGGCCGCCCACGGGGACACGGTGTGCGGGCCGCTGTTCTCCAGGACGAACGGGTCGGATCCCTTCGTGAAGCTCGGCGCGTGGTTGACGAGGTTGACGGTGAGGGTGAACGTCTGGGTGGCGGAGGCATCGCTGCTGCCGGGGGCGGCGGTGCCGCCGTCGTCCTGCACCTTGACGTCGAACGTCGCCATGCCGGAGACGTTGGGGTTGAGGGTGTAGGTCAGGGTGCCGCTGGTGTCCACGCTGGGCGCCACCGCAAACAGGGCGCCGAGGTCGGTGACGTTGCTGACCGTGTACGCCAGCACCTTCTGCCCCGCCTCGTTGGCCGCGGGCGTGGCGTTCCCGTCGGGGTGGAAGGTTGCCCAGTTGGGGACCGTCTGCGCCCCGGTGTCCTGGTTGACCGTCGGCGGGTTGGTAGCGGTGAAGCTGGGCTGGTCGTTGACGAGGTTGACGGTGATCGTGAAGGTCTGGGTGGCGGACGTATCGACGCTGCCGGGGAAGGCGGTGCCGCCGTCGTCCTGCGCCTTGACGTCGAACGTCGCCATGCCGGAGACGTTGGGTTTGAGGGTGTACGTGAGGTTCCCGCTGGTGTCCACGGCCGGCAGCACGGCGAACAGGCCGGCGTTGACGACGTTGCTGACGATGTACTGCTTGACCTTCTGCCCCGCTTCGTTGAGGTCGGGGGCACCGCCGGGGTTGAAGGAGGTGATGAAGTTGGGGACCGTCTGGGCCCCGGTGTCCTCGTTGACCGTCGGCGGGTTGCTGGCGGTGAAGCTGGGCTGGTCGTTGACGAGGTTGACGGTGAGGGTGAACGTCTGGGTGGCGGAGGTATCGCTGCTGCCGGGGGCGACGGTGCCGCCGTCGTCCTGCACCTTGATGTCGAACGTCGCCATGCCGGAGACGTTGGGATTGAGGGTGTAGGTCAGGGTGCCGCTGGTGTCCACGCTGGGCGCCACCGCGAACAGGAAGCTGAGGTCGGTGACGTTGCTGACCGTGTACGCCAGCACCTTCTGCCCCGCCTCGTTGGCCGCGGCGACGGCGTTGCCGTCGGGGTGGAAGGCGGCCCAGTTGGGGACGGTATGCGCCCCGGTGTCCTCGTTCGCTATCTGGTTGCTCGCCGTGAAGCTGGGCTGGTCGTTGACGAGGTTGACGGTGAGGGTGAAGGTCTGGGTGGCGGACGTGTCGCTGCTGCCGGGGGCGGCGGTGCCGCCGTCGTCCTGCACCTTGACGACGAACGTCGTGCTGCCCGAGACGTCGTTCTTCAGGGTGTACGTGAGGTTCCCGCTGTTATCCACGGCCGGCAGCACGGCGAACAGGCCGGGGGTGGTGACGTTGCTGACGATGTACCTCAGCACCATCTGCCCCGCCTCGTTGGCCGCGGGCATGGCGGTCCCGTCGGGGTGGAAGGCCGCCCAGTTGGGGACCGTATGCACCCCCGTGTCCTCGTTCACGGCCGGCGGGTCGATGGCGGTGAAGCTGGGCTGGTCGTTGACGAGGTTGACGGTGAGGGTGAACGTCTGGGTGGCGGAGGTATCGAAGCTGCCGGGGGCGGCGGTGCCGCCGTCGTCCTGCACCTTGACGTCGAACGTCGCC
>JBBRPS010000174.1:0-14590 GCA_038227745.1 Gemmatales bacterium | reverse complement strand
TCTCTGGCCCCAGGCCTCAGGAGGCGATAAAGAAAGAGAGAAAGCGGCGCCGAGCGCCGCACTCCAAAGCGCGCCCGCTGCACCCCACCGCACACCGCTCGAAATTCCACGGTTCAACCGTGCCGCACGGACGTCTCGACCGGCGCCACGGCGGCCTTGGGCTGGGCGGCGGCGGGCCGGGCGGCCTGCACGAGCACCAGCAGCTTCTGCGCGGCGCTCTTCATGCGCGTCTCGAAGTTGCCCACCCAGGCCTTGAACAGCACGTGGGCGAAGACGAGCGGGATGGCGGTCACCAGGCCGACCGCGGTCGCCGCCAGCGCCAGACCGATGTCGCCGCCCTGCTTGGCCACGTCCTTGCCGGCGCCCATGTGCTGCAGCTCGGTGAAGGTGCCAATCATGCTCATGACCGTGCCGAGCAGGCCGACCATCGTCGCGATCTTGGCGATGGCCAGGATGGTCGGCAGCAGGAAGTTCAGGTCCGGCAGGATCTCCAGCTCGATGACGTTCGCCATCGCCCGCCGCATCGCCGCCAGGCCCTGTTTCGACGTCTCCAGGCCGGCGACGAACAGGCGGCGCGGGATCATGCCCGTCTCGGCCTTGCACAGCTTCAGTGCCCCTTCCGCCCCCTCCTTCTCCAGGCGGTCCTGCAGACGCGGCAGGAAGACGTTCATATCGGTGCGAGCGCTGAAGTTGAGCAGCAGCCGCCAGATGACCAGCGCCACCCCGACCAGCGACATGCCGATCATGAAGAGGGCGAAGAAAATGTGCTTGGTCAGGAAGTGCAGGAAAACTTCCATAGAATAGTTTCCAGACGGGGTTAGGGCGCGGGCCGACCCGCGCACCGCCGAACGGTACGCGGCCACCTGTTTTGTACAGGCGCCGCGGGGGGGACGCCAGGGGAAAAGGCCGGGACCGCCGCCCGCCCGTTTTGGCGAAATGGCGCGCAAGGAAACTCTTCCGTCGCGTTCCACGTCTAAACGGTAGAGGCACTTCCAGGGATTGCACAGTTCTCGGAGTTCTTCCGGAGGGATGGCAATGAGACGCATGGGGATCGGTTCGCTCGCGGCGCTGGCGGTGGGGGCCTGGCTGTCGGGGGCCGGAAATGCCTCTGCCCAGGTGAAGAACACCGACAAGCCCAGGCCGATTTTCAGCTCGAAACAGGGGCCGCCCTCCGGGAAGAGCACGACAACCGGCAAGAGCAAGACGACCACCCCGGGGAGCACACGCCCGACTCTAAGGCCGTCGGTCCCCGGCGGCACGTCGCCCCCCTTCCGGACCAACCCGCTCCCCAGTCCCTACTACCCGCCGCTCAACCCCCAGTACACCCAGCCGTTCGCCAACCCGTACAACCAGCCGTTCGTCAACCCCTACGCGGCATCGGTCCTCAACCCGTTCGCCAATCCGCTGGCGAACCCCTACGCCCTGAACCCGTACAGCCCGTATTTCAGCCCATACAGCCCGGCGCTGAACTCGGCCCTCAATCCTTACTCGTTCACCAACCCGTTCCGGAATCCGTTCTCGACCTTGCGCGACAACAGGTCGGTCTTGAACTACGCCGTCCCGCCGCCCTGGCGGACGTCCCTGGCGCGGTATCAGCTGCTGTCGTTGCAGAACCAGGCGCTCTCGGCCAACCCGTTCCTGCTGAACCAGCTTGCTCCGAACCCGTTCCTGCTGAACCAGGTCGGGCCGTTCGGGCTGAATCCGTACGGGGTGAGCCCGCTGGCGCAAAGCCCCTTCGGGCTGAATCCCTTCGGCGTGAGTCCGTTCGGGCCGAGCCCGTTCGGCGTGAGTTCGCCCTACCTGCTGACGCCCTACAGTCCGGCGCCCGGCATGTTCCCGGGAATGCCCCAGCAGTTGCCCGTGGGGAACGGCTTCGGCAACTTCGGGAACCCGTTCAATCCCGGCGGCCTCAACGGCTTCGGCAACTTCGGGAACCCGTTCAACAACAATTTCTAGCCGGCGGGGGGGGTCTGAGACGCCAGGAAATTGCGGCAGGAGACGGCCCCGGGAAGAACCTCAGCAGTTCTTCCCGGGGCCGTGGCGTTTTCGGCACCGACCATTGAGGAGGGTCCTGGATGTCCAGCCGACGGTCCCGGCGGCGGGTCAAAACAGTTGCCGGATGACCTGGCCCCGGCTGATGGCCAGGGGGCGACCCAGGGTGTCCTGAACCTCGGTATCGGGGCGGTAGCCCAGGCAGTGGAAGAGGGTGGCCGTCAGGTCTTCGGGGGAGACGCGCCCTTCCTTCGGCTGGCCGCCGACCCGGTCCGACGCGCCGTGGACCTGGCCGCCGCGGATGCCGCCCCCCGCCAGCGCCCCGGAGAAGACGTAGCCCCAGTGGTCGCGCCCGCCACGGCCGTTGAACCGCGGCGTGCGGCCGAACTCCGATATGCAAACGACCAGCGTCTCTCGAAGCATGCCGCGCTGCGAGAGGTCTTCCAGCAGGGCCGCGAAGGCCCGGTCCATCGGCGGCACCAGGACGTCGCGCAGCCGCTCCGTCTCGCGCGTGTGCGAGTCCCAGCACGGGTTGTCGCTCGGCTCGTCCGGCCCGCGGAACCAGTTGACCTGCACCAGCGACACGCCCGCCTCCACCAGGCGCCGGGCCAGCAGCACGCTCTGGCCGAACTGGCCGCGGCCGTAGCGGTCGCGCACCGTCGGCGGCTCACGGTCCAGGTCGAAGGCATGGCCGGCGCGGGCCGAGCGCAGCAGGTCGAAGGCCTGCTGCGTCTGGCGGTCGTAGCGCTCCAGGCCGCCGACCCGGTCGGCAAGGTCGATCCGCCGGTTGACGCGCGTCAGGAGGGTGCGCCGATCCTCGAGGCGGTCGGGAGGAAGGTCGGCGGCGAGGCTGAACTCGGGGATGCGGAAGTGGGCGGCGCCCGGCTCGCAGCGGAGCAGCCAGGGGTCGGCGGTGCGGCCCAGGAAGCCGGCGTCCTGGCCAGGCCAGACCGAGCCATCGGTGTTGAAGATCCGGTGGGGCAGGCGTACCGCCGCGGGGAGGGGGCCGGCGGCGCCGCGGAGGCGCTGGACGACGGCACCGAGGAAGGGCCAGTTATTGGGCGCGCCGGGGTTGGCGTTCTCGGCGTTCATCGGCTGGTGGGGCCGGCCGGTGAGCATGTAGTAGCCGCTGGAGGAGTGGGCGTTGTCGCCGGTGGAGAGGGCGCGCAAGATGCAGAGCTTGTCGGCGTGGCGGGCGAGGTTCGGCATCAGTTCGCCGACGCGGATTCCGGGCACGGCGGTGGCGATGGGCCGGAACTGGCCGCGCACCTCCGCGGGGGCGTCGGGCTTGGGGTCCCAGGTGGAGTGCTGCGGCGGGCCGCCCATGAGGAAGAGAACGATGCACGCACGGGCGCGGCCGGGCCTGGGGCCAGGGGCGAGTTCGGCGGCCGCAGCCGGGCGCTGCCCCAGCAGGTCCGGCAGCGAGAGGCCGAGGAACCCAAGGCCGCCGGCGTGGAGGACGTCTCGGCGGGTAAAGCCGTCACAGAGCGAGGCGCCGCGAGAACGAATCGTGAACATCTGTCGCCTCTCGAAGGGAGTGCCGTTCGCCAGCCGCTCTCTCCATGATTGCGAAACGGGCAGGGGATATGCAAGGCTTCACACGTTTCTTTCTGAGCGTGTGAAACCGCAGATGTATTCGTTTCCCTGTTCATCTATGCCGGTGCGATTGACACCGCGGAAAGCTCTCCGCACAATGGCAGCAGTCGGCACCTGCTGACGCTGCGACTCTCGTGCAGGCGGAGGGAGAAACTCCTGTCGCCGAGGTCAACGCCGTACACTACGAGGCGCGACTGCGCTGGCTCCGTCGCCTGTGGGTGCGTCTTCGGGGCCGCACCCTGCACGAGTATTTCAACGCCCATTACAGCGCCAGGTTGTGTGACGCCGCACACATCCTTGAACCGGAGGGGTAGACCGTGAGTAAGGTCCTGTCACCGGAAACGACCGAGGCCCAGGCGGCCCTCGCGCGCCTCTTTGAGAACCCGCCCGTCCTGGTGGAGGTGCGGTTTCCCCGCATGGGAACGTCGCCGGACTGGTATTTGTGCGAGGAGGAAGAGGAGTTGTTGGGGATCCTCAACCGGCTCGGCGCCGGCACCGAGGTACACGTCAGCAGTGTGTGGGAGCTGGACACCGAGAGGGCAAAGGGGCACCTGTGCTTGAAGAAGTAACAGTTCTCACTCGGCGAGATCCAGCCGCCAGAGCCGGAGACTGAACTCTGGATATTCTCGCTCCAGACACCGCGGGGAGTAACACACACTTCTCAGATATTCGCCGAGAGAAATCTGCGCCTCCAAGCAGCACAAGTCGGCCTTAGTTTTTTCTCACCGGCACGGGAACGAAAAAGGACTGTACAAGGTGTCAGAGGCTTCCCCAAAAGCGCCTGACACCTTGCACAGCCCTTTGCTCCCCAGGACACGTCAAGAATCGATCACGCGGGTGGATGCGTGACCGTTCCCCCGCCCCCTTGGCCGGACCACAATCTCCACATCCTGGCCGAGGGCGTTCAGGAACCGGAAGAGCCGGTCCGTGGAGAACCCGTCGAGCCTCCCGCTGAGCAGTGCCAGGACTGCTGGCTGGTCCACTCCCAGGATAGACCCCGCCAGTGCCCGAGTCATCTTCTGCCCCGAAATGAGATCGCCAATGCGCCGGGCCAGATCGGCCCTGGCCAGCGCCTCGTCGGCATCGGGGACGTCGAGGTCGGCAAACACGTTGCCGCTACTCGTCTCGACTTCCGGCGCCGGACTCGTCGCCTTCTTCGTCTTCCCGGGCCGCGCGCCATTCCCCATGGTGTTCCTCCGCAGCTTTGAGCCGCTCGCGTATCAAGTCCAGCTCCGCCTTCGGCGTCTTCACCCCCCTCTTCGATTTCTTCTGGAAGGCGTGGAGCACGTACACGGCGCCCGCAAACTTGACCGTGTACACCGCCCGAAAGGCACTCCCTTCGTAGTCCTCGACCACCTCCAACACGCCGGCACCGCCGAAGCCCTTGAGGGGCTTGGCGCCAATGTGCTTCCCTCCAGCCTGAGCCCGGAAGAGGGCAAACCCCACGGCCCGCCGGACCTCCAGCGGGAAACCCTTCAGATCCTTCCTACTGGACCCCACCCAGAAGAGCGGCTTTGGTTGCTCACCGCTGCTCATGAGAACGCACCACCGCCACGTTCCACCTCGCTGCCACAGGCCGCCGGACGACCGAAGATTCTCACGCCCCGTGGTAATCGATCTCCTCGCGCTTGACCTCCAGGGCGTGCTTCTGAATCAAGTCGCGGTGCGGCTCGACCTTCTCGCCCATCAGCGTCCGGAACATCTCGTCCGTCTTCAACCAGGTTCCCGATGAGCGGCGCCGACCCTTACGAGAACATCTCATCGACCCGCATCCGCCATCCGGGGACCGCGGGTTCCGCTTCGGCCATCTCGCCCCGGCGGTACACGGCCGGCTGCTCCGGAGCCGTCGCCCGGTAGACTCGAACGCACTGATTCACCGGGTCCACGTCCCAGACGACCGCCGTCCCTGCCGCGAAGTATTCCCCCCGCTTCGCCGCGAGGTTGCGCTCCGCGGCGTCACCGTAGTCGTTCTCGCTGCGGACCTCGACGGCGAGCGTCGGCGGCCCCTCAATGAAGCGCATCCGGTTGGCCGGCCGCGGCCCGTCGTAGTAGGAGGCGTCGGGGGAAAAGGACTCGCGGCCCGAGAGAAGTTCGGGGACGGCGTAGCCGATACCGTCGCTCTTCGCCACACCTTTGCCATGTTTCTTGACGTACGCACGCAGGCTGACGTAAATCTCCCCCGCAACGTCGGTCGGCAGGTCTCCCGCGGGCGACATCGGCTCGATCCTTCCGTTGACGAGTTCCGCCTTCCCCTCGACCCGGGAAAGGTCGGCGAGAGTCGCCCGTGTCTCCGTCACAGATGCCATGGTTCTTCGCCTCCCGGCTATTCCCCTGGGTATCACGGCTTCTCCGCAACGGCCGCCGTGCCGTTCCGCCCCGTTACTGTCGTCCCGTCCGGCTCGAACACAGCGCCGAACTCACTCCCTGGCCGGGCGTCGAGAATCCGGTTCCAGATCTCCGTCTCCCCCATGACCGGCCACGTTCGGTTCGCAAACCACACCGGCTCGCCGCGAGCGGCGGCCGCCGCCAGGGTCGTCCGAATGCGCTCGAACTCCGGGTGATCCCGCGTCAGATAGCAAATGGAGCTGAACCCCCAAAATGCCACCATCACGCGATTGCTATCTTCCTCGTCGTCTCGGACGTAGCGGACAGTCACCCGGTTCGCGTAGCGCAAATCCACGAGATTGCCGGTCGGATCCACGACCACACCAACAGGATCCCCATGACGAAGGCTATGGTCAGCCTGGAGGAGAATGACGTCTTGGTCGGGGTGATCCGGGGGGAGAGTCGCCTGTTGTCCCCCAAGGAGGGTGACCTGGAAGGCACCCCCGTCAGATGCCTGGACTCCCGTGACGACCTGAATGCCATGGACGTCGCACACCGTCGGGCCGGCCATCAGGACCCCCCTTCCGAATGCCCCCGCCCTCACGGAGACGGGGGCGGCAACTTCTTTTGATTGGCGCGGTAGACGCGCATCTCTTTGCGGGCGAACTCGCTCGGCCCTTCCGGCGGGTCGGCGTCGATTCGGAAGCCGGATCCCCCGCTCTCCGGCAACGGCGGCTCGCCGAGACGGAGGCTGAAGATCACCGCATCGAGATCCAGCCCTTGCAGCGCCAGCGCTGCCTGCCGTTTCAAGATCTCCGCTTGTAACAGCCCAACAGATGACACCTCAACGGCATTCGCCCACAGCAACACCGCCCACTCCCTTAGGGTACACGGACCTCCCGGCCAGAGCGATGGATCAATGACCAATACCCCATACTCTGCACCCGCAACTGGAACCGTCGGGGCGACGTGGTTCGCCCACTTGTAACGGTGGCGCGGGTTTCCGGGTTGCGGGAACGACAGCGGGCGCCCCACGGAAATCGCCCACACGCGCCCCGGCTGTAGGCCCAGCCCCAGGAGGTACTCGATCATGAGCTGCGCCCGGCACTCACAGCCCTCCGCGAGCCAGCGGAACGCGATCTCATCCTGCAGTGCAGCAACGGCGTTGAATGCGTCCCGGGCCTCTTCCGGAGTAAGGCTCTGTTCTGCAGGCATCGTGCCAACCCCCACACCGGAATGTCGCGATCACGGCACGAAGCGGCCAGGGGTGGAGGGCGCTGAGGCGCTCTCCGCCCCTGGCCGTTTCGACCCTCGTCAGGCGCCGTGGTAATCGATCTCCTCGCGCTTGACCTCCAGGGCATGCTTCTGAATGAAGTCGCGACGCGGCTCGACCTTCTCGCCCATCAGCGTCCGGAACATCTCGTCCGCCTTCAAGGCGTCGTCGAGCTGCACCTTCATCAGCGTCCGCTTCGCCGGGTCCAGCGTCGTCTCCCACAACTCGTCAGCGTCCATCTCGCCCAGGCCCTTGAAGCGCGTGATCGTCAGCCCGCGCTCGCCCTGGTGGCGAACCTCCGGCACCAGCTCGCGCAGCGACACCAGCAACGTCCGCCGGTCGCCGTTCTCCAGCACGAAGCGCACCGGCGGCTCGCGTCCCGCCGGCCGCGGCAGCGGCACCAGGTCCGCACCCGTCAGCCCGAACTCGCGCAGCCGCTCCAGCCCGCGGTTGATGCCGCGCACCTCGTGCAGCTCCTGCACGAAGAGCGCCTCGGCCGCATGGCCGTCGCCGTTCCCACTGCCGTTCCCGTTCTTCGCCGGCGCCCCCAGGCGCAGCTCGTCGCCGATCACCAACTCATGGCCCAGCCGCTCCTGCTCCTTCAGGCGGAAGGCATCCACCTCCTGAGGCGTCGCGAACCAGTGCTCGGCACCGCCGAGGTGAACGCGGTAGACCGGCAGCGCCCCGCCGTGCGCCCGCGCCAGCAGGCTCCCCAGCCTCAGGCCGCGCCGCTCCAGGATCTGCAGCGCGTCCTCCATCTCGCCCAGCACCTGCACCAGCTTCGTCAGGCGCTCGCCCTCCAGCACGGCGGCCGCCCGCGGCGTGACGCCCGGCTCGGCCTTCAGCTCCAGCAGCCGCAGCCGCGTCCCGTCCAGGCCGCGTTCCATCAGCTCGCGCGCCATCTCGTCGGCCCGCTGCACGAAACGGATGCTCTTCTTCGCCGTCACCTTGTACAGCGGCGGCCGCGCCACGAAGACGTGGCCCTCCTCGATCAGTCGCCGCATCTGCCGGTAGAAGAACGTCAGCAGCAGCGTGCGGATGTGCTGGCCGTCCACGTCGGCGTCGGTCAGCAGCACCACCTTGCCGTAGCGCAGCTTGCTCATGTCCTCGCAGTTGCCGATGTCGATGCCGACCGCGCTAATGAGGTTGCAGATCTCCTCGTTGCCCAGCACCTTCTCCTGGCGCGCCCTCTCGACGTTCAGCACCTTGCCGCGCAGCGGCAGGATCGCCTGATACATGCGGTCGCGGCCGCTCTCGGCGGAGCCACCGGCACTCTGGCCCTCGACGAGGAACAGCTCCGACTCGTCGCGGTCGCGGCTGGTGCAGTCCATCAGCTTGCCCGGCAGGCCGCCGCCGTTGAGGATGCTCTTGCGATCCTTCAGGGCCTTCTTCGCCTTCGACGCCGCCTCGCGCGCCTCGGCGGCGAGGACCACTTTCTTCATGATCTTCAGGGCATCCTTGGGGTTCTCCTCCAGGTACTTCGCCAGGTGCTCGTTGACGATGCTGGTGACGATGCCCTCCACCTCGGGGTTGTTGAGGCGGATCTTCGTCTGCGACTCGAACTGCGGCCCCGGCACCTTGACGCTGACGATGGCGGTCAGGCCCTCGCGGAAGTCCTCACCCGTCGGCTGCAGGGCGTTCTTGAACAGGTTCTCCTTGTTGCCGTAGGCGTTCAGCGTGCGGGTCAGGGCCGACCGAAAGCCCGACAGGTGCGTGCCGCCGCCGGGGTTGTAGGCGTTGTTGGCGTAGCAGTAAACGCGCTCCTCCTCGCCGGGCGTGTACTGCAGGGCCACCTCGACGCGGACGTCGTCCAACGTCTTGTCGAGGTAGATCGGCTTGTGCAGCGTGTCCTCGGCGCGGTCGAGGTACTCGACGTACTCGGACACGCCGCCGGCGTAGTGGTACGTCTCCTTCTCGGGGCCGCGCTCGTCGGCGAGGGTGATGCTCAGGCCCTTGTTGAGGAAGGCCAGCTCGCGCAGGCGCGATTCCAGTGTGTCGTAGTCGAACGTGGTTTCGCGGAAGATCAGGGGGTCGGGCTTGAAGGTGACCTTGGTGCCGGTGCGATTGTTGGCGGCGCCGATGTCCTTGACCTCGGTGGTCGGCTTGCCGCGCTCGTACTCCTGCATGTAGACGCGGCCGCCGCGGCGCACCTCGGCCTCGGTCCATTCGCTCAGGGCGGTGACCGCCTTGGCGCCCATGCCGTGCAGGCCGGCCGACGTCTTGTAGGTGCGCTTGTCGAACTTGGCGCCGGCGCCGACGGTGGTGAGGACCAGCTCCAGGGTCGAGCGGCCGGTTTCGGGGTGGACGTCCACCGGGATGCCGCGGCCGTCGTCGCTGACGCTGATGCTGCCGTCCACGTGAACGACGACGTGGATGTTGTGGCAGAAGCCGGCCAGGGCCTCATCGACGCTGTTGTAGACCAATTCGTAGAGGAGATGGTGTAACCCCTTGGTGGCCGTGTCGCCGATGTACATGCCCGGATTCTGCCGGATGTGGGCGGCGTCGCGGAGGACGCGCACGGCGTCCGAGCCGTACTTCTCGGCGCCGGCCGCGGTGGCGGCTTCCTGGGCGGCGGCCACGGCGGCCGTGGTCTCGGCGGCGTTCGGCTCGGTGTCGGCCACAAGGGTGCGATCGTCACTCATGTCTATTCCTCAATGCGTTGCGGACCGTGGGCTTGTGGGCCGCGTGGTACTCAGTCGTTCTGCCAGGCCCCGTTGCGGAAGCGCAGGTCGTTTACGGTGGTGCCCGGCAGGCGGCCGCGGAGTTGTTCCAGCAGCCGCCGTTTGTGGAAGTGGGCCAGCTCTTGCAGCAGGACGGCACTGTTGACCTCCACTTCCAGCACGCCGCGGCGCAGGCCGGAGACGCGCGTGTGCTCGGCGAACTCGGGGCCGGCGGCCTCGGCCCAGGCCTTTTCCAGGTGCAGCCGGCCCTGCCGCCGGCCCCAGCCGCGCGCCGCGAACAGCCGGCTCAGGATCTCCTTGAACAGCTCGGGACCCTTGTCCATTCCCGCGCCTCCGAGTTTAGCCGCGGTTCGCAGAACCGCGTCCGGGGTGACGGCCGCACGCGGTTCTGCGAACCGCGGCTAAACGATTCACTCGCGCACCACCAGCGGCACGACGACGTACGAGTAATCGCCCGCCTCGTTGCGGAACAGCGCCGGCTTGTTGCCGTCCTCCAGCTCCAGCGTGAGCTGCTCGTCGGGGCCCAGCACGCGCAGCATCTCCGTCAGGTACTTCGGGTCGAAGCTGATCTCGATGTTTTTGCCGTCGTACTCCAGCGGCATCTCCACGCGCGAGCGACCGGCCGCGGGGCCGCGGGCCTGCAGGACCAACTTCTTTTTCGCGAAGGTGAACACCACCCGCTTGCTCTCCTCGTCGGTCATGATCGCCGCCTGCCGCACCGCGGTGTTGAACGGCCCGACCGTCAGCGGCACCTTGGCGCTCGCCTTCTGCGGCAGCACGCGGCGGTAGTCGGGATAACGCCCCTCCACCAGCCGGCTGACGATCATCGCCCGTTCGGTCTTGATGAGCACGTCGTTGGCCCGCAGGCAGATCCGCACCAGCTCGTCCTCCTCCTGGAGGTTGCGCTCCAGCAGGCTCATCGCCTTGGCCGGCACGACCGGCATCTGGCCCTTGGTGCTGTGGCCGCCGTGGGCCGTCGCCGGCCCCTCGGCCATCGCCAGGCGCCGGCCGTCCGTCGCCACCAGGCGGGCCTTGTCCTCGTCCAGCTCCCACAGCACGCCGGTGGTGGCGCCGAAGCGGGCGTGCTCGGCGGCGGCCGCGGCGAACAGGGTACGGCGGATCATCTCGCGCAGCAGGCCGGCGCTCAGCTCGTGGTATTTGTCCTCGCTGAACGGCGGGATGTCGGGGAAGACCGACGGGTCCTCGCCGGGCATCTCGAACTCGTTGAACTGGCCGCGGACGATGCAGGCATCGGGACCGGCCTCGACGGTCAGCTCCTCGTCGGTGGACTCGCGCAGGATCGAGATGATCTTGGCGGCCGGCAGGATGGCCTCGCCGGGCTCCTCGACGCGGACGCTGCGCACGTCGATGCGGATGCCCAGCTCCAGGTCGGTGGCCATCAGGGTGCAGCGGTCGCCGTCCACGATGGCCTTGATGTTCTTGAGGATCGGCTTGACGTCGCGCGACGCCACGGCCACGCTGGCGAGCTGACAGGCGGCCAGCAATCCTTCGCGGTGGCACAGTGCCTTCATGCACAGACTCCTGTCCTGGTTGGGGCGGTTCGGGAAGCCCACGGGTGGCAACCCGTGGGCTTGACGCGGATCCCAAAGAAAA
Organism: Gemmatales bacterium; assembly: GCA_038227745.1. Classification (GTDB taxonomy): domain Bacteria; phylum Planctomycetota; class Planctomycetia; order Gemmatales; family Gemmataceae; genus DASPXY01. Next base: position 3,109 of record JBBRPS010000174.1, on the reverse strand, counting down.
ACAGATCTCTGATCTATCCTCAGCAGTAGTAGTTAAGGGCTCGCCTCTTCGCGTCCGTAACTTCACTGCCGCAGACGTATCCTTTGATACTTCACCAGTTGCGCTTACGGCCCTGCTGTGGAAAACCCGTTGACGCCCGGTCGCTATCGCGTTGACGGCGGTCGAGTAAACCGCTCGCGCCGCCCGTTGCTCACGACCCGGACGAAACGGCCGCCGCACGGTGACAGGAAAGCGTCACGGGACCAACAGCTTTTCCACAGGGGCATTTACACCAGCTCCGCGTGGAGCTGGCGGACCGCGCCGGACAGGGCGGCGTCGCTGCCCAGGGCCTGCTCGACCTTGCGGCAGGCGTGCAGCACGGTGCTGTGATCGCGGCCGCCGAAGTAGGCGCCGATCTGCTCCAGCGACAGGCCGGTCAACTGGCGGGCGAGGTACATGCCGACCTGGCGCGGCAGCAGCACGCCGCGGTAACGGCGGCGCGACTGGAGCTGCTCGGGCTTGACGCGGTAGTAGCCGCCCACGCGCTGGGCGATGCGCTCGACCGTGACCTGCCCCGCCTCGGCCTGTTCGCGGAAGTGGGCGGCGACCGCAGCCACGTCCGGCGTCCGTCGCTCCAGCCGAGCCAGCGCCTCCACCTGCGTCAGCGCTCCCTCGAGTTCGCGGCCGCCGTTGAGGTGCTCGGCCAGCCAGGTTAGCACGTCGGGGCCGACCGCGACCCGTCCGCGGGCCTTCTCTCGAAGCAGGGCCAGGCGTCCGGCGGCGGGCAGCGGCTCCAGGCGCACCACCAGGCCGGCGGCCAGGCGGCTCGTCAGGCGGGCGGGGAAGCGCTGGCCGCGGTGGGTGAGCTGCTGCGGGCCGGCGGACGCGGTACAGACGATCTGCTGCCCGCGGGACTGCAGCGCGTCCAGTACCTGAACGAACGCCTCCGCGGCCTGCGGGGGCAGGTGCTGCAGGTCCTCGACGATGAACAGGTCGCTCTGGCGCGCCTCCTGCAAGACGTCCTCCTGTTCCCCGGCGGCGGCGAGGTCGCCGGCGGCGGCGAGGGCGACGACGAGGTCGGGGCAGCGGCGGATGACTTCGTCGGCGAGGGCAGCTGCCAGGTGGGTCTTGCCGGTCCCGGGCGACCCGTGCAGGAACAGCGGGTTGATCTTGCGGCGCGGGCGGCGGGAGCAGACGCAGTCGGCCACCTCCTGCACGGCGAGCAAGGCCGGGCGGTTCTGCGGGGCGGGCACGAAGCGAGCAAAGGTGAGCGGAGGCCGTTGCATGGTTCTGATTGAGTCCGCCTCCCGAACAGGCGCGCGCGGCTGACGGCTTCACCGGGGCCGAAAGCCCCATACCGGGAAGGCGTCGGTAGACCTCTGATCTACCGCTTTATTGTAGCGGAAAAAGTCCCCCAGGTAAAGCCTATTCGCCTCACGATAAACTCCGAACCGAAAAGGAGATACGGCACGCAGAAACGGTCCGCACGGACGGCCCGGTGCGGGGGCGGAATAGACTGAAAGTTTGGGGGAGGAGGGCAAGATGTACGGACCCCGTTTGCGGCTTTGGTGGTCGGTTTTTCTGGGTTGTACGGCCTGTGTGGCCGGCGGTTGCGCGGGGCGTACGCCCTCGACCGCGGCCGGGTGGGCTTCGCGGAGGGGTGCCATGGTGGAAGAGCAACTGATCGCGCGGGGGATACGGAACGAGCGGGTGCTGGCGGCGATGCGGCGCGTGCCGCGCCACGAGTTCGTGCCGGAGGATTTACGCGGCCAGGCCTACGAGGACTGGGCGCTGCCGATCGGCCTGGGGCAGACGATCTCGCAGCCGTACATTGTGGCGTTCATGACGGAGGCGCTGGATCCGCAGCCAGGGCAGCGCGTGCTGGAGGTCGGCACGGGCAGCGGCTACCAGGCGGCGGTGCTGGCGGAGCTGGCCGGCGAGGTGTGGACGGTCGAGCTGCTGCCGGCGCTGGCGGAGGCGGCGCGGGCACGGCTGGAGCGGCTGGGTTATCGCAACGTCCACGTAAAGGCGGGCGACGGTTACCTGGGCTGGGCGGAGGCGGGGCCGTTCGACGCGGTGATCGTGACGTGCGGGGCGAAGGAGGTGCCGGGGCCGCTGTTCGAGCAGCTCAAGCCGGGCGGGGTGATGATCATTCCGGTGGGCGAGGTGTGGGCGGGGCAGTCGCTGCGGGTGATCGTGAAGGGGCCGAACGGCGAGCGGGTGGAGCGCGACGTGCTGCCGGTGCAGTTCGTGCCGCTGCGGCGGGCGGGGGAGGTCGGAGAGAGGTGAGCGGGGAGGTGTGTGTCGAAGGTTGGCCGAGTCTCAACGGCGAGGGAAGGTCATGGCGAAAGCGGCTGTCGTTCCGAGGGTGCGCGTGATGACGATCTGCGATCACGTTGAGGCCAGCGAGACGGAGGCGAACGTGTTCGACCTTCTGGACGTTCGCTACGAGTTGAGGGTGGATTCGTTCCCGTACACCCATCCGGAACTTTGGGTGTACGTCCTCCTGTCTTGTGCGCGCACGGGGGTGTTCCCCGGGTATCTCCAGATTTTGAACGATCAGACGGACAAGGTGATTTTCCTGGCGAAGATTCGCCCGCAGTTCGACGCTCCCGAAACCTTGGTGCCGGTGTGTGTGCCGATCCGGTGTAGCTTTCCTCAGGCGGGGCGGTACACGTTTCAAGTGTCGTTTTTTCAAAAGGATTTTGGTAGAACAGATATTGTAAAGGGTGAGATGTCTTTCGCGGTGTTCGATTGAGAGGCCACATCCATGAGCGATAACCTGGATCTGAAAACGAAGTCCCGTGTTGCTCCATTGCAGATTCTGATCCCCGAACCGATCGAGGATCCGGTAGAGCGGGAGCGCATCCTCCGCATCCTCAACCAGCCGCCGCGCAAACCCCCCGTGTGGGGCCGGCGGCTGGCCGTCGGCGGGGCGGTGGTGGCGGCCTTGGCCATCGGCGTCCTCCTGGGCCGGTTCGTCCTCTGATTCGTCCAGTATACCGCAGGCGGTTCAGTTGTTCCCCCCTCGCCCCTGTACGCGGGGGAGAGGGGTCGGGGGTGAGGGGGTAGCGTCGGGAGTGGTGGAGCGAGCGCGAAACGGCAAGCCTGGCGGAGCGCGCCTGCTTGC
>JBBRPS010000173.1:0-14621 GCA_038227745.1 Gemmatales bacterium | reverse complement strand
AGGGGAACGGGTCCGGCTCCGGGAGCGCCTGGGAAGTGGTGGTGAGAGACGACATGCCTGCCCTCCGTGACGGTCTTGCCAAAGGAGCGAGTATAACGAGCCTGGGCAGGCCGTCCAAGGCCAGCGCCGGGCGGCAGGTCAGCGCTTCAGCTCGTACAGCTTGATCTTCCGGTCCAGCGTGGACCGCTCGATCTTCAAGATCGCCGCCGCCTGGCTCTTGTTCCAGTCGGTGTGTTCCAGCGTCCGCAGGATGTGCCGTTTTTCCAGCTCCACGATCGACAAAGGCTCGTATTCCGCGGCGGCTGCCGTCAGCGGCACCGGGCCGTCCGCCTCCAGCGACGACAGCCACACGTCCTGTGCGTCCAGCGTCGGCCCCATCCCCAGCGCCACCGCCCGCTCCACCACGTTGCGCAGCTCGCGTACGTTCCCCGGCCAGTGGTACGTCTCCATCTTCTTCATCGCCGCCGGCGTGAAGCCGCGGATCTTCCGCCCTGTCTCGCGCACGAACCGCTTCAGGAAATGCTCCGCCAGAGTCGGCACGTCGCTCAACCGCTCGCGCAGCGGCGGCACCCGGATCTCCACCACCTGCAGCCGGTAGAACAAATCGCGGCGGAACGTCCCCTCCTGCAGGTTCTTCTCCAGCGGCTGGTTCGTCGCCGACACCACGCGCACGTCCACGCGGATCGGCGTGTTGCCGCCGACGCGCTCGAACGGGTGGCCCTCCAGCACGCGCAGCAGCTTCGCCTGCGTGCCGACGCTCATCTCGCCGATCTCGTCGAGGAAGATCGTGCCGCGGTCGGACGCCTCGAACTTGCCGATCTTCTTCTCCGTCGCTCCCGTGAAGGCGCCGCGCTCGTGGCCGAACAGCTCGCTCTCCAGCAGCGTCTCGGTGAGCGCGGCGCAGTTCAGGCAGATGAACGGCCCCTCGCGGCGCGGGCTGGAGTAGTGGAGCGCGCGCGCCACCAACTCCTTGCCCGAGCCGCTCTCGCCGCGGATCAGCACCGTCGCGTTGGTGCCCGCCACGCGCGAAATCTGCGCCTCGATCGCCTTCATCGTCCCACTGTCGCCGATCAGCTCGCTCTCGACCTTGAGCTGCGCCCGCAGCGACTGGTTCTCGGCGCTCAGCGACGCCTGTCGCTGCAGCTGGTGCGTCACCGTGCCGAGCTGCTTGGCAACCGCGACGGTGAACTCCAGGTCCTCCGCGTTCAGCGCTTTGTGCGGGTCGGTGCAGTACAGGTGGATCAGGCCGAAGATCTTCTCGCCGAACATGACCGGCGCGCAGATCAGGCTGGTCGCCCCGAGGTTGGTCAGGCTCTCGCGGTTGCGCAGATAGCGGTCGCGCGCCACGTCCTCGGCGAGGATCGCCTCCTTGCCGGCGATCACCTCGTTGGTCACGTACTCCGAGACGCGCGTGTAGGTGCGGATGCTCGGGTCGCGGTGACGGTGGGCCGTCACCTCCAGCTCGCGGCCCTCCTTGAGAGTGAGGACGGCGCCGACCTCGGCGGGGACGCCCTCGAGCAGGCCGTCGAGGACGATGCCGGCCAGGTCCTGGTACGAGCCGGCCGAGCCCATGTCGAGGGCCATGCGGTAGAGCAGCGACAGGTCGCGGCTGAGGCTGTGCCGGCTGGCCGGGGGGCCGCCGGCGGCGGTGGCGCCGTCCTCCTGCGGGTTCGGGTCGGCGGGGCTGGGGGTGAGGAAGCGCGTCTGGCCGAGGCGCTTCTTGATCGAGACGCCGTCGTCGGGCGGCTGCTGCTCGGGGAGGTTCGGCAGCTGGCCCATGTCCTCGACGAACAGGAGGTGGGTACGGCCGACGTTGATCTCGTCGCGCGGGGACAATTCCCACTCGGTGTCGAGGGTGTCGCCGTTGATGCGGGTGCCGTTGAGGCTTTCCAGGTCGCGCAGGCACCAGCGGCCGTCGGCGTGGTAGACCTCGGCGTGCTCGCGGCTGCACAGCTCGTCCTTGAGGACGACGCGGTTGGTCGCCGCCCGGCCCAGGGTGAAGCGCTGTCCGGCAGTGAGTGGGTAGACGTCTCCGAACCCATCCTCACGGCGGACGACCAGGTATGCCGTAGCGGGGGCAGCCATGTGCGTGTGCCGGACTCCCTGAACGAACGTGTCGCCCCTTTACCTTACAGCCGCGGTCCCCTCCCCGGCAACCTCGGTTCGCCCGATGCTCGCGGCCGCCGGGATCGTGGCCGACTCGCTCCGCGAGTCGGGTCCTTCCCCGACTCGCGGAGCGAGTCGGCCACGATCCCCACCGCAACCACTAGAACCAGCGGATCTGGAAGTACGCCTTCAGCGGGTACTCACGCAGCGGCCGCGCGCGCTTCCACTCGACGGGGCGGTACGTCCCGAACACGCGGTCCCACAGGTCGAACGAGATGCCGAAGTTGTGGTGCCACATGTGCCCCTGGTGATGCAGGTGGTGGACCGGCCGCACCAGCCAGAAACACAGCTCGGGCTTCTCGTGCTGCAACTGGTGACTGTAAGCGGCCCAGGCGGCATAAAACACCCCGCCCGCGATGAAACCGATGCCGGCCCCCAGGCTCTCGATGGCGAAGTAGCATACCGCGAAGGCGACGGCCATCACGGGGACGGTGCCGAGGAAGTAGTCCCAGAACTCGCCGAGCCAGCCCTGGCCCCAACCATCGCGGTGGTGCAGCGCGTGCTTCTTCTTCAGCAACCAGGAGTGCATCAGGCGGTGCGCCCAATACTCCACGAACGTCCCTACCAGAACGGCGATCAGGAACCCTGACAGCCCCTCCAGCATGGCTCACCTCCCTGAACGTCTACGGCCGGGCCACCCTTTCCGTTTGGGGGATTTCTCGTCTCACCGTCCCCGGGACGGTGCGTCCTTGCTCGCCTCAACGGGTGGCCCCCGTGCAGGGAGGGGAACACCGCGGTCAGGCCCCTCGTCAACGGCCCGAAGCCTCTCAGGTGCTTGTCATACGATTCGCGTGCAGGACACGGCCCCCCTGCGACGCACAGCCATCGCCCCGGTCGTCCGGTCCGTCTCAGGAAAGAGGAGATTCCTTTCGGGAAGGGTTGTTCCGGAATGGAGGGAGGGCCGTCGGAAACGCGGCCCGGGAGAGGGGCGCCGTTCGCCGGCCCTGATGTCGCAACCCGTTGCCTCCTGCACGCGCACAAGGCGAACTGTACGCGGGGCGCGGGGCCATTGTCAAGAGCCTGCCCGACGACGCAGCCGTTTCCCACCGCGGGCGCGGGCGGGTTGGGAGGGCGAGGCAGAAGGCAGTAGGCAGAAACGCTTCCCCCACGGGGCGCGGCCCGTGGGCTTATGCACTGCCTACTTGTCTTTTTCCTCAGTCCGCCAGCCGCCCGTAAATCTGCTCGAAATCACCCAGACATTCCCGGAACGCCTCCAGCAGTGCCGGGTCGAACTGCGTGCCGAACCCCTCCAGCAGCAACTCCACCGTGACAGCGTGCGACAGCGCGGGCTTGTAGACCCGGCGCGACCGTAGCGCATCGTAGACGTCCGCGATCGACACCAGCCGCGCCGACAGCGGGATGTCACTGCCCGCCAGGCGGTCGGGGTAGCCGTTGCCGTCGTAGCGCTCGTGGTGGTGCCGCGTGATGTCCATCGCCATCTGCAGGAAGCCCAGCGCGAAGCCGTGCTGCCGCGCCACCTCCTTCAGCGTGTCGGCGCCGATGACCGTGTGCGTCTGCATCACCACCCGCTCGTCCGGCTCCAGCTTCGCCGGCTTGAGCAGGATGTGGTCGGGCAGGCCCACCTTGCCGATGTCGTGCAGCGGCGCGCAGCAGGCCAGCATGTCGATGAAGTTGCGGTCGATCTGGCCGGCAAAGGCAGGCTGTTGCGCCGCCGCCTCCGCCAGGCGCCGGCTGTAAGTCTGCAGCCGCAGCAGGTGCGCCCCCGTCTCGGTGTCGCGGTACTCCACCAGCTTGGCCAGCGCCAGCACCAGCGCGTTGCGCGCCTGGATCAAATCGCTGTCGCGGGCGCTGAGGTGCTGCTCCAACTCGGCGTTGACGACGAGGAGGCGGCGGTTGAGCAGGTCGGAGCGCTGCTGGGCCACCTTGAGTCGCAGGGCCGCCTTGACGCGCGACCGCAGCTGTACCAGCGTGAACGGCTTGGTGAGGCAGTCGTCCGCCCCGGTCAGGAGCATCTGCGCCAGGTCGTCGGAGCTGGCCCGGCCGGAGAACATGATGACCTTGAGGTGCGGGTCGAGCGGCGCGTTGCGCAGGCGCCGGCACACCTCAAGGCCGTTCATCACCGGCATGTCGATGTCGAGCAGCACCAGGTCGTAAGGCCGTCGCTGGAACGCCGCCAGGGCCTGCTTGCCGTCGGACGCCTCATCGCACTCGAGCCCTTCGAGTTGGAGGGCGTAACGGCAGAACAGGCGGATGCTCGGCTCGTCATCGACGATCAGCAGCCGCGGGCTGGGCGTGGGGGCGAGCAGCCGGGCCGGGGCGAGCAGGGCCGGGTCGCGGCCGGCGGCGCGGATCGCGGTTTCGTCCTTCGGGCCGGGGCCGTTGGCCGAGGGTGTGGGGCCGTCGTCGAGGCAGGTGAGCAGGGTACGGACCAGCGCCGGGGCGCCCGGGAAGCGGTCTTCCGGCCGGGGCGCCAGCAGGCGGACGACGACTCCCTCCAACCCGGCCGGGCAGTCGCCGCACCAGCTGCGGAGAGAAGGGTGTACCCCGTTACCGGAGCCATCTGGTGCGGGGGGCAGGCGGCCGGTCAGGCACCAGAACAGGATGGCGCCAAGCCGGTAGAGGTCGGTGCGGGGGTCGCGGACCAAGGCGTCGGCCTCCTCCGGGGCCGCGTAGGGATCGCGTCCCTCCGCCGGCGGGCGGCGCCCCTGGGACGGCAGCGCGAGGCCGAAATCGGTCAGGACCGCATCCCCCTCCGGCGTCACGCGCACCTTCGAGGGCCGCAGGTCGCCGTGCAGCAAGTCCTTGCCGTGGGCCTCGGCGAGGGCGCCGGCAATCTGGTGGGCGAGGTTAGCGGTCTCCGCGGGGCTGAACGGCCCGTGCCGCGCGACGCGCTCCTTCAAGTCGATGCCCTCGACGTGCTCGCTGACGACGTAGTGCAGGACCGGCCCCGAGGAGTCGGCGGTCTCCTCGCCGGCGTCGAGGACGGCAGCCAGGTTGGGGTGCCGCAGCCGAGCGGCGGTGCGCAAATCCTGGAAGAAGCGGCGGAGCAGGGTGGGCGGCTGCCCGGGCGCGACGGAGAGGACCTTGACGGCGACGCGGGTGCGGAGGCGCATGTGCTCGGCGTGGTAGAAGGCGCCGCCCGGGCCGCCGAGCCGGTCGAGCACGCGGTAGTTCCCCAGCACCAGGCCGAAGGCAACGCCGGCGCGGAGTTGGTCGGCCTGGTACGGCGTCAGCAGCCGGTGCTCGACGAGCCCGGCGAGCAGGCCCTCCTGGTCGGGCGCGGCGGCGAGGCGCCGGCGGACGTCCGCGGGCGTGTTTTCCCAGTCCTCGGCGAGGAGCAGGCGCGAGCGCTGCCACTGTCCGAGCAGCGCCGCGGCGGGTGCGTTCTTCATGGTGCGTGGTCGAGGGGAAGCCTTCCTCTGCCCGCCCGCAAACCGGGCGCTCGTTATCGCTGACGATACCGCCCATTCTACGGCAGCGGCGCGGAGGAAACTATCCGCCAAAGGCGACGAGGGCGACAAAAGACGGAAAGCCCACGGGTTGTACCCGTGAGCTTTCCGCTCACCCTGCCCCCTTCTCACCCGGTCGCGCTCAATGGCTGGCCGGGTTGCCTGCCTGCGGGTCCGCCGTCGGGGCGATGCCGACCACGTGGCCGCGCGGCCGCGACATGTCGTCCAGGGCGATCGCCTGCGGCGTCTCGCACTGGGTCTTGTTGCCCGCCTTGTCGGTCACCACCAGGCGGATGAACGCGAGCGGCCCGATCTGCTTCGGCACGCTCCAGCGGTAGCGGCTGTCGTTCTTCACGCCCCTGGCGATCGGCGTCCACGGCCCTTCGCGGTTGACGGCGTAGAACAGGTCCACGGCGTCGTTGCCGAGGTTCTTGTCGCGGGCGTTCCAGTTGATCCACAGGGCGGTGGCGTCGTCGCCGCTGCCCGGACGGACGGAGGTCAGCTCCACGACAGGCTTGGTCAGGTCCACCTCGATCCACCAGTCGGGGGCGTCGCCGGGGGCGGGCGGCGTGGCGCCGAAGCCGCGGCCGTTGCTCACCACCAGGCTGACGCCATAGCTGCCCTCGCCGGGCAGGTCGATCTCGACGGGGCTGTGGCGGTCGGGATCCTCCCCGAGGCACTGCCAGGTCTGGCCACCATCGGAGGTAATCCACATCTCGACCTTGCCGACGCCGCTGGCGCCGACCTGCTCGATCTGGTACTCCAGCGACACGTGCGTGCTGCTGACCAGGTGCCGCGCCGCGGGAGCGGTCGCCGAGCGGGAGGACGCCGGCACGGTCGCGCCGGTCTGCACCACCTTGCCCTCCTGCGCGTTAGCCTGGGGCGTGCAGACGCCGCCGGGGCACGGGGTGGAGGGCGGCGTGATCTTGTACGCCTGCGTCACGGACTCGACGCGGGCCGGGGCGGACGGCGGGGCGTTGTTCCCCGGTAAGCCGCCGAGCGCCGGGCCTTCCACCACCGGCGGCGTGTTGTGTACGACCGGGAGCTGCCGCGGGGCGGCCGGCTCACTCACCGCGACCTGGGTCGGGCCCTCGGAGACGTTCATGCCCGCGACGCGGCCGATGAGGCTCATCTCGCGGACGGTCACGTTGCCCGCCATGTCCACGGCCGTCACCTTGACCATGCCGTTGTGCATCGCCTGCTGCGGGATGCAGAAGGTGTCGGCCCGGCCGGGGACCGGCTCGCCCGCGCGCCAGGCCTTGTCGGCCGTCTGGTACTCCATGCGCGTCTTGGTCGGGTCCAGGTTCGGGTCGCGCGCCTCGCACTGCACGAGCTGCCCCTCGGAGGCCATCTGCAGCTGGCGGATATCGACCAGCGGCGCCTGCGTGTCGTAGACGACGATCACGCCGGGGCCTTCGTGGGAGACGTCGGCGGGCGTCTGGCGCCCCGACTTGTCCACGGTGACGACCGTGAACCAGAACTCGCCGTCGCCCATCGGGCGGTAGGGGAAGACGGTGTCGGTCGGCAGGGCCTTCTTGGCCATCAGCCACTGCTTGGACGGGTGGTCCTTGGCGAAGAGCTGGATCTCGCGCAGGTTGCTGCGGACGCGGTCGTCGATGAGGATCGGCAGGTAGAAGACGCTCTTGTTCATGTAGCTCTTGGGCGGCAGCTGAGCCCCGGGCGGCGGCGCTGGTGCCGGCCCCTGGGCGCCTGCCCGCGCCCCGAACAGGCCGAGGCCAGATGCCAGGAGCAGGGCCAGGCCGGCCAGCAACTGCCGGCCGCCGGCTCTCCCGGCGACGTGGACGGCCTTTCGCGTGCAGGTAGTCGGTCTCATGATTATCCCCCAAACCAGATACGGCGCCCGGCTCCCCCGATGAGCCGTGGGCTGTCTCTTGAAGCGGCGCCGGTTCGGCCCCGCCCGTTCCGTCAAGCAATGTCGGGTAGAGGGGCGGGAACATAGCCACACCCGGATTGCGAGTCAAGCCGGATTCCGGAGGGCGCCGTGGGGACAAGCTGCCAGCTTGTCCTCGGTGGGCAGGACAAGCTGGCAGCTTGTCCCCACGCGGTCGTGCGAAACGGCAAGCCGATCCCGGTCGAGCGCCGTGAAAATGAGGAAGACCCGTCCGGGGCCGGCGAGAGGATTTTTCCCTCACGCCGCGCCTCGGGCGGGTCTTGTTCTTGCGCGGGCCTGCGGCCCGGTTACTGCGTCGCCTGCGCCACCTGCTCCGGCGCGGCCGCGGCGGCCTGGGCGGCGAGCTGCTCCTCACTGTCGGGCTGGCCGTAGAAGGCCTGGAGCAGCAGCAGGCCGGCCCCGCACACCAGGCAGCAGTCGGCCAAGTTGAAGACAGGGAAGTCGAACAGGTAGTTCCAGTGCAGGAAATCGCGGACGCCGCTGAAGACGACGCGGTCGTAGAGGTTGCCCAGCGTCCCCGCCAAAATCAGGCCGAGGGAGATACACAGGAAGCGTTCCCTCGCCGCCGCGGCCCGGAAACTCCACGCCGCGATGGCCAGGGCGGCGCCGAGGCTGATCAGAGCGAAGAAGTCGTTCATCCCCGTGCCGGTGCCATCGGGCGTCTTGCCCCCGAGGCCCCATAGGGCGCCGTGGTTGACCTCCGGCAGCAGGTCGCCGCCGACGGTGCGCAGCGGGCTGAGGAAGTCCTTCCCCGCGTCGCGCTCGCCGCTGAACTTCACGTTCAGCCAGAAGGCGCCGGGGATGACCGCCCGGTAGTTGTTCGGGGTGCCGTTGTACAGCCAGGCGAAGACGCCGTACTTGCTGCCCTGATCGATGGCGAGGCCGACCAGGGCCAGGCACCAGAACAGCCAGCGATAGGATCGATCGGCCTGCGTGCTCATGAGCGTTTGCTGTCCAGCTTCTTTGCGCACTCGACACAATACCGAGTATAGGGCAGCTCCTTCAGCCGCGCCTTCGGCAGGACCGGCCCGCCGCACTCCTCGCATCGGCCGAACGTCCCCTTGTCCATCCGCTCCAGGGCCGCCCCGATCTCCTGCAGGAGCTGCTCCTCGTTGGCGAGCAGGTGCAGGGTGTTCTCGCGCTCGTAGTTGTCCGTGCCGAGGTCGGCCATGTGCAGCGGCACGTGCGACAGGTTGCCGACGGTCTCGCCCCCGTCGGAGTGGAGGGCCTCGTCGGTGAGGTGCGATACGTCGCCGTTGAGGCGCTCCCGCAGGGAGAGGAGTTGCTCGCGGTAGCTCTCGAATTCGGCACTGGTCATCGGTGTTCCCCGGGTGTCAGGCGCTGGAGGAGTTCGTCGCGTTCCGGAGATTTCACGATAGCCCACCGCCGATGCCCCGTCAAGGACGCGGAGGCCGCCGTGGCGGGCTGGCGTATAGCAGAGGCGGGGGCGGGACGCAAGGGGAGGTTCCGGCGTTTAGCCGCGGTTCTGCGAACCGCGGCTAAACGACCCGCAGCACCGCCCGCACCGGGCTGGCGTCGAAGCCCACCAGCCTCAACGGCAGCGCGATCAGCTCGTACACGCCCTCCGGCACGTCGCGCAGCACCAGCCCCTCCAGGATCGCCATGTCGCAGCGCAGGAACGCCCGGTGCGCCGGCAAGTCTTTCGAGTCGAAGAGGTCCACGCTCGGCGTATCGACGCCGACCAACCGCACCCCCTGCCGGTGCAGCGCCTCGACCAGCTCCACGCTGAGCGCCGCGAAGTCGGTGTTGAACCGCTCCGGGTCGGGGTAGGTCCCCGTTGCCAGCAGCACGCGCGGGGCCGTGACCTGCGCCCGCAGCAGGTCCGGCGTGACGCGCGTGTTGCGCGGCACCTCGACGCGCAGCACCTGGCACGGCCCGAGGTAGTCGTCCAAATTGCGGGCGTCGATGGCGGGGGCGTCGGCGCCATAGTGACTCGGGGCGTCGGCGTGGGCGCCGAGGTGGACCGTGGCGCGCAGTGTGGACAGCGTGATGTTGTCGCCGCGTTTCATGTCCAGGAGCACCTCGCGCGCCGGCGGCGTGTCGCCGGGCCAGACCTGCAGCCGCGGGGTAATCGGAGGCGTGATGTCGTAAATCATAGTTCGTGCCGGATGGCCCACAGGTCCGCGAACACCGGGTGGAACAGCGATTTCTTCAGGAACTCGACGCCGAGCGAGCCGCCCGTGCCGCGCTTGCTCCCGATCGTGCGCTCCACCAGCTTGATGTGCCGGTAGCGCCACTCCTGAAAGCCCTCGTCGAAGTCCGTCATGAGCTCGAACAAAATCTCCAGGTCGTGGTGCTCCTTGTACAGCCGCAGCAGCCCCTCCTGCACGCGCGCGTCGGGGCCGGCCGGCAGGGTGACGGCGCGGGCGCGCAGGTCGGGCGGGATGGCGACGCCGTGGTGCTCCAGGAACGTGTAGAAGCAGTCCACCACGGACGGCTCGTGCAGCCGCGCCACGAGCCGCTCGTACCCGGGCGTGCCGGGCGTGTGGAACTGCAGCATCTCCGGCCGCTTGTAGCCGAGCACGAACTCGAACTCGCGGAACTGGATCGACTGGAAGCCTGACGCCGTCTCCAGGCGGACGCGGAAGCTGTCGAAGGACATCGGCGTCAGCGTCTCGACGATGTCCACCTGCTCGACCATCACCTTCATGACCGTCCGCACTCGCTTGAAGGTGGCGACGGCGTCCCACAGGTCGTGGGCGACGAAGTCGCGCTTGATCTTCTCCAGCTCGTGCAGCTGCAGTTTGAACCAGAGTTCATAGGCCTGGTGAACGACGATGAACAGCATCTCGTCGTGCTCGGCCGGCTCGGAGCGCGGCCGCTGCAGCGCGAGCAGCTCGTCGAGGTGCAGGTACGCGACGTACGTCAGTTCCTTGCCTTCGCTCATGGCCACACCAGGTAGAGGACGACGGCGAGGGCGAGAACCATCACAGCAAGGGCGGTTCGCACTACCCGTTCCTGCCGCCGCGCCCGCCGCCGCGCCGCGGCGTAGGGCGTCGTCGTGAAGGTAACGAGCGTGTACAGCGGCAGGTACCAGCGCGGGAACAGCCGGTGCAGCAGCACGTCGAGGTGCTTGCGCAGGCGGAACAGCGGCGAGCTGACGCGGTCGCGCATCTCCAGGAAGTTATCGACGCACAGATCGGCGAGCGCGTCGGTGTTCTCCTTGCGCTCGTGCTCGTAGGCGCGGAAGGCGGCGGCGCGGTCGCCGGGGTGGTCGGCGAGGCAGCGGTCGAGGACGGTGCAGTCCTCGAAGGCGGCGTTCATGCCCTGGCCGAGGAACGGCACGACGGCGTGGCAGGCGTCGCCGAGGAGCACCACGCGGCCATCGGCGTGCCAGGGGTTGCAGCGGACCGTCAGCAGCGGGCCGACGGGGTTCTTGAAGAAGTCCTCCGCGAGGTTCGGCATGAGCGGCAGCGCGTCGGGGAAGTGGCGCTCGAAGAAGTGGCGCAGGTCCGCCTCGGTCTGGATCGCCGCGAAGCCATCGGGGCCGTCGTAAGGCCAGAACAGGGTGCAGGTGAACGAGCCGTCGCGGTTGGGCAGGGCGATCATCATGAAGCTGTGCCGCGGCCAGATGTGCAGGGCGTGCTTCTCCAGGGCGAACGCGCCGCCGGGGCCGGGCGGGATCGTCAGCTCCTTGTAGCCGTGCGACAGGTATTCCTGGCTGTAGTTGAAGCGGTCGCGTTTCTGCATCCGCGCCCGCACCACCGAGTAGGCGCCGTCGGCGCCGATGACTGACTCACAGGCGACTTTCAGGGGGGCTGAAGTGGTCGTATCGAGCAATTCGACGGTTGCGGTGGGCAGGTCGATGTCGGTACAGCGGCGGCCGAAGAAGAGGCGGACGGAGTCGTACTGCGCGGCGACGTTGACGAGGGTGAGGTTGAGGCCGGCGCGCGCGACGGAGTTGATCGACTCGCTGTCGTCCTTGCCGTAGGGCTGGAAGCTGAGCGTGCCGGTTGGGGAGTGGATCAGGCGGCCGCGCATGGGGATGGCGTCGCGGAGGACGGCGTCGGCAAGGCCGACGCGGCGGAGGGCGTCAATGCCGCGGACGGAGAGGGCGAGGTTGATGGAGCGGCCGTGGTCCTGGGCGCCGGTGCGCGGGTCGGGGCGGCGCTCGTAGACCTCGACGCGGCGTCCGGCCCTGCCCAGGTAGCAGGCCATGAGGGCGCCGGCGAGACCGGCGCCAACGATCGTGAACTCGGCCCTGTCCGCCATAGCCCGCCCCGTGTGATAGTCCGGGAGCCTCCCTCTCCACCCATCGTAACAAATTCGTGTGACGGGGCATACCGGCCGTTCTCGGCAGCACGCCAACTCAGGACGCGGCCCCCTCGGTCAGTACGGCGCTGCTCAGACCTGTGACCTTCCGAAAGACGGCGTTATTGGTGACGAACAATACGCATCCTGCCTTGCCGGCGGTGGTGGCGTGGATAGGGTCGGGGGTATACGCGTTCACGGGCCAAGGGTGAAAGCCGTTCAGCTGCGAACATGGTGTGGCAGCAACGAGTTAATCCTGCCCCCAGAGAGCCAGAGGCATCCACTGAAGGTACTTCGGCGTGTCGGACCGACGCGCGCAGGAATTGGTGCCAGCGCGTCGGATCAGGAGTGACGGAGCGTGTTCCGAATCGTGACAACTACTCCAGGCCCAGCCGTTTCTTCTTCTCCTGCCACTCGGCCAATTCGCGCTTGTTCTCCGTCGTCAGCGGCCGCCCCGACCTCAGCGCCTCGATCTCCAGCCCCGACAGGGTCATGGCGTTCAGCCGGTAGTCCAGGAACGCCTCGGCGGCGACGGGGACGATGGGCTGGATGAGGGCGAACATCGCGTTCGCATACTCGCGGATCTCCTGCTGCGCGTGCGGGTCCATGCGCAGGGAGAGGAAGTGGAAGAGGTTGTGGAGGTCGATCTTCCAGTACCATTCGGTGTAGACGCTCAGGGGCAGGCCAATGCGGGCCAGCTCCCGGGCGATGCCGCCCTCCAGCGCCTTCTCGTATCCGGTGTACTGGGCCGCTTCCGTCTCCTCCAAGTAGCGCAGGAAGTCCTCCGCGGTCGAGATGTCCGCTGGCCCCTCGCCTCCTTGGCGATTCGTCTTGCTCTGCTGGCGGACGCCCTCGACGGAGGGGCGGTAGAAGCGGTCCTTGACCACGGAGTAGCGGGCCGAATACTCGTTGACGTTCGCGGTCCTGTGCCTGATCCACTGGCGAGCGACGAAGATCGGCATGACGTGGTGAAACTTGAACTCGACCATCTCGAACGGCGTCGTGTGGCGGTGCCGGGCCAGATAGCGGATCAGCCCGCGGTCCTCGCTGACCTGCTTGGTCCCCTCGCCGTAGCTCACCCTGGCCGCCTGAACGATCGCGAAGTCCGCCGTCTTGCCCACCGGCGCGAAGCGGGGCATGACGTCGAGGAGCGCAACCAGGCCGTGCTCGTGGACTTTAACCTCCCAGCGCGCGTCACCGCCCATCACGTCATAGACCGGGGCCTCGGGCTTTTTCTTCTCGATGACAATGGCGGAGGACCCGGCGTTCTGGCTCATGGGGGGATCTCACTGGGGTTTGGAGAGTTGTTTGCTGTTCACTTGATCATATCACGCCTCTGGAGGGCTTGCGACGGGGGAGGTCGATCATGCGAGAGGTGGGCAGCCCATCCCGTCCGCCTTGCCGGGTGAGCGGCGTGCCTCCAATCCGCCTTTTCCGGCAAGACCTCTCCTTGTACATTCTAGCGGAAACGACGGTGGCGACGTCGGTGACGAGCGGTGACGCCCTGAGGCGTGCGCAATTGACGCCAATTCCGGCGGCGGTGTCGCGCGCGCGACCTTCGGCTCGGGTCCTGATCGAGCGAGGGGCGCTGGGGGACCGAAACAAGAAAGGAGAGTTGATCGGCGGATCGGTCGGCGGCCACCGAGCAGGAGTTACACTGGAGAACCTTCCGATGGAACGGAAACTGACGATCAGGCTCGGGGCGGGGATGGACGTCGAGAGCGCCGAAGCCGTGATCAGACGGCTGGGCGAAGAGCCGCCCGGCGGCACGACATCCATCTGCTTTGACTCTTGGCCGGACCTTGACCCCGCGGTGGCTTGGCGGCTCGGGAACGCGATCCGTCCCCGTTCGGGCCACGGCAGGGTCGAGGTGGACGGCCCGCCCCTCCTGGAGGGCGGGTGGTGCCGGACCTTGGACGGATCGGGCCTCGGCTACTCTCTCGCCGTCCATGCCGATAAAATCACGACCGGCGGCGTAGACGTGACGGCCGAGGTGAGGCGGTGTTTCGACAGCAAGGAACGCATGGCGGGGCCGCATGCGGTCATCTTCACCGACCTGCACCGTGGGGTTTCCGTGAACCCGGAACGGGAAGACAGGTTCCGGGAGGCCTTCCTCAAAGCGCTGGCGCGCCTGGGCGTGCCACCCGGTCGATTCGAGCGGGGGCGGTTACAGGAAGTCATCAAGCTATCGTTCGAGGCCATCCAGAACGTGTACGACCACGCCGGACGAAAGCCCCTGCCAGAGAGGACCAAGATCTCCAGTTACTTTTTGCTCGCGAACGGGCAGCGCTTCACCGTCTGGCCCGGCTTGTTCGGCGTCACCAGCGGGCATGAGACGGGAGGTGCAGAACTCACCAGCCCGGGGAGGGAATCCCTGCGGGTCTGCGTCAGCGATGACGGCGTCGGGATCGCGGCGAGGCAATCGCAAGACCCGCTCATCTACCAGAAGGCGAAGGGAAACGAAGAACTCGCGGTAATGGAGGCCCTTTCCGCCCGGTCTTCGGTAAAATTCAAGACGCACGACAGCCCCATCAGAGGCACCACCGGGCAGGGCTTCGGATACATTGACTCTCTTCTCGGAGCGCTTGGGGCGTTCGCCGTGCTGCGGACGGGGAGGCTGCTCGCGGTATTTGACGGCACGCGGCAGGGAGGTCGTTTCGCCCTGGCGGCGACTGACCTCGGTTACATGGCGGGGACCACCTTGGATGCCCTGATCCCGATCCCGAAATAGCGAGGTGTCAGGCCGTCGAGGTAACCGGGTGAGGAACGATGCCGACCACCTACCTCCGGTTCGTCTACTCGACGCCGGAGTCTCCAGCCTTCCGGTACGACTTCGACGAGCCGGAGGAACAATCGATCCT
>JBBRPS010000172.1:0-14641 GCA_038227745.1 Gemmatales bacterium | reverse complement strand
TCCGGGTAGTCCTTGTACGCCGCGTTGGTGCCGAAGTAGACGCGCTGCAGCGTCCACAGGATGTACGCCGCCGTCAGCACGACCGTCAGCGCCGCCAGGATCGCCAGCACGCGGCCGGCCAGCGGGAACGACTCCGGCGTGAAGTTCCACGCCGACAGGATCACCATGAACTCGCCGACGAAGCCGCACATCCCTGGCAGCCCCATCGCCGCGAAGAACACGATCGCGCTGATGCCGCCGTACAGCGGCATCGGCTCGTACAGGCCGCGGAAATTGTTCAGGTTGCGGTGGTGCGCCCGGTCGTAGATCACGCCGACCAGGAAGAACATGCCGGCTGACGTGATGCCGTGCGCGATCATCTGGAACATCGCCCCGTTGACGCCCCACTGCCAGTACTGCGCCCGGTCCGACGTCGTCCATACCGCGATACCCAGGATCACGTAGCCCATGTGGCTGATCGAGCTGTACGCCACCAGCTTCTTGAAGTCCGTCTGGGCCATCGCCGCAAAGGCGCCATAGACGATGTTGATCATCGCGAAAATGCAGATCGGCCAGGCGAGCACCTCGGCCGCCCACGGGCAGATCGGGTAGGCGATGCGCAGGATGCCGTAGCCGCCGAGCTTCAGCAGCACGCCGGCCAGGATCATGCTGATCGGCGTCGGCGCCTCGACGTGGGCGTCGGGCAGCCAGGTGTGGAACGGGAACACCGGCACCTTGATGGCGAAGCCGACGAACAGCAGGATGAACATGATGTACTGGAACGTCGGCGAGAAGAAGCCCTGGTCGAGGCGGTCGGCCGCGGCGGCGACGGCCTGCGGCGTGACCTGCTTCTCCAGTTCCTTGCGCAGCTCGGTCTGCTTCTCGTGCGTCCCCTGGCGGAATTTGTCGCGGTCCTTGTCCGGCAGCAGCAGTATCTGGTTCTCCAGCAGCACCTGGCGGGCGATCTTTTCCCGGACCGCCTGCTCGTCAACTGTCTTGCCGTCAACGGCCGCCTTCCGCCGCGCCTCGCTGAGTTCCTTGAGGTACTGCCGGGCGGCGCGCCCGGCCTTCTGCAGGGCGAGCAGGTCGAACGAGTTGACCTCGACCTTGTTCAAAGCGGCCGGAACCGAAATCTTCTCGCGGTGGGCGAGTACCTTCGCCTGCGTTTCGACGAAACGCGGGTCGACGAAGTCGCGGATGTTCGTGAAATAGAAGGCGAGCAGGGCGATCAGGATCAAGACGCTGCCGAACAGGGTGTAGAGGAAGAACTTGATGGCGGCGTACTCGCGGCGCGGCCCGCCCCAGACGCCGATGAGGAAGTACATCGGCAGCAGCATCACTTCCCAGAAGATGTAAAACAGGAAGAAGTCGAGCGCCAGGAAGGTGCCGATCATGCCGGTCTCGAGCAGCAGGAACAGCGCGCAGTAACCGCGCACGTGCCGCTCGATGTTCCAGCTCGCGATCATCGCCAGGAGGGTGATGACCGTGGTCAGCAGGATCAGCGGCATGCTGATGCCGTCGATGCCGAGGTAGTAGTCGATGTTGAAGCGGCCGATCCACGGATAGCGCGCGACGAGATCCTTGAACTCGTTCGGGTTCGCCTTCGCGTTTTGGGCGGCGTCCGCCTCGGCGCGGCGGGCAAGGGTGGAGGCCTCGGGGTTGGCGCGGTGCTCTTCCTGCACGCCGTAGAAGTCGATGGTCAGGACCAGGCTGACGACCAGCGTGGCCACCGTGCCGAGGAGCGCCCACCACTTCATGTACTCGTCGCTGCCGCGCGGGAAGAACAGCAGCACCAGCGCGAACACGCTGGGCAGGAAGATCACCGCCGACATCCACAGCAGATCGGTTTCAGGCATGGAGGGTCACTCGCGCTAGGTCCCAAAAGCCCACGGGTAGCAACCCGTGGGCTTGACTGCCCGGTTATTTCGGCACCGCCGGCCCGAGCAGGGCCGACAGGATCACCCAGATGCCGACGGCGGCCACGACGAGGAAGACGACGTAACTGCGGATATAGCCCGTCTGCAGGCCGCGCAGCCACGAGCCGAACGCCCAGAACGCCCGCGCCATCACGTTCACGAGACCATCGACGATCCACAGGTCGAAGCGGCCGCTGCCGCGCGCCGTATTCACCGTCGCCCGCGCCGTCGTATGCACCACTCCGTCGATCACGTTGGCGTCGAACGCCCGGCACCAGCCGGCGACGGTGAGCGCCGGCCGCACCAGCAGCACGCTGTAGATCTCGTCGAAGTACCACTTGCTGCGCAGGAAGGCGTAGATCCACGGGAATTGCTCCCGGGCCTCGGCGGGGTCGAGCACGCGGTAATAGTAGATCAGCAGGGCGAACAGGAAACCAATGGCTGCCACGCCGAGCGCCAGGTTGCCGGCGAGCATGTGGTAGTGGTGCGCCTGGCCGCGCACGCTTTCCTCGGGGTTGGCGAACGCCGGGCCGCCCCAGAAATCCACCCCCGGCACGCCGCCGAAGTCGGCGATCACCGATGCCGGCATGGCGTGGTGGATCTGCTGTTCCAGCGCACTCGCCTCGGGATCCCAGACCGGCCAGCCCCAGGCGACCACGACGCTGAAGAACGCCAGGACGATCAGCGGAACCGTCATGAGCCACGGCGACTCGTGGGCGTTGTCGTAGACGTGGTGGTCGCGCGGCTTGCCGGCGAACGTCATGAACCACATGCGGAACATGTAGAACGCGGTGATGCCGGCCGAGATCAGCGGCAGGGCGAACAGCAGGAAGTGGTGCTGGTACACCACGCCGAAGCCGAACGCCTGGGCGAGGATGGCGTCCTTGCTGTACCAACCGCTGAACAGCGGCGTGCCGGCGATCGCCAGGCAGCCGGCGAGCATGGTCAGGGCGGTGATCTTCATCTTCGGGAACAGGCCGCCCATCTTCGTCATTTCTTGCTGGTGGTGGCAGCCGTAAATGACACTGCCGGAGCCCAGGAAGAGGAGGGCCTTGAAGAAGGCGTGCGTGACGAGGTGGAACAGGCCGGCGACCCAGCCGCCGATGCCCAGGGCGAGCATCATGTAACCGAGCTGGCTGACGGTCGAGTAGGCCAGCACCTTCTTGATGTCCGTCATCACCACGGCGATGCTCGCCGCCACGAACAGCGTGATGGCCCCCGTGTAGGCGATCACCAGCAGCACTTCCGCCGTGAAGAGAGGGTAACAGCGACCGACGAGGTAGACGCCGGCGGCCACCATCGTGGCGGCGTGGATGAGGGCGCTGACGGGCGTGGGGCCTTCCATCGCGTCGGGGAGCCAGACGTGCAGCGGGAACTGCGCCGACTTGCCGACGCAGCCGAGGAAAATGCCCAGGCCCGCGACCACCAGCAGCCAGTACGGCATCGAGCCGTACTCCTCCGGCTTCGGACTCTCGACATAGCGGAGGGCCGTTTTCCCCCTGGGGCCGAGGCCGGCGAAATGGCTGTCACCCTGGTCGCGCGGGAACAGCACGGCGCGGGTGCTCAGGTCCTTCGAGCTGCCCGGCGGCAGGACAAGCAGCCGCCGCGGCACTCCCCATTCGGACTCCACCTCGGCCGTGACGATCTGGTGGGCGTACTCCAGCGTGACGCGCTTGCCGTGCTCGCCCTTCGCTGTCGAGAAGGCGCGCTCGGGGCTGCGGACGCGGGAGAAGATGTCCTGGAAGTTGAAGCTGCCGACGTAGGTCCACAGGACCAGCAGGCCGATGATAAAGCCGACGTCGCCGACGCGGTTGACGATGAACGCCTTGTTCGCCGCGTTCGATGCGCTCTGCCGCTCGTAGTAGAAGCCGACCAGCAGGAACGAGCAGACGCCGACCAGTTCCCAGCTCACGAACACCTGGAACAGGTTGTCCGCGAGGATCAGGTTCAGCATCGAGAAACAGAACAGCGACAGGAACAGGAAGAACCGGCCGAAGCGGCCGCGGCGGTGCAGGTGGCCGTGCGCCGTGTGGACGTCGTGGTCGGTGACGACCGGCTCCAGTTCGTCCGCCATGTAGCCCATCGAGAAGATGTGGATGAGGGTGGCGATAAACGTCACCATCAGGAACATGATCGCCGACAAGTTGTCGATGCGGTAGCCGACCTTGAGGGCGGTGCCCTGTCCGGGGTCGGTGGCGTGCGCCGGGTGGACCGCCGCCCAGGTGACGCGGCCCTCCCAGCGGCCCTCGACGTGGCCCAGTTCCTCCTTGACCGCCTTGATCTCCTTCCCGAGCGCGACCTGCTCCTTTTCCTCGTCGGCGTGGTCCATTTCGTGCGTCAACTTCGCCAGCTTCTCGCGGAGGGCGCGGCTTTCCTCCTCGACGTGGTGGGCGTCGCCGGTGTACCAGATGAAACCGAGGAGGCTGCACACGAAGGCCAGCGCGATGGCGGCGGTGGCGACGTAGGCCGCCCCCCTCCCGGGCGATGCGCCGCCGAGGAGGCGGAACACGTTCGCGCCGGCGCTGCCTTCCGGCGAGCGGCGGAGAAAGTTCCGCACCCCTCCCAGGATGAGGAGGAACAGGAACGACGCCAGCGGCAGAAGGGTGGCGAGGACGTAGATCAGTCCGGGGTGCTGTTCGAGGAACTCGGGCATGACGACTATCCTTTCAGTTCCTCGGCGGTGTCAACGTCCACGGTCATGTGGTTGTTGTAGAAGTTGAGCACGATGGCCAGGGCAATGGCGGCCTCTGCCGCGGCCAGCACGATCACGAACAGCGCGAAGACCATGCCCTCGATCTCGAAGGCGGGGTTGTAGTGCGCGAAGGCGACGAAGTTGATGTTCGCCCCGTTCAGCACCAGCTCGACGCCGATCAAGATGCCGATGGCGTTGCGCTTCGTCGCCATGCACAAGGCGCCGCACACGAACAGCAAGGCCCCGATGAGGAGGTAATGCTCCAGAGCGACTTCGTTCATGCAGCGGCTCTCCTGCGGCGCTTAGCGCGGGCGAGGTAGGCGGCGCCGATCAGTACGACCAGAAGGTGGACCGAGACGATCATGAAGGGCAGGAAATAATGCGTCCGCGCGACGCGCTCGCGGCCCTGGCTGTCGCGCTCCGTGTGCGCCGGGCCGACGCCGATGCCGAGGAAGCTCAGGCCGATCACATCGGTGTACTGCGACTGCGCGGTGATCGCGTGCTGCCTCACGGCGCGAAGCTGGTCCTCGGTAAGCCCGGGTTCCGTCTTCTTGGCTCGCTTCTCCGCTTCCTTCGCGACGTCCGCGGCGAGGACCTGCTTCGGGGCGTAGTCACGGACCTCCCTGGTGGGGTTGAAGCCTCTCCTGCTGGCGGTCTGCGTGGCGACGACGAGAACGCCGAACAGCATCAGGCCGACCAGGCCGGAGATGGCCCACTCGGCGGCGCTGGTCTTCATCGTGATGAACGGCCCCTGCGCCGTGAGCATGACGCCGAAGATTACCAGCACCAGCGTGCCGCCGACGTAGACGAGCAGCTGCGTCGCCCCGACGAAGTCGGCGCCGAGGAGAAAGAACAGGCCCGACGTGCCGCCGAGCGTGAACAGCAGCCAAGTGGCACTGCGGACGATGTTCTGCGACACCAACACGGCGATGGCGCACCCGCCCGTCAGCGCGGCGGTCGTCCAGAACAGGAAAGGCCGAATGTCTTCCATGGGATTTAACGGTCAGGAGTCAGGGAAGTCCCAAAGCCCACGGGTTGCAACCCGTGGGCTTTTTGACGGAGGAGCCCTATGGTTGCCTCGCGCCCTGGTAGCCGGTCACGCCTTTCGCCCCCCACATGCCGGGCATCGCGGACGACGGCGGCGCCTGCGCCCAGGTCAGGATCTGCTTGACGATCAGCAGCACGAATAGCAGGCTGAGGGTCAGCAGCACGAACTTGAAGTAATCCTGGATCACCTCGGGCACCGCCACGCGCCACAGGCTCACGCCCAGCAGCAGCACGCAGCTGATCGGCAGGAGGTATTTCAGGCAGGTCATCATCACCTGGTCGATGCGCAGCCGCGGCAGCGTCCAGCGCACCCACATCATCACGAACACCAGGAACCACGACTTGAACATGAACACCAGCACGTTGATAATGTTGCCGAAAAACGGCCCCAGCAGGTCGGTCAGCTCCCACGGGATGCCGATGCTCCAACCGCCCAGGAACAGCAGGTTCGCGATGCCGCTGACGGCGAACATGCTGCCGTACTCCGCCATGAACAGCGACAGCCAGCGGAAGCCGCTGTACTCGGTGTGGAAGCCGGCGACCAGCTCGCTCTCGGCCTCGGCCAGGTCGAACGGGGCGCGCTTGCAGCTCGCGGTGGCGCAGGTGAAGTAGGTCCAGAAGGCACAGAAGGTGAACGGGTCGTTGAAGACGAGCCAGTTCCAGATGCCCTTCTGCTGCACCGCGAGGGTGCTGAGGTTCATCGTCCCCGCGACGATGACCGGCACGATGACGCACAGGGCCATCGGCACCTCGTAGCTCACCATCTGCGCCGCCTCGCGCATGCCGCCGAACAGCGACCACTTGCTGCCCGAGCCGTAGCCGGCCAGGATGATGCCGAACACCTCGGTGGACATGACCGCGAGCATGAAGAAGACGGCCACGTTCATGTTCTGAGCGACGACGCCGTCGCCGTACGGCAGGGCGATGAACGCCATGAACGAGCCGGCCAGCGCGATGTACGGGCCGAAGCGGAACAGCAGGCGGTCGGCCGAGCCGGGGATGATGTCTTCCTTGACCAGCAGCTTGAGGCCGTCGGCGAGGGTCTGTAGCCAGCCGAACTTGCCGCCGACGCGCGTGGGACCGAGGCGGTCCTGGATGCGGCCCGCCACCTTGCGCTCCAGCCACACGGAGAAAATCGCGGACACCAGCATGAAGGTGATCAGCAGCACCGCGGCGATCAGGGCGAGGAGGTACGGCCAGTATGTCCACTCGAGGATGGCCCGCACGAAGTCTGGCACCGTTAGCAGCTCCTCAACCGTAAGAGTCTGGCTGGTCGGGGATCGCGACGGGCGTTACTGTATGTCCGGGCGGAAACGGTGGCAAGCGTTCGCACGGGGGAACGAGGAATGCGTGGACAACTTCATCCTCGGCCGCCGCGCGGCCCGGAGCAGCGGCGGCGACCGGACCGTCTCCCCGAGAATCACCGTTTACCGCTCCTCTATCACTTCGACCGCGAGGAGACGGTCGAGCAGGCGGCGGAGGGCGAGCTGACGCGCGACGCGCGGCTGGCCTGGGTGGAGGCGGTCCTGCTGGCGGCCGACGAGCCGCTGACGGCCCGGCGGCTGGCGGCGGCGGCGGGGCTGAATGACGGGGCGGAGGCGCGGCGGTTGCTGCGGCGGCTGCACGCGCTGTACGAGAAGGACGGCAGCGCGTTCCAGGTGGAGGAGCTGGCGGGCGGTTTCCAGCTCCTGACGCGGCCGCAGTACCACCGCTGGCTGGCGCGGCTGCGGCGCGGCGGCCAGGACCTGCGGCTGACGACGGCGGCGCGCGAGACGCTGGCGATCGTCGCGTACCGCCAGCCGATCATGCGCGGCGACATTGAGGGGATCCGCGGTGTCCACTGCGGCGAGATCCTGCGGCTGCTGATGGAAAAGGGGCTGGTCCGGATCGCGGGCCGGCACGACTCGCTCGGCCGCCCGGTGTTGTACGGCACGACGAAGAAGTTCCTCCAGGTGTTCGGGCTGCGGAGCTTGAAAGATCTCCCGCAGGTGGAAAAACTGCGGCCGCCGGAGAAGCCGGCCGCGGAAGCGGAGGGCGAGTCGGCCACGAACCCGCACCCCCTGGACGCGGGGTTTCTGTCTATCCGCCTACGACCCTGATTCCGTTGTCTTTCCCACTTCTCCCCCCTAGAATCCCCAGAAGCCCCCCCTTTTGAAGAAGGACCTTCCCCAACAGCCGGAACGGCCGTCCCGCGCGCCTGCCCGCAGGCGCGCCCGCGGCCGGGCATCCATTCTTCTCTTGTAGGGAGGTCCTCGTCATGAGCCTGCGCTTCTGCCTGTCCTCGCTGCGGCGTTGGTTCCGGTCCCGCCCCGCCCCCGTGACTCACCGGCGGCGCACCCCCTTGCGCCTGGAGGAACTCGAGGCGCGGGACGTGCCGGCGGTGGTGCCCACCGACGCCTTCGTCGCCAGCGTCTACCAGGGCTTCCTGGGCCGGGCGCTCGACTCCTTCGGCCAGGCTTTCTGGCGGCAGCAGCTCAACGCGGGTGTCACCCGGGAACAGGTCGCGGGCCAGATCCTGCAGAGTCCCGAATATCACGGCCGCGAACTGCAGATCCTCTACCAAACCTACCTCGGCCGACCCCTGGACACCCTGGGCCTCCGCTTCTTTGGCAACATTCTGGAAAGCGGCGGGACCTACGAGCAGGTCAAGGCGGGCATCCTCGGCTCGACCGAATACTTCGCCCACGTCGGCAACACCAACAGCAACTTCCTCACCGCGGTCTACCAGTCGCAGCTCGGCCGCAACCCGGGGCCGGTCGATCAGGGCTTCTGGCTCCCGCGGCTGGGGGGCACCCCGACCACGCGCGCGGACGCGGTCGCGCAGATCCTCAACAGCGACGAGGCGCACGCCATCGTGGTCAACAGCGCCTACCGGGAGATCCTCAGCCGCCCGCTCGACTCCGTGGGGGCCACGTTCTGGGTCGGGCAGATGCGTGCGGGCGCGACCATCGACCCCGTCCTGGCGCGGATCGTCGGCTCGCCGGAGTTCTTCAACCAACTCAACCTCTACCTGAGCTTCAACGCCGTCAACATCTCGGACGTGAACATCGCGGTGCAGGGGTTCCTCAACGCGGGAGGGAAATTCGTCGGCACGCTGCCCGGCCTGGAGCAGCTCAACCGCAATATCATCACCGACCAGACCATCCGCACTGCCGTCGTCACGCCGTCGGGGACCGTCATCGTCGCCCCGAACACGGGGGGAGGCACCGGCGGCACCGTCGTCACGCCGAACACGGTCAACGTCGCCCCCACGACCACGTTCGGTTCGGGGGTCAGCACCATCGTCCCCGGGTCCAGCACCGTCCTCACGGGCACCGCCGCTCCGCTCACCACGGGGACCAGCACGTTTACCCCGAGCAGTACGCTATTCAGCCCCTTCACGACGATCACGCCGGGCGCCACGCCGATGATCACGACTCCTGGGGCCACGCCGTTGATCACGACCCCCGGAGCGACCCCGATGATTACCACCCCGGGGGCCACGCCGACCTTCACGCCGACCACGGCGACCAGCGGCTTCCCGGCGAACACGTTCCTGACCGGCCTGGGCTCCTCCTTCGTCATGATGTGATGTGGGTCAGGACTCCGATCCTGACAAGCCATGTCAGGATCGGAGTCCTGACCCACGGCCCGACGTCGCCGCTGGAGGCCCGATGGACATCAGCCTGTACCGCCCCCCGCGGGGCGTGCCGGCATTGTCCGACTTTCCGAAAACGACGAACTTAACTTCAAACTACCCTCCCTAACTTCATAATCCCCCTTTGCCATTCTTTCCGAAAGTAAACATGGCAGGGGAAATTCGCTCTCGCCCCGGAAGGATCCGGCATGGCGTTCTCCCCAGGTTTGCCGATTGTACCGCTTCCACCCACTCTGCCGTGGCCTCGCGAACGGGGGTGGTGCTGAACAGGCTGCTACTCTGCCCTGGGCGGAGCCGGCCCACAGCGGCCCGCGGCCGCGGTGAACCGCGACTGTAGTGAGCCTGAGTCTCGTCGGAAAGGAGTCCGAGTATGATCGGGAAGTTACGGCGGCACGTCAGCCGCGCCATCCTCTGTGGCGTCGGCCTGTTGGTTCTGGCGCGGGTGGGCAACGCACAGGAAGGCCCGGCCACGCCGCCGGTCGGCCAGCCCTCCGCGCAGCCCTCAACGACGACCCTCGGCTCGCCCCAGGCCCCCCCCGACGCGGATTTACGCGCCCGCATCGAGCGGTTGGAGAAGCAAAACCAGGAGTTGATGCACGCGCTGCAGAACGTGTCGACACAGGGCGACAGCGGCGGCAAGGAAGGGGCCGCACCGCTCGGCCGCGACCAGGTCCAGAAGATCGTCGGCGATTATCTGAAACAGAAGGACTCTGCCAAGAAGGCGGAAGAGGAAGCGAAGAAGGCCCGCGCGGAAGAGGAAGGCTACAAGATCGGCACAGACCTGAAAGTCAGTGCCAGCTTCAACGAGATCGGCAACCTCTGGCTGCGCACGCCCAACAATGACTTCACGATGCACCCCGGCTTCTGGATGCACTATGACAACGTCTTCTGGAACCAGTCCGGGGGCCTGCGGACCATCCCGGACGGGCGCCCGGGCAAGGCGCAGGGCGTCGCGTCCGGTGCCGCTCTGGGCGGCATCGGCAACCTGGAAGACGGCACGTACTTCCGCCGCCTGCGCCCGTTCGTCGAGGGCACGATGTGGGATATCTTCGAGTACCGGCTCATCCTTGCTTTGGAAAACAACCAGTTCAGCTCGGCCGGGCTTGACGAATTCTGGGTGGCGTGGAACAGGATCCCGGCCATCGGGACGGTCCGCGTCGGTCACGTCAAGGACGCCGTCGGGTTCGAGGGCGACATGACGGCTTCCAGCCGCTCGATGACGTTCATGGAGCGGTCGTCCTACGCCGAGGCCATCGAGTTGAACCAGAACTTCGTCACCGGCATCTGGCTGCACAACGACTTCCTGCACGAGCACATGACCTACACGGCCACGGCGTTTCGTTCCGACCTAGCGACCTCCAGCGGCGCCTTCTTCGGCGACGGCCAGTGGGGCGCGCAGGGCCGTCTGACCTTCCTGCCCATTTACGAGTGTGAAGGCCGGCACTGGCTGCACCTGGGCGTGTCCGGCGGGTGGCGCAACGGGACCAACAACATCGCCGTCTCACCGTTCCGGACGATTCAGCTGCGGGCCCGGCCGGAGCTGCGCGAAGACGACCCCGCCGGCTCGCCGGGCGGCGCCCAGATCGTCCCGAACGCCAACAGCAACCGGATGATCGATACCGCGGCGATCGCGATCGGCAACGACTACCTCGCCGGCCTGGAATTCTGCTACGTCCGTGGGCCGTTCTCGCTGCAGGCCGAGTACGGCTGGAACTGGGTCGATGGGGCGGTCGGGATCGCCCCCGCGGGGGTTACCCTGAACCCCAAACTCACTCCGCCCCAGGACTACCTGTTCAACGGCGGTTACGTGCAGGTGGCCTACACGCTGACCGGCGAGGCCCGCGCCTACGACAAGAAGGGGGGTACACTCGCCCGGCAGTACTTCGGCCCCAAAGGCCTGTTCAGCAACGCCTGGTTCGTCCGGGACGAGAACGGCCACCTGAACGCGGGCACCGGCGCCTGGGAAGTCGCCGCCCGCTACTCCTACACCGACCTCAATAGCGGCGGCGGCCTGAACCGCATCCAGGGCGGCATCATGGATGGCTTCAGCGCAGCCGTGAACTGGCACCTGAACCCCAACCTGGTGTGCATGTTCGACTGGGTTTACGACCACCGTTACGCCCTGCCCCCCGGCTCCATCCCGGGCTTCACGAGCGGCTTGGGGATGCGCGTGCAGCTATCGTTCTAACGCCCCGCCACGAACGAACCGCAGTCCCCAGGACTGCGGCTGACCCCACGGCCCGGCCGGGTCCTTCGCCGGGCCGCGGGGGCTTGAAATCCCCGGGGACCGCTTTCCTGGAACCCAAGTGGGCACGATGCCCAAGGAGAATACCCTTATGAAGAAGTATCTGTTCGGACTGCTCGGATTCGCACTGCTGGGAGGGGCTCCGCTGCTGGCCCAGGCCCCCCCGCCCCCTGCCGGCGTCATCATCGATGGCGCGCCGCACGGTGTCTGTTGCGAGGGCGGCTCCTGTACCCCGACCAAGACCGTGTGCGTCCCCGAGCACTACGTGAAGAAGACGGTGAAAAGGGAATACAACTGCACGAGCGAGCCGATCTGCCTTTGCTACTTCCGGGGCCTGTTCAAGGGCTGCGATTGTGACAAGGGCCACTGCGAGCGCCCGTACACCCGACGCTACCTGGTCCTCAAGATCCACAGGTGCGAGGAGGACGCGACCAAGTGCGTTCCCCAGGAAGTGCCGGCCTGCGGACACGGACACGGACCCGCGCATTCCTTTGCAAGTCCGTATGCCGGCGTCGTGACCCTCTCCGTCGCCCCGCCGGGGATGGCGCCCGCCACGACCGTGCCCCCGATGCCTCCGGTGGACGGGAAGAACGGCCCCGCGGCCAGGTAATGAAGTCCACGCCCCGGTGGAAGTGACTGGCGAGCGGCGGGCGTGAAGCCTCCGTCTTCTCCCCACGGCGGGGACAAGCCCCGCCGCTCGTCGGCGTGCCATCACCCGCCCCGCTGCAACCGGCGCAGCGCGGCCGTCGCCTCGCGGGTGAGGCGCCCCTCCGGGGCGCCTGCGCGAATCAGCGCTTCGAGCTGGCCTCGCGACTCGGGAGTGGCGATGTGCTCCAGCGCCTCGATGGCCCGCAGCCGGCGCACTTCGTCCCGCGGCAGGCTGGCGTCCTCCAACTTTTCCAGCAACCCCTCCAGCCTGCGCCGGACCTCGAGCGCCGGCTTTACGTCCAGCGCCCTCCGCACCGCCGGCGCGGCGACCTGACCCAGCTTCTCCAGCTCTTTCCCGGCCAGGTCGCGGGCCTTGAACTGCGCGCTCCCCAGGTCGGCGATCAGCTGCGCGATGCGTGCCGCGTCCGCCGGCGGCGCCGGCTTCAGCCGCTCGGCCAGCAACGACACCGCCTGTTTCGGGGAGGCAACCAGGCGCCCGACGGCAAGGTGCCCGACCGCCGCATCGCCGCGGAGGTCTTCCCAGCACGACTCCAACTCGGCCGCGGTCAGTTCGCGGAGAGTCGCCGGCCGCCGCGTGAATCGCGCCACGTCCCAGACCAGGGCAGTGGTGTCGAGGCTGCCGGAAACCAGCCTAGTGCCGTCCGGCGAGAAGGCGACCGCGACCACCCAGCTGCGGTGCCCCTCCAGGCGGCCGACCTCCTTGCCGGAGGCCAGGTCCCACAGGCGCACGCTGCCGTCCATGCTCGCCGAGGCGAGCGTGCGACCGTCGGGGGAGAAGGCGACGTCGAAGACCATGTCCTTGTGGCCCTTCAGCTCGCCGCGCCGCCCGCCCGTGAGGGCCTCCCAGAGGTTCACCGTCTTGCCCATCATGGCGAAGGTGGCCGCGGTCCGGCCGTCGGGGGCGAGGATCACGCCGTTGGGCCGCTCCCCCCCGGGCAGGGGACGCCGCTCCTTCCCGGTCGCCACGTCCCAGGCACGCACGTGCTTCGTCTCGTCCTCCCCGGCATCCCCAAAGCGCGACCCGAAGTGGACCAGGCCGCGCGAGTGGAGCGTCTTGCCGTCCGGCGTGAACGCCAGCGCGCCGAGGACCGTCCGGTGGCCGCGCAGCTCGCGCACCTCCTTGCCCGTCGCGCGGTCGTACAGGCGAATGATGCCGGCGTTCGCGTCCTGGATCATGGTGCCGCGGCCGCCGCAGGCGATCAGCTTGCCGTCCGGCGAGAACGCCACGCACGTCGCCCGGTAGCGCCGCACTTCCTTCCCGGTGGCGACGTCCCAGATCAACGCGACCTCGTCGCCGCGCACCGCGGCGAGCAGCTTCCCGTCCGGCGACAGGACGAGATGATTCCGCGCCGCCGGGTTGACGAAGTTGCGCTCCTTGTCCTGGCCGACATCGAGGCGGCGCTGCTCCTTCCCCGTTTGCGCGTCCCACAGCCGCACCGTGCCGTCCCAGGCAGCCGTGATGATGCTGCGGCCGTCGGGCGAACAGGCCACCGATGTCAGGCGCTCCTCATGGCCTGGCAGGGCGAGCTTCGGGCGGCCCGTGGCCACGTCCCAGAGGTGGATCGCCACCGCGTCGGCCACGGTGGCGAGCGTCCGGCCATCCGGGGAGAACGCGAGGCAGCGCGTGTTGTCGGGGTGCTTGCGCAGCCGCAGCACCTCCTTGCGGCTCGCCCAGTCCCACAGGCGCGTGTGGCTGTCGTTGCCGCCGACCGCCAGGAGCTTGCCGTCCGGGGAGAAGGCGGCGCAACGGCCGCGCCCCTTGACCCTGTCCAGCGCTTCGACCTTCTTCCCCGTGGTCGGGTCCCAGGCCGCCGTCTCCTCGAAACCGACCGTCAGGAGCGCCTTGCCGTCCGGGGAAAAGACGAGGCCCTGGAGATAGCCGGTGTGCTTGCCCAGCTCGCGGATCACCTTGCCCGTGGCCGCCTCCAGGAGACGCACCGGCTGGTCGCCCCACGCCGCCGCCACGGCGCGCCCGTCCGGGGCGAAGGCCACGACCGGGGTGTTCTCACCCTGCCGGTCGAACGTCCACAGCACCTTGCCGCTGACCGCATCCCACGCCCGGAAGCTCGCCTTGTCCCCCGCGACGACGAGGTCGCCCTTCGGGGAGAAGGCCAGGACGCGCAGGTCCGTGGGGACGCCCTTGAGCCTTCGGACCTCCTTGCCGGTCGCCACGTCGAAGAAGTGGACGGCCCCGTCCGCGCCGCCCCCCGCAAGATGTTTGCCGTCGGGCGAAAACGCCACGGCTCCCACGCCTCTGGGGGGGCCGAGGATCTGACGTAGTTCCTTCCCGGTCTGGGGATCCCACAGCCGGATGACCGGGTCCTGGCCGCCTGAGGCCAGCAGGCTTCCGTCGGGGGAGAAGGCCACGGAGGAGAAGGTGGCGGAGTGCCGCAGACGGATCGACCCGAGGCGCAGCAGAACGCCGGGCGGTCCGACATAGATCTGGTGCTGGCCGG
>JBBRPS010000171.1:0-14740 GCA_038227745.1 Gemmatales bacterium | reverse complement strand
GACCGACTGCTGACGGTCGCCCTGCTCAACCAGGAAATGGAGATGCTCGAGCCGCTGCTGGTGGACGTGGATAGCGCCCCGGTGTGGCTCCCCACCTCCGCGCCCGACGTGCAGGCCGCCGTGCTGCGCACTTCCAAGGGCGTGCTGGTGCTGCCCATGTGGGTCGGCCCCAACGGGCAGTACGTCCCCGGCCAGGCGGCGTATGCCAAGCTGTCGATCACCGTGCCGCAGGTGCCGCAGTGTACGCAGGTCTGGGAGGTCACGCCGGGCGAGGTCCGGTCGCTCCGCGCCACCCGCGTGCCGGGCGGCACCCAGGTCATCCTGCCGGAGTTCGGCCTGACCAGCGCCGTGGTGTTCACGTCCGACCTCGGCCTGCTCGTGCGCTTCCAGGAGCTGGCGCGCGACCGCCGGCAGCTCGCGGCCCAGTGGACGTACGAGCTGGCGGTGCAGGAGATGGAGAAGATGGTGCGCGTGCAGGAGCAGCTGCAGCAGCGCGACCTGACCGTGGCGGACGCGGCGCCGCTGATCAAGGACGCGCGCGACCGGCTGCGCCAGGCCAAGGCGCACTGGGAGAACGGGCTGTATAGCGACGCCTACCGTGAGTCGCAGCGGGCGCTGCGGCCGGTGCGCATCCTGACGCGGGCGCTGTGGGACAAGGCGACGCTGACGCTGACCACGCCGGTGGCCAGCCCGTACGCGCTCAGCTACTACACGCTGCCGCGGCACCTGCAGTTCATGGAGCAGGTCAAGAAGGCGACGCCGGCCGCCAACGCCCTGCCGGGGGGCAGCTTCGAGCTGACGCCCGGGATCCCGCAGGCCGCGTGGGCGCCGCAGGAGATGACGCTGGACGACGTGGACCTCATCGCGGAGCGCGTCTCCGTCCTCAGCTACCCGACCGCGAAGAAGAAGGCCCCCAAGACCGACAAGGCGCCCGCCAAGCCGGCGCCGGGGAAACCAGCGCCCGCGACGGCGGTGCGGGCGGTCTCCGCGGACCCCCTCACGGGCGCGAGCGTGTCGCCGAGGCCGGGCGGGGCGGGGCGAGGCCCCACGTGGTCGGCGAAGGACGACCCGGAGCTGGACCCGCACGTGAAGGACCCGGCATGGCGGAACGCCTTTCCGGTCGATGGGAAGTACTGTCTCAAGCTGGAAATCCGGCCCAAGCACCGCGAGCTGCCGCCGCCGCAGGCGCTGGAGCGCACGTTCCTGGCGATTAACAGCCCGGCGGTCCACCTGCCGCCCGGCAGCCTCGTGCAGGTCAGCGCCTGGATCCTCGTCCCGGCGACGCTGACGGCGACCGCCGACGGGGCGATGTTCTACGACAGCGCCGGCGGCGAGCCGCTGGCGGTGCGCGTGGTCGCCGGGCAGGCGTGGAAGAAGTACACGCTCTACCGGCGCGTGCCGGCCTCGGGCACGATCAACGTGACGCTGGCGCTGACCGGGCTGGGGTGGGCGTACTTCGACGACGTCCGCATCGAGCCGCTGGTCTGGACGCCGGGCGCGCCGCGCCTCGACACCGCGCCCCAGGGTCTGACCCCCGTCCCGCAGGTCCGCGGGCAGCCGGGTTCCGGGGCGGTGCAGGCCCTTCCCGCCTCAGGCACGCCACGTTGATCTGATTCACGAACGCGATACCGCTGTCTGATTCTTCCCCCCTCGGCTCCGCTTCGGGGGAAGGGGTCGGGGCGTCAAGCGGGTGGGCGCGAGCGCGAAACGGCAAGCCAGGCGCGCCCCGTCGGCGGAGCGCGCCTGGCTTGCCGTTTCGCGCTCGCAGCGCGCTTCTCGATGCCGGCCCCCTCACCCGACCCCTCGCCCCCGCTTCGGGAGCGAGACGGGAAGACAAACCGGCTCGCCATGACCACGAACCCATTACTTCTCCAGCGCCGCCTGTGCCGCGGCGAGGCGGGCGATCGGCACGCGGAACGGGCTGCAGCTCACGTAATTCAACCCGACGCGGGCGCAGAACTTCACCGAAGCCGGGTCGCCGCCGTGCTCGCCGCAGATGCCGATCTTCAGGTCCTTCCGCGTCTGCCGCCCCTTCTGCACCGCCATCTCGATCAGCTGTCCGACACCGTCCTTGTCGATCGTCTTGAACGGGTCGGCCGGCAGCAGATCCTCCTCCAGGTAGGCGGGAAGGAAGCGGTCGGTGTCGTCGCGGCTAAAGCCGAACGTCATCTGCGTCAGGTCGTTCGTGCCGAACGAGAAGAACTCCGACGCCTTCGCCATCCGGTCCGCCAGCAGGCAGGCCCGTGGGATCTCGATCATCGTGCCGTACAGGCACTCCACCTCGACGCCGCTCTGCTTCTTCACCTCCGCGCGGACGCGGTCGAAGATCTTCTTCGTCGCGTCCAGTTCGGACACGTCGCACGTCACCGGCACCATCAGCTCCGGGTGCGGGTTCTTGCCGGCCTTCATCAACTCGCTCGCGGCCTCCAGGATGGCCCGCACCTGCATCTCCGTGATCTCCGGATAGGTGATGCCCAGGCGCACGCCGCGGTGGCCCATCATCGGGTTGACTTCGTGCAGGGCATCGCCGCGCCGCTTCACCTCCGCGGCGTCGATGTGCAGCGCCTCCGCCATCTGGCGCACGGCCTCCTCGTTGTGCGGCACGAACTCGTGCAGCGGCGGATCGAGCAGGCGGACCGTCACCGGCAGGCCGTCCATCGCCTCCAGCGTCGCCTTGATGTCGCGCTTGACGAAGGCGGATAGCTCCTTCAGCGCCGCCACGCGCTCGTCGGTCGTGCCGCTGAGAATCATCTTGCGCAGCAGGAACAGCGGCTGTTCGCTGCCCTTGCCGTAGAACATGTGTTCGGTGCGGAACAGGCCAATGCCCTCGGCGCCAAACTTGCGCGCCACCCGCGCGTCCTCCGGCGTGTCGGCGTTGGTGCGCACGCCAAGCTTGCGGAACCTGTCCACCAGCTTCATGAAGTCCGACAGGCGCGGGTTCTCCGTGGCGTCGATCATGTGTACGGCGCCCTGGTAAACGATGCCGCGCGTGCCGTTAAGGGTAATCACGTCGCCCGCCTTGAGCGTCTTGCCGTCGGCCGACAGCGTCCAGCCCTTGCCGCCGTCGTGGCGGATCTTCAGCTTGCCGGCGCCGACGATGCAGCACTTGCCCCAGCCGCGCGCGACCAGCGCCGCATGGGATGTCATGCCGCCACGCGCCGTCAGGATGCCCTGCGCCGCCCGCATCCCATCGACGTCCTCCGGGTTCGTCTCCTCGCGCACCAGGATGACGTTCTTGCCCGCCTTCGCGGCGGCGATGGCGTCGGCGGACGTGAAGACCACCTCGCCGCCGGCCCCGCCTGGGCCGGCCGGCAGGCCGGTCGCCAGCACCGTGGCGCTCTTCTCCGCCTTGGGATCGACGATGGGGTGGAGCATCTCGTCGAGCTGGGCCGGGGCGACGCGCTTGACGGCGGTCTGCTCGTCGATGAGGCCCTCGTGGAGCATGTCCATCGCCATGTTCAGGGCGGCGGTGCCGGTTCGCTTGCCGGAACGGCACTGGAGCATGTAGAGCTTCTTCTCCTGGATCGTGAACTCGATGTCCTGCATGTCCTTGAAGTGCCGCTCCAGCTTGAGCCGGATGCCATCGAGTTCCTTGTAGGTGTCCGGCCAATCCTTTTCCAGAGAGGACAAGTGGGCGTTCTGCTCGTTCTTGGTGGCCTCGTTGAGCGGGTTGGGGGTGCGGATGCCGGCGACGACGTCCTCGCCCTGGGCGTTGACGAGCCACTCGCCGTAGAACTTGTTCTCGCCGGTGGCCGGGTTGCGCGTGAAGGCCACGCCCGTCGCCGACGTGTTGCCGAGGTTGCCGAAGACCATGCTCTGGACGTTGCAGGCGGTGCCCCACTCGTGGGGGATGCCCTCGATCTTGCGGTAGGCGATGGCGCGACGGCCGTTCCAGCTCTTGAAGACGGCGCCGATGGCGCCCCAGAGTTGCTCCTGCGGGTCGTCGGGGAAGTCGCGGCCGAGCACCTCCTTGACCTTCTTGCGGTACTCGGCGCACAGCCCCTTGAGGTCGTCGGCGGTCAGGTCGGTGTCCTGGTGGTAGCCCTTCTTGTGCTTGAGGTCCTCCATGATGCGGTCGAGCTGCTGGCGGATGCCCTTGCCCTCGGCGGGCTCGACATCCTCGGCCTTCTCCATGACGACGTCGGAGTACATCGTGATGAGTCGGCGGTAGGCGTCGTAGACGAAGCGCTCGTTGCCGCTCTTCTTCACCAGGCCGGGGAGGGTGCGCGTGCAGAGGCCAACGTTCAGGACCGTCTCCATCATGCCGGGCATCGACGTGCGGGCGCCGGAGCGGCAGGACATGAGGAGCGGGTTTTCCGAGTCGCCGTAGCGCATGCCCATGACCTGTTCGGTCTTCTTCATGGCGTCGGCGACCTGCTGGCGCACCTCGTCGTCGAACGTGCGGCCGTGCTGGAGGTAGGCGTTGCAGTAGTCGGTGACGAGGGTGAAGCCGGCGGGGACGGGGAGGCCCAGGCTGGAGCCGGCCATCTCGGCGAGGTTGGCGCCCTTGCCGCCGAGCAGTTCCTTCATCTTGCCGTTGCCGTCGGCCTGGCCGCCGCCGAAGAAGTACACGTACCTGGTCATGATCATTTGTTCCTGGGTTGATGCATCCCGCTCCGCGGGACAGGTGCGCCGGGCCGCGGGCTCCGTCCCCGGCGGCGCGCGCGTAATGGTGGAAATGTAGGGACGGCGACGGGGAGCGTCAAAGGGACGGGGGGGCGCCAGGGGCGGGCACACCGTTGCGGCGCGGCTCAACCGCCTCTTCCGACCGTGCCGCCTGGGCAAGGGGCGCATTCTGCGATAGGCAAGACGGGCGCGACTGTTACAATTAGAGGAAGAGCGCTAAGGGAATAGCCGCTCCCCGGACGCCGGCGCCGCTGCCCGCGGACGGGCCACCTTTCTCAGCCTGGAAAAGGAGTGAGCCATGTTCTGCACAACCCTACTCGTGGCGACGCTGCTGACGGCCCCGACCAACCGGCCCGACGCGAAGACCACCGGCAAGGCCGACACCTTCAAGGACAAGGAGGCCGGCGACATCAGCGGCTACTACACCTGCAAGGGCAGCGAGGGCCTGGGCAAGAACTACAGCGGCATCGCGGTCATCACCAAGAAGCGCGACGTCTACCTGATCCAGTGGGTGATCGGCGCCGGCGGCGGCTACTTCGGCGTCGGCATCCGCCAGGGCGACACGCTGGCCGCGAGCTGGGCCATCCCCGGCGACAAGGGCGGCGTGGTGCGCGGCGTCAACCTCTACCGCATCGAGCCCGGCCCGCGCCTGATCGGTCGCTGGACCGCCATCCCCGGCGACGGCGCCGTGAAGACCGAAACGCTCACCTTCCTGAAGCGCCTCGACGAGGAGTAACCTCCATGCCTGCCCTCTCCGACACTGCCGCGGCCGGCCAACCCTCGCCGCGGTCCCCGGTCCGGCGCTGACCGCCGATTGTGCCGGGGGCCGCGGCGATTTCCGTCCCCGGCCGGCCCCCCCTCATGGCCCAGAGCCCGCCCGCCCCGCCCCGAGGAATTGGGTTGACAGCTGCGCCGCGGCGCCCGTAGAAACAAGGAAGCCGTCCCGAACCGAAACCCGGTGCGCGGACGGCATTTTCGCACCAGGGACGATACCTCATGGCGGCGACGAGTAAACCGGTAACCGGCGCGGCGAGCGCCGAGGAGGAACGGCTGGCCCACGCCCTGATCAGCCGCGGCCTGCTCACGCGCGAGGAGCTCGAGAAGTGCCGCGCCGCCGCGGAGGACGGCGCCGGCGGCGCCGAGGCCCTGCTCGTCCGCCTGGTCAAGGCCGGCTTCCTCACCCTGTCGCAGGCCCGCCGCGCCAAGCAGGAACTGGCCCAGCTGCTCAACGAGCAGATCCCCGGCTACCAGATGCTCGAGAAGCTGGGTCAGGGCGCGATGGGCACCGTCTTCAAGGCGCGCCAGCTGAGCATGAACCGCCTCGTCGCGGTCAAGGTCCTCAGCCCGCGCCTGGCCGCCAACAAAGAGTTCACCCAGCGCTTCCAGCGCGAGGCCCACCTCGCCGCCAAGTTCAGCAGCAACAACGTCGTGCAGGCCATTGACGTCGGCTCGGCGGGCCACCTGCACTTCTTCGTCATGGAGTACGTCGAGGGCACCACCATCAAGGATGAGCTGGAAAAGGGGAAGGTCTTCCCCGAGCGCGCGGCGGTGGACATCGTGCTCCAGGTTGCGCAAGCGCTGCAGCAGGCGCACGCGCGCGGCCTGATCCACCGCGACGTCAAGCCGGCGAACATCATCCTCACCAACGAGGGCATCGCCAAGCTCGCCGACCTCGGCATGGCGCGCGACACCGGCGACCGCGCCCTGGCCCGCGCCGAGAAGGGCATGGCCATCGGCACGCCGTACTACATGGCCACCGAGCAGGTCGAGGGCCGCGAGGACATCGACAGCCGCGCCGACATCTACTCCCTTGGCGCCACGTTCTACCACATGGTCACCGGTCAGCCGCCGTTCCCCGGCCAGCAGGTGACGGAGGTCCTCGACGCCCACCTGCACCAGGAGCTGACGCCGCCGGACCACCTCCACACGGCGCTGTCGTCGGGCCTGGGCGAGGTCGTCGAGTTCATGATGGCCAAGGATCGCGACCGCCGCTACCAGACGCCCGCGGATCTGATCATCGACCTGGGATGTCTGCTGAACGGCGAGCCGCCGCGGATGGCGCGCGAGCGCATGGACATGGCGGCGCTGAAGGGACTCGCCCACGGCGAGGCGGACGAGGAGGACGACGACGAACGGCAGGAAGGGACGGTGCCGATCCTGTGGGTCTACCTCGGCGGCGGCGTGCTCGCGGTGAGCCTGCTGCTGAACCTGATCCTGCTGCTGCGCTGAACGCGGGAGGGCCTGTGGGTCAGGACTCCGCTCCTGACAAGCCGATGTCAGGAGCGGAGTCCTGACCCACAGGCCGAACGGTCATCTCCCCTTCTTGACCGAGAACGTCCGCTCGATCCGCGTCACATTCCCCTGCCGGTCGGACACCGACACCGTCAGCCTCCCGCCGGGCGGGGCGTTGCCCGGCGTCGTCGGCCGGTACTCCCATACGCCCTGGCTCACCGACTTGAACCGCGGCGCCAGGTCCTCACCCGCCGCCGCCCCGTCGAGCGCGAAGTCGGCCACGACGCGGAAACTGCTCATGTCCAGCCCACTGTAGTAATCGTGCATGCCGACGAGGAGGCGCGTCAGCGGACCGCCTGCGTCGGCCCGCGGATGCGTCAGCGTCAGCGTCGGCCGGTTGTCGTCGAGCATCCAGCCGTAGCCGCGCTGGTCGGGCCGCACCGGGTCGTAGTCGAGATCGAGCGGGCAGCCCAGGTCGATCCAGCGCACCAGCGTGAGCCGGTCCTCGTCGGTGAGCGGCGCCACCTTGATCTTCTTGCCGTCCGGCCCGACGTAGGTGCCGGCCACCGCCTCGGGCGGCGGCATCCGCGGCGACAGGTAATCGAGGTCCGCGAGGTTGCGGTTCTGCGGCGTGTTGGCGACCGCCGCGCCCTTCCAGCGCAGCGTCGTCGCGTCGCCGGGCACGGTCTCCGTCGGGAAGTCGTCGTTGGTCCAGCCATCGAGACGCTTGCCGTACACCTTCCAGATCAGCAGGCTGCGCCGCGACTGGAACTTGCGGACGTAGCGCGAGGCGTTCGTCTGCCGCCAGCTGCCGTTGTGGATCACCGGCTTGTGGCCGAACTTCGCCGCCCCGTCCAGGGCCAGCCGGTAGTAGGTGCCCGGCACCCGGCCGATGTCCGGCGCCTGGACCGGGGCGTCGTCGTCCAGCACGAGTTTCGCCGGCGGGGCCGCGGCATTCCTGGTGTGACAGGCGGTACAGCTGCGGTCGAGGATCGGCTTGACGTCGCGGTAATACTCCACGTTCTCGATCGTGCCCTCGAAGCGCACGCCGGTCTCGCCCTTCGCGTCCCACTGCCGGCCCGACTGGTCCTGGGCCTTCGTCGTTAGCAGGGGCGTCCGCTTCGTCAGATCAAAGAGCTTGTAGTCGGGGCGGGCGGCGGCAGTCTGGGCGAACGGCGTCGGCCGCTGGCTGTGGGCGTGGCAGCCGCCGCAGTCGTTGCGGATCTCGCCGGGCCGCAGCTGGTGCCACGTCTGCGCCATGTTCAGCACCATGCCGTTCCTGTCCAGGGTCTGGAACGTGAACGCCGTGTCGGCCGGGATCTTCGCCAGGAAGCTGGTGTCGGGGTTGCCGTCGGGGTCGAGCGGCTGCTTGCCGTCCTTGAAATGGCGCACCGGGACCTCGCCCAGGATGCGCAGGCGTTCGCGGGCGTGGCTGTGGAACCGCCGGCCCGCCTTCGCGCCGCGGTGACGGTCGGTCGTCGGCTCCATCGCCAGGATGCGGACGGCGTGGATATCGTCGTTGTCGTAACGGCCGGCGTCGGCGCCCTGGTTGAACCAGTTGAGCGAGGCGCCGTTCTCCGACGTGTTGAACGGGTCGAGGCCCAGGTAGCTGCCCGGCTTCGCCTTGCCGGCGTAGGCCGCCGTCACGCCGCCGGGCGGCACGGCGCCGCCGGGGTAGCTCTCGCGCTTGTAGAAGCTCGACGTGCCGACCAGGCCGTACGGCGTGCCCTCCGGCAAGTGCGGCGACCGCTTGCCGTCGTTCGCCAGCGCCGGGATTCGCCGCGGTTCCTCGACGCCGTGGATGCGATTGTAGGGGACGAGGGCGCGCGGCCACTGCTCGTTGTAGTTCGGCTCGTTCTTGATGAGCAGCATCTGGCCCGGCTCGTTGATCGCCTTGCCGCCCTTGAGGAGGTAAAGGCCGCCATCGGGCATCGGGTAATGGGCGTATTGATGGTTGACCGGCCCCGGCGAGTAGCAGGTGAGGAGGTGGTTGTCGGGCGCCCCCGACGGGTGCGTGAACTTGCCGACGGCGGGGGCGTCCTTCTTGCCGAGGACCGACGGGTCGGCGGGGCCTTCGCCGAAGTTGGCGAAGGGCGTCAGCGACTCGATGCCGTGGGGGCTGAACGGCAGGCGGCCGTAGCGACCGCGGCCGTTGTAGTGCCGGCCCTGGCGCAGCGGCGGGTTGCGCGGGTCGCCGGTGTAGGCCGGGCCGAACGGCGGGTAGCCGGCCGGCGGTTGGGGCGGCAGCCGGTAATAGCCGCCGAAGCCGCTGTTGTTCTGGTTGTAGTACTCCTCGGCGACGATGCTGCCGTCGGACAGCTGCGTCTGGAAGTGGAAGGCGTTGGGCGCCCCTTCGCCGGGCAGCAGGGCGCTGAGGACCGGTCCCCAGTTGGTGCCGTCGGGGTGGATGCTCCACAGGCCCCAGTGAATGCCGCTGCGCAGGCCCTGCGACTCCAGAGAGCTGAAAATGATCCGACCGTCCTTGAGGACGACAGGGTGCAGCGCCATGCCGACGTTGAGGTGGCCGATCAGCTCGATGTTCTTGCCGTCGTCGTCCATGACGAAAAGCTGCAGGCAAGGTGAGGGGTGCTTCGGCGGCTTGAAGGCGTTGCGGTTGCTGGTGAAGACGAGCCGGCCGCCGGGCAGCGGGCACGGCCCCATGTTGAGGACGCCGTAGTGGAGGTGCGTCTTGCCCTTTTGGGGAGTGCGGAAGTCGCCGGACCAGTCGGCGGCGCCGGTGTTGGGCGTCCACTCCTGGTGGGTGAGGCGGACGAGCTTGCGCGACTTGACGTGCATCTTGTAGAGGTCGGCGCCGCCGAAGGGCGGCTGGCCGTGCTGGCTGGTGCCCTTGAGGCCCTTGAGGTGCGCGTAGAAAACCCACTGGCCGTCGAGGGACACGGACGGGTCGGTGACGGAGCCGTCGTCGCCGCCGCGGACGAGGAGTTCCTCACGGCCGTCGGGGTGGAGGAGCATGAGGTCGCCGCCGGCGTCCATGATGGCCGGGTGCGCGATCTCGGTCCAGAGGCTGGGCGCCCGGTCGCCCTTGCGCGGCGTGCGGACGTAGACGATGTCGTAGTCGTACTTCACGGCCTTGTCGGTGGAGACGTGCGGCGGCGTGACGTTGATCGGGTCGAGGAAGAGCTGCTCCTTCTGCTGGCCGGACGCCGGCGCGATGGCCAGGGCGGCGAGGGCGAGCAGCGGCAGCGTGAGGCGGGCTGTCATCGGCGAGTCCCCCAGGTGGGAAAAGGTTCGGCCGCGGGAGGCCGTCCGGTCAGGCGGGCGGGCGGAGGGCACGGCGGCCCTCGTTCCGTGCATGTTAGCCCCCGCGGGCAGGCGGCACAACCAAATTCGCGGAGTCGTGTCACACCAGGTTTCCGCCCCTCGCTGCGGGGCCTCCGGACCGTTATACTCATCTTGCAGCCCCGCGCCGTCGCCGGGGCACCGTCCACGTGCCGCCGAGGTCCCGCGCATCATGCCCGCGCCGTCCGACGAAGCCACCGCGTACCACGAAGCAGGCCACGCCGTCATGGCCCTCGCCCTGGGCCGCCCCGTCGATTGCGTGTCGATCCGCGCCACGCGCGAGCACCTGGGCATCTGCGAGTTCCGAAAGGCGGTCTTCCGGCCGTCCGAGGACTGGGTCGAGCGCGAACTGCTCATCGCGCTTGCCGGCCTCGCTGCCGAGGCCCGCCACACCGGCGACTACTGCTGGGAGGCGGCCGGGCGCGACCACGACTTCGCCCAGGAACTGGCCCTGCAGCGTGCCGGCAGCGAGCGCAAGGCGGAGCGGCTGATTCGTCGGCTGCTGTCGAAGGCCGAGCACATCCTCAACCAGGAGGCGAACTGGGAGGCGGTCGAGCGGTTGGCGGCGGAGTTGCTGCGCCGGGGCGAGATCAGCGGCCGTACCGCCCGCCACCTCTACGAGGAGTCCCAGCGCCGGCACCTTTGAGGCCCCCCGCGGAGGCAACGAGCATGAAGAAGTATCGTGGTCCGCTCCTCGCTCTGGCGTTCGCGCTGCTCCCCGCCCCCGCGTGGGCCGGCGTCGGCGACCCGCAGGTCCGCACCGATCACCCGTGGTATCCCGGCGAGCTGGCGTGCTCGACCTTCGAGCGCCTGTTCGCCACCCAGGCCGAACTGTACAAGCGCGTCGTCGGCGTCAA
This sequence comes from Gemmatales bacterium, assembly GCA_038227745.1. Lineage (GTDB taxonomy): Bacteria > Planctomycetota > Planctomycetia > Gemmatales > Gemmataceae > DASPXY01. Next base: position 3,725 of record JBBRPS010000171.1, on the reverse strand, counting down.
GCCCACGACCGACGAACAGAAGGCGCTGGCCGCGTGGCTGTGGCGCAACACGCACTACCGAGCAGGCGGAAGAGATGCACTTCGCTCTCGTTTCCTGGGAAAAGGTGTCCGCCTGGGGCGGCGAAATAACCCGGCCAGCAGAGTGGTAAATGTCTAGGATCTCTTACGAGCGCGAGGGCCAAAGCGTGAGAGGCAAACCGCCGCTACCCATCAGCAAAGCATTCCTCATCTGCAACCGGCTCTCGGACGACTCGAAGACTGGCCAGACCACCCTCGTCGGCCTGCCGTGCGTGGTGGTGGCCCGCTTCTTTCCGGTCGCCTACCCGCTGGCATTCTTCGCGCGCTGGGCGTCCGCCCATGGGGTCTACCAGGTAGAGGTGCAGCTGCAGCACTCCGAGGGCGAGGTCCTGTGGCGGGCCGGGCCTCCCAAGCCGTGGCTGCTGACGGACCCGCTGCGCGACTTCGACCTGAAACTGAGCCTGCTCCCCGTGTTCCCGAAGCCGGGGTCCTACGATTTCGTCCTGCTCGCCAACGACGAAGAAGTGAGCCGCCAGCGCTTCTTCGCCCGCCTCAAGGACGAGCCGGAGCGCTCCTAGTGGGCCGACAGGCTCGACTGGTAGGGTGGGCACTGCCCACCGGGTAGCGACCGGTGGGCAGTGCCCACCCTACCAGTCGAGCCTGTCGGGATACTAGGGGAGTCTCCCTGCTGTACTTTCGCCCACGGCCCTCCCCCTCCGGTTCGCTCGACGCGCGCCCGGAAAAAGGTGTGGCAATCCGCCCGGGCTGCCGGTAACCTGCTGGGGTGGCCCCGCCGCGCGTCCGCACTCGCTGGGCCAGGGATTCCATTCACAAGCAGGCGACTGCGCGGGCCGACACGGGCCACCGCCCGCACTGCGCCCCTGGCGGCGCGGGCGGAGTGTTCGGCTGTTGATTCGGCCCGACCGGGGAGGAAGGAGACCGGGGATGGGGGTGAAGTTCCTGATCGTGGACGACCACCCGCTCGTCCGCGAGGGGCTGATCGGGCTGATCTCCGCCCAGCCCGATTTCGAGGTCTGCGGCGAGGCGTCGGGGCTGGCCGAGGCCCGCGAACGGATCGCCGCCACGCAGCCCCAGGTCGTTATCCTCGACCTGAGCCTGAAGGACGGCAATGGCATCGAACTGGTCAAGGAGCTGAAGGCCAACGCGCCCGAGGTCAAGGTGCTGGTCCTGAGCATGCACGACGAGTCGCTGTTCGCCGAGCGCGTGCTGCGCGCGGGCGCGGTGGGCTACGTCAGCAAACACGAGGCGCCGCGGACGATCATCCAGGCCGCCCGGACCGTGCTCTCGGGCAAGGTCTACGTCAGTGAGAGCCTGACCGAGCAGATGGTGCAGCGGGCGTTCGGCGGCGGCGACCTGGGCCGCTCCCCCCTCGACCGGCTCTCGGACCGCGAGATGCAGGTCTTTGAGCTGATCGGGCAGGGGCTGACGGTGCGCGAGATCGCCGCCCGGCTGGAACTGAGTCCGAAGACCATCGAGACACACCGCGAGCACGTCAAGGACAAGCTCGGCCTGAAGAACGCCACGGAGCTGACCCGGCACGCCCTGCAGTGGGTCCTCGAGCACTCCTGACTCAAGGATGAATGAGGAATGGAAGAGCAGCGTGTCCTCCATTCATCATTCATCATTCCTCATTCATCATTTACGAGCCCCCCAGATGATACCCGCTGCCCGACGTGCGATCCCGCGCCCGGCCACCGTCGGCCTGGGTCTGGTCCTGCTCCTGCTGGTGCTCAACCCCCTGGTGTCGGAGTGGAACATCCGCCGCCTGGTGGAGAACGGCCACCGCGTCGTCCGCACCCAGGAGGAGCTGACCACCCTGGAAGAGGTCCTGGCGCGGGTGACAGAGGCGGAGGCGGGGGAGCGCGGCTTCCTGATCACCCACGAGCCGGCGTACCTGAAGTCCTACGAGGCCGCCGTCACCCAGACGTGGGAGGCGCTCGACCGGCTCAAGGGGTTGAGCGCCGACGAGCCGGACCAGGCCGCCCGCGTCCTGGCGCTGAAGGACAAGGTCAAGACCCGGCTGGAGGAACTAGCACAGGCCATCACCGCCCGTACGGCGGGCGGGTTCGATGCCGCCCGGCAGGTCGTCTCGACCAACCACGGCCGGCGCCTCATGAACGAGATGCGCTGCCTGGTAAAGGACATGCGGCGCAAGGAGCAGCAGTCGCTGGCCGTTCGGGCGGGCGAGTCGGACCGCAGCGCCCACACGAGCCGGCTCTCGGCGCTGGCCGGGGCGGGCCTGGGCGTCGGCCTGGTGTGCCTGGCGTTCTGCCTGTACCGCCGCGACCGGGCCCACCGCCTGCGCGCGGAATTCGCCACGCGCCGCCTGGCCGACATTGTCGAGTATTCCGACGACGCGATCATCAGCAAGACCCTGGACGGCATCATCGTGAGCTGGAACGCCGGCGCGGAGAGGGTGTACGGCTACAGCGCCGAGGAGATGCTCGGCCGGCCGGTCACGAAGGTGTACCCGCCGGAGCAGTTCGACGAACTCCGCCTGAACATGGAGCGGGTCCGGCAGGACCAGCACGTCGAGCCGTTTGAGGCGACGCGCGTCAACAAGGACGGCCGGCGGATCGTCGTCTCTGTCCGCATCACGCCCTTGAAAGGTCCGCGTGGGGAGGTGATCGGGGCCTCGGCGATCGCCCGCGACGTGACCGAGCACCGGGCGCTGCAGCGGGAGGTGGTGGAGGTCGCGGCCGGCGAGCAGCGGCGGATCGGGCAGGATCTGCACGACGGCATCGGTCAGGAGCTGACGGGCCTGGCGATGCTGGCCCACCGGTTGGCGGAGGAACTGGCCGCGAAGTCCCTGCCGGGGGCGGCGGCCGCCGACAAGATCGTGGACGGCCTGGGACAGGCCCTCCGCGACGTTCGCGCGCTCTCGAAGGGCCTGTTCCCCGTGGAGGTGGACACCGAGGGGCTTATGGTGGCCCTGGCGCAGCTGGCGAACCGGACGCGGGAGCTGAACGGCATCGCGTGCGACTTCTGCTGTGAGGAGCCGGTGCGCATCCAGGACAACGCGACCGCGACGCACCTGTACCGCATGACGCAGGAAGCCGTCACCAACGCGATCAAGCACGGGCGGGCGCGCCAGGTCGCGATCCGCCTCGAACAGGGCGAGGACGGGACCACCCTGGAGGTTGTGGACGATGGCGTCGGCTTCCCGGCCTCGGAAGAGGCGACCGGCTCGGGGCTGCGCATCATGCGCTACCGGGCGGGGCTGATCGGAGCGATGTTGACGGTCGGCCCGGCCGTGCCGCGCGGCACGCGCCTGACCTGCACGCTGCCGCAGCACCCGCTGAACGGGGCGACGCGCAGCGCCGCCGCCATGACTCGGGCAGTCGTGGGAGAGGGGGACGTTCATCCCTGGTGAATGGGCGCTTTCTTCCTCCCCTCGCCCCCGCGTACAGGGGCGAGGGGGGAAATCCGCACCGGCCGCTCGCCTTACTTCCGCGAGCAAAGCAAACTTACCCAGCGGTATTGAGACGTTGCGAATGTTTGACTAGCAAGTATCGTGAATTGTGAAGGTTGTGCTTGTATTCCCACTAGGCCCATATTCCGCACCCTAACGGATGTACACTGTGTTTTCCTTGGAGATATCAGCCACCATCACGGGGTGAAATAATTTCCTCCCTCCGAGGAGGCTTATATCTCTATGAGAAATATGGTATACATCCGTTAGGGTG
>JBBRPS010000170.1:0-14753 GCA_038227745.1 Gemmatales bacterium | reverse complement strand
TGCTGTTTTATTCGTCCTTCTTCACGTATGCGAATGGCGTGGCCGACTCGCTCAAGACAGCGGGGGCGGCACCCCGTTCAGCGCCGCCGCTTCATGATGACCTCGTAACTGAACACCCCGATGCCATCGGACGCCCGCCTGGCCGAGGCCAGCTCCCACCCGTCGTGGCCGTGGCGGTTCATCTCGTCGTCAAAGCCGGCTTCCCGGATGACCACCCTCCTGTACTCCCACTGCGGACTTCGCGACGCCCCCATCATCGTGAAGAAGGAGAGGACAAGGTTCAGGCACAGTACGATTGTCGCCGTCAGGAGCAGGACGGGGACGGCCTTCCACAGGCCTCGCGGCGGCTCGGGGCGGTTGGCCTGGGGACGGGACGGCGGCTGTGCGCGCGCCGGTGCTGGGGCCGGTGGGGGCGTCGGGGCGCCCGGGGCCTGGGCGATGAAGGGTTGCTGGCAAGACCGGCACCGCAGGCGCATGCCGACGGCGGTATCGGGGGCGGACATCTCCTCGCCGCAGTGGGGACAACGGATGGCGATGGGCACGGGTCGGGCTCCTGAGGGGCCGCGCCGACCGCCCGTGGGGACCTGGGACTGCTTCGCCCACGAGAGACGGGCGGCGTCAGCCGGAAGTGGTGGCGAGCTCGTAGGTGCGCCCGTTCGGCGCCCCGTTGCGGTTGATCCAGGCGAGCTGATAGAGGCGTTCGCCGGTCGGCGTGGGATACTGCCCGGTCAGGCAGGCGCGGCAGAGTCGGTCGTCGGGCAGGCCGATGCACCGCGCCACCGCCTCCAGCGGCAGGTAGAAGAGGCTGTCGGCGCCCAGCTCCCTGGCCATCGCCTCCTGCTCTTCCTCGGTGAGGCGCTCGCCGTGCATGAAGCGCGGCGCGAACAGCTCGCGCACCGTGGACATGTCGATGCCGTAGAAGCACGGCGCCACGATCGGCGGGCAGGCGACGCGGACGTGGATCTCCTTCGCCCCGCCGCGCTTGCGAACGTGGTGCAGCAACGACTTCAGCGTGGTGCTGCGCACGATCGTGTCCTCAATCAGCAGCACGCGCTTGCCCTCGAGCACCTCGCGCAGCGGCGTGTACTTCATCCGCACCCGGTCCGCCCGGTTCTGGCCCTCGATGAAGGTGCGGCCCAGGTAGCGGTTGCGTATCAGGCCCTCGACGGAGGGCACGCCCAGCTCGTAGGCCATCGCGTCCGCCGCCGCCTTGCCCGTGTCGGGGACGGGCACGACGATCGTGTTGTCGTCGAGCGGCACCCTGCCGAGCAGGTGTTCCTGCCGCGCCAGCTCCTTGCCGAGCGCGAAGCGCGACAGGTAGACGCTGCGGTCGTCGAGGGTGCTGGCGACGTTGGCGAAGTAGATCCACTCGAAGAAGCAGTGCGAGACGGGCTGGCGCTCGGCGAAGCGTTCGCGGCGGACCTTGTTGTTCTGGATGACGATCATCTCGCCCGGTTCGAGCGAGCGGACGTTCTCGAAGCCGAGGTTCTGCAGCGGCACGCTCTCGCTGGCAGCGGCGAACAGGGAGCCTTCCTGGGCGTAGCACATCGGCCGGAAGCCCTTGGGGTCGCGGACGATCGCCATGTCGCCCATGGCGTTCATGAAGACGATGTTATACGCGCCGTCGAACTTCTGGCTGAGGTTGCGGAAGACCTCGACCAGGTCGGGCCGTTCGTCGCCCCGCAGCTCGTAGCTGAGGTACTGCTGGATGACCTCGGTGTCGAGGTTGCGCGTCAGGTGGTAGTCGCGCTTGTTGAGCAGCTCGTCGCGCAGCTCGTGGAAGTTGGCGAGCTGGCCGTTGAAGGCGAAGCTGAACCACTTCCACTTGCAGCCGTGGTGCCGCTCGAACGGCTGGGCCTCGCAGCGCTCGTTGGTGCCGCACGTGGCGTAGCGGACGTGGCCGATCGCCGCCCGGCCGGCGAACTCGCGCATGATGCTGTCGTACTTGGCCTGGTGGTTGAGGCGGAAGGCCTCGATGACGGTGCCGATCTGCTTGTACGTGTCGAGGAGCTTGTCGCGGCGCGGGTTGAAGGTCGTGAACCCGGCGGCGAGCTGGCCGCGATTCTGCAGGTCGAGCAGCATCCGCGGCATGAGCCGGGACACCTGTTCGGGGCCAGTCATCGGGGCCAGCCGGGACGGCGTCGGGGCCTCCAGGTGATAAAGTGCCGCGACGCCGCATTCGTGATAGAGTTCGGCCATGCAGGGGCTTCACCATTCAGGAGGGAAGGCGTCCAACACCTTGGCCAGAATCCGTTTCGGTCAGGGGGACAAGGGTTATTATAGGACCTTTTCCCCGGCCTAACAACGAAATACCGGCCGGGTGGACGGGTTTGGCGGGCGGTGGCGCGACCCGGGAGGGATACGCCGTGCGGAAGGGTTGCGAGGAGAAGCCCGGCACGGACCGGATACCTTTACGGGGCGCGTCGGTCAGGGCACCAGCGCCGAACCTCGCCCCTTCCCGCCTCGGCCGTGTCCGTTGAGCACGGGCGGGGGAAGGCTGCCCGCCGGCGCCGGGCCGCGGATCGCCGCCCCGGGCAGGTCCGCCAGGCTGGCGTCGATGAACTTGTGGTGCCAGAGCTGCGTCGCCACCACGCCGACCAGCCCCATCTCCACCGAGATGCGCTGGCTCGAGCCGGCCCGCATCGTGGGGAAGCGCTCGCGCCACTGGCGCACCGCCGCCGCGTCGAAGTAGCCCGTCTTCCGCAGCGACTCCTCGCTCAGCAGTTGCTCCACGAACGCCGGCACCTTCCCGCCGGCCGCGTCGAAGAAGCTGTCGAACGGGGCGCGGAACATCGCCTTGCGCCGCCACGCCACCGACTTCGGCAGCCAGCGCTCCGCCACGCGCCGCAACAGCAGCTTGTCGCGCAGGCCGCTCAACTTCCAGTTTGGATGCACGCGGGCCAAATAGGACACCACCGCCTCGTCGAGGAACGGGTAGCGCGTCTCGACCGAGGAGTGCATCGCCACGCGATCGCCCTTGGCGTTGAGCAGCAGCCCCGGCAGGTGGATGCGGATGCCGAAGTACAGCGCCCGGTTCAGCGGGTGCCAGCGCCTCAGGCGGTCGTGGTTGATGCCCAGGTCGGCGTACGGGATGTGCTCCCCGACCTCCGCGCGCAGCCACGGGCTGAAGAAGCGCAGCTTGTTCAGGCCGATCAGGCCGTAGATGTCCAGCCAGGGGTTGTGGCCGCCGACCGCGGCGTGGACCTTGCGCACGAACGAGCGCGGGAAGTTCTGCATCCCCGAGAGCCACACGAAGCCGCGCCGCACCAGCTGGCTCAACGGCAGTCCCGGGATGGTGTCGAGGCAGCCCAGCACGCGATCGACCTTGTACCACGGATAGCCGGCGAGCCACTCGTCGGCGCCCTCGCCGGTGAGCGCCACCTTGTAGCCGCGGGCGTGGACCTCGCGCGCCAGCAGCATCAGCGCCGCGCAGGACGTGTCGATCACCGGGCTGTCGGCGGCCTCGATCAGGGTCGGGTAGTTGTCGAGCACGTCGCGGGCGCCGCAGTTCACCACGATCGGCTCGGTGCCGACGTGGCGGGCGGTGACGGCGGCCTCGCCCGTCTCGTCGAGGGTCGGGTCGTCAATGCGGATCGTGAAAGTCGGGATCGGCTGCTTGCGGACGTGGCTGGCCAGGGCCACGACGGTGCTGGAATCGACGCCGCCGGACAGGTACGACACCACCGGCACGTCGGCCCGCAGCCGCCGCTCCGTCGCCCCGAGCAGCACTTCCTCAAATCCGTCCACCAACCGCTTCTCGTCGGACGTCGGATCCTCACTGCCGCGGTCGGGAAAGTCGATCTCCCAGTAAGTGTGTTCGCTGAGCCGGGCGCCGTCGCGGTCGCCGCCGCGCTGGATCCGCAGGAAATGGCCGGCCGGCAGCAACTGCACGCCCTGGAAGCAGGTCACCGGGCCAGGGAAGGCAAAGAAGGTGAACAGGTGGTTGAGTCCCTGCAGGTCGGCCTTCGCCTCGACCAGGCCGGAGGCCAGCAGGCCCTTGACCTCCGAGGCGAACAGCAGCCAGCCGTCGCGCCGCGCCCAGTAGAGTGGGCAGATGCCGAAGCGGTCGCGGCCGAGCACCAGGCGCTGCTGGCGGGAATCCCACAGCGCCACGGCGAACTGGCCGCGCAGGCGCTCGAACATGCCCTCGCCGTGCTCCTCCCAGGTGTGGGGGAGGATCTCGGTGTCGCAGTGCGTGACGAACCGGTGGCCGCGGCTTTCGAGGTCGGCGCGGCGCTCGGGGTAGTCGAACAATTCGCCGTTGTAGACGACGGCGACGCTGCGATCCTCGTTGAAGATCGGCTGTCGGCCGTCCGCCAGGCCGACGATGCTCAACCGCCGCGACGCCAGCGCCAGGCCGGGGATTTCGAGGTAACCGTCCTCGTCCGGCCCGCGGTGGTACAGGCTGTCCGCCATGGCCCGCAGCACTTCCCGCGGGGGGATCCGCCTGCCCTCCAGATCGACCATCCCGGCAATGCCGCACATAAGGCAATGTCCTTGTCCTGGTCCGGGCGCACCTGTTACTCAACCACTCTAAATTTACCAGACCCCGCCCGGTCTGGGATCGAATCGACCCGGGAATCCCGAAGACGCGGAGGAAAACCACGAAATACACGAAAAACACGAAAAAAGACATAAAGACAGAAAGAGAATGAAGAAGCCCACGGGTGGCCACCCGTGGGCTTTCTCTTTCTCTCCCTCTTTTTTCTCTTTTTCCGTGTATTCCGTGGGTTCCTTACCGCCCGACGCCGTTCGCCGCCGGCCGGAAGTAGTCGCCCAGCCCCTTCGCCAGGGTGGGGAAGTGGGCCTCAGGCGACCAGGCGTTTCTCATCCAGGAGTTTGAGGCACAAGGCGCGCATGGTCGCCAGTTCGTGCTGGAACTCGCGCTGCGCCTGCTCGGTGGGAAGCGTATCGAACAGGTCGGGTAACTGTACGCCGTGGCTCATGACCCTGTCGGCGGTCCGGTCGCCCAGCTGCTTGCGGACGAACAGGCAATTGTCCGCATTGAAGAACAAACGGAGGGCGTCGGCGGCGCTCACCAGGCCGTTGACGAGGGACTCGATGATGCCGAGGGTGAGCAGGGCGAAGACGGCCGAACGCTGAGCGCAGGTTCCGCCGGATTCGGGGAGGAACGTCTCGAATTGCACCGCGCTCTTCATTGCTTCGCCTGGCTCGGGAAAAACTTCACGCCGGCAACCTGGCCGGACGCATGCTCGAAGTAATGGACCGCGCCGGTATTGCCTTGCTTGATCACCTTCTGCCACTTGCCGGCCAACAGTTCCCGCAGGTACCGCCGGACCACCGCGTTCCGGACCGGATACTTGATGGTGCCGCCCTTGACGGGGGTCCAGCCCTCGGGCACAGACCCCGAAGCGTGGACGTCCGGATACAGGTGCAAAGGCATGTCCCCTCCGGGCCAGAGGTGGAATGTTCAGGCCGAGGGGCTTCCGCCGACGCCCAGAGAGGCAGCCCCTCTGCCGGGACCACTACTGCCGCCGCGTCCCCGACCCCAGGACGATCCAGCCGACCACCGCCAGCACCGCCACCCCCAACCCCGCCAGCACGCTGTAGCCGAGGTTCGCCAGCCGGTTCTGCCGCGCGTCCTCCGCCTTGGCCTCCTCCGTCCACGCCACGTAGTTCTGCGCCTCGGTCAGCCGCCGGAACACCCCCGCCACGAACGCCTGCTGCGCCGCCTCCTGCCCCGTCGCCCCCAGGTACGTGCCGCCGAAGCGCACCGACCCGTCCGCCGACCCCGTCAGCCCCCGCGTCAGGATGCGGCTCAACCGGTCCGACCGCTCCCACATCTCGCTCAGCATCAGGAACAGCTTCGAGTTGCTCGCCACCACCGCCGCCGGCTCCTCCTTGCCCGGCGCCTCCGTACGGAATAGCCGATAAACCCACTCCCGCATGACGTTGTTGCACAGCCACTGGATCGAGCCGTCGAGCGCCTCGGCGTACGGCTGGCCGCGCAGGTCCGTCCCCATGGGGAAGCGCTGGCCGACGCGGCGCTGGCGGTCCTTGGGGTCCTGCCGGCCGATGAACTCGCGAAAGCCGGCCGCCACCTCCAGGTCGGACAGCAGCGCGAACTGCGGGCAGTTGACCTTGAGCGTGCCCCGCACCGTCTGCAGGTCGCGTGCGCACGCCTCCGCCGTGTTCTGCGTGTCCTCCTCGCTGTCGGTGGCGGCGAACGGCACCAGCAGCAGCAGACCGTTGATCGGGCAGTACGGCTGGCGGTCGCGCGCGATCAGCCGGCACAGGTGCCGCAGCCGCGCCGTCAATTCGGCGACGGCCTCCTGGTCCTTGAGCAGCGCGATCTGGGGCCGCTCCTTGCGCTCCAGGCGGCGCAGCGCCCGCCGCTCCTCGTCGGTCGCGGCGCCGCCCCTTTTGGCGACCTCGCGGACGATGCCGACCATGACCTGCACGGACACCGGGGCGCTGTCGGGCCGCAGCGTCTTGTCGGCGGGGTCCTCGGCCTGCCCCTCCTGCGGCCCGACGCCCTCCCGCGCGGGGCTCGTGACCTCGCCCGCCAGAATGGCCGCCTGCCGCCCCAGCAGCGAGGCGCCGGCGCAGGTCACGTACAGGGCGTCGCGGCTGGCGTAGATGTGCAGGGGGGCGACCGGAGTGGCCGGCACCTGTTTGACCACCAGGGGGAGCTGCGCCGCCTGCTGGAAGAGGATCTCCTCGGCCTTGCGGCCGCGCTCGCCCGGGTCGAGGCCCTCGGGGCCCTCGGGACGGCCCAGCACCAGGAACAGCGGCAGGTCGGTCACCTGCATGCCCGCCTGGTTCAGGGCCCGGACCGCCTCATCCCAGGCCCCGTCGATGTCGGGGTAGTACGACGGTCCCTCGTCGGCGGTCAGCAGCGTCCACAGCCACCAGCCCAGCCACGCCAGGACGTAGACCAACAGGAAGAGGAGCGGCAGCCAGACGTCCGCCACGATCTGGGCGCGGGGGATCAGCGCCCGGATGCCCAGCACGCGGTTGAGGACGAACAGCACTCCGAGCACCAGGAGGACCGCCAGGATGTGCAGCGCCCAGCGCACGCCGGGCGAGCGGACCGCGCCCCCCGCCCTCTGGCCCAGGGGCAAGATGAGCTTGAAGAAGCCGGTCACGCCCGTCCAGAGCATCAGGAAGGCGCTCAGTACCCTCATTACATCTCTCTTATGACTGGAACCAGGGACCTCTCCCCCGCCGGGCCTACCGCCCTCCGCCCAGCTGCATGACCAGGTAGAAGACGACTGCGGGGATCAGGAGCAGGATGGCGGCTCCCAGCGCCGCCACCATCGTCTGCAACCGCCGGGCGCCGTGCAGCGGCGGCACGTCGATGACCGGCTGCATGTCCGGCGGCCCGGGCCACTCGCGCGCCTGGTGCTGCGCGATCTGCGACTCGGCGGCCTCGCGCCAGGCCTTGAGCTTTTCCGGCTGGCCGCGCAGCTCGCCCCGGAAGCCCAGCATCACGCACAGGAAGAACACCTCCAGCGCGTCGCTGTTCGTCCGGGCCTCGGCACGGCGGGCCTGCTCCCAGAACTGGTCCGCCCGGTTGCGCGACCCGTACAGCGCCACCTCCAGGCTGTTCTCCGTCCACTGCGCCTTCCACGGCGAGTCGAGGATGAAGATCTCGTCCAGCCAGCACACCAGGCCGTAGCGGATGCCGAGGAACCCCTCGCTGCCGCCGCGGCTGCTCCGGCCGCTGAGCGACTGCGACACCTCGCCGATGTAATCCCCCCAGCGCCGCGCCTCGGACTCAGACTTGAGCAGCCCCTTCAGCTTCGCTTGCTCCTGCTGCAGCGCCGGCGTGTCGCCCCGGTTCAGCCGCTCCTTGAGGCGCAGCGCGTACGTGATGACGGGGTAAACCAGGTCGGCGATCTCTTTGCGCATGCCAATCAGGGGAAACCACGAAATACACGAAAAACACGAAAAAAGAAAAGAAGGAGAGAGAAGGGGGTAGGCGAGTGATGCCTTGACTCTCCTCTTTGTTTCTCTTTCTGCCTTTCTGCCTTTTTCGTGTTTTTCGTGTCTTTCGTGGTTTCCTTTCTCCTTGTTTAGCCCTCGCGCGGCACCAGGTAGAGGGTGAACCGCATCGTGGTCGTCCGCACCCCGCCGCTCCGGATCGTCAGGACCCGTTGCCCCTGGATGTTACCAACGATGCCGTTCTGGTTCAACCGGATGGCCAGCGTCAAGGACTTCTGGACGTTCTTCCACTCCTGCTGCTGCGACTCGCGGCTGACCTGGAAGTAGATGAGCCCCGGCCGGACCGGCAGGGCGCGCGGCGGCCGCTCCGTGTGGCTGAACTTCAACCCGGCGGCCCCCAGCTCGAAGATGTCGTCCACGCGCTGGGCGCTGCCGATCTTCATGTCGAGCTCGCCCGCCCAGGTCAGCAGCTGGACGCACTGTTCCGGGTCCAGGGGGCTGTCCACGCCGACGAACATCTCCCACGCCGGCTCCAGCCACTGCGGCTCGAGGCTCACCTGCATGCGCAGCCCCTGGCCCTCGAACGGCCGCTCCTTGTAGCTCAGTTCCTCCACTTCCTGGAGCAGGTCGTCGAGGTACTGCTTGACGCGGTAGAAGCAGCCGCCCAGGTCGTCGTGGTCATAGCGCGGCAGCTCGGGCGTCTTGCGCCCGGCGCTGAAGATGGCGAGCTGCCCGACCAGCCGGCACAGCTCCAGGTACGCCGGCAGCGGGTGGATGCCGTCCGCGAACGCGAGGGTGCCGAACAGGGCGTAGGCCTCGTTGAGGATGCGGAGCTGGGTGAAGATCAACGGGTCCTCCTGCGAGCGACTATCGAAGGTGATGCCGCGCGACACCACCTGGCCGGCCCGCAGGTCGATCTTCTTGCCGAGGCGGTGGTAGACGGCCTGGAGGATGTCGGCGGCCAGCACCGGCCAGGCGTCGCAGGCCAGCAGCGGCGGGATGTAGGTGCGGTCGAGTTGCGGCGGCACGCCGTCGCCGGCCGGCTTCGCGACCCGGGCGAGGGGCAGCACCTCGTAGCCGCCGTGGTCCTCCGTCGAGAGCAGCAGGCGGAAGCTGAGCAGGCGCACCGGCACCGGCTGCGGGTTGTCGCTGACGTTCTCGTCCTCGATCTCCTCGGTCTCGATCAGGTAGCGCGTCAGGGCGGCTTCGCGGCCCGTGGCGGGGTGGCCGTCGGCCTGCGGGTCGCGGACGTTGGCGCGGGTGAGGTCGAGACGCGGCACGGCGAGGTAGACGGTCAGGCTGTCGGACTCCTGGAAGGCCGGCTTGAGGTCGAGGGCGGTGAGGCTGCCGTCGTCGGGGACGCACACCAGGGTGCCGTCCTTGAGGCGCGCCCGCAGCGCGCGGACGGCGAAGCGGTAGTTGGCCAGCGCGGCGCCGTCGAGCTCCAGGCCGCGCAGGCCCCAGTCGTGGTACAGGTCCCACTTGTGGCTCTGGTACAGCTGCCGCAGCCCGTAGCGCTCCGTGAGCTGCATCATGTGCGGCAGGAGGAACATGCCCTCGTACCAGTGAACCACTCTGTCCGTCATGGCTTCACCAAGGAAAAAGGAAAAAGGAAAAAGGAAAAAGGAACACAGGCGGAGGGCGAGTCCGGAGGGTACGGCAGGCCGCTCTCCCTTTTTCCTTTTTCCTTTTTCCTTCACTGCGGCACGTGTACCCAGACCCCCTCCGCCACCTGAAACACAGCGTCGTCGGCGTCGCGGCGCAGCGGCCGGCTGCGCGACCACGTGTTCCACCCCAGCCGCGACCCCGGGCCCGCCGCCGGCCTGCCCAGCTTCGTCGCCGGCACCTCGTCCGCCTGCAGCACCAGCTGGATGTCCACGTCCACCTCCAGGCCGACGTACAGCCGCACCAGCTGCGCGACCAGGAAGATCAGCTTGCGCTGCGGCACCGGGGTCGTGTCCGGCAGGAGCTCCAGGAAGCGCGCGTAGGGCAGCGGCCCCAGGCGGATGCGGATCTTCGCCTGCACGTCCCAGACGCGCTCGCCGACCACCGTGTTGACGCCCATCGCCGCCACCGGCCGCGCGCCGCCGAGCGCCGACTGGCTGTCCGCCTCCAGCCGCAGCCACTGGCCCTGGAACTGTTGTACCCGGACGGGCAGCCCGAGGTAACTGCGCAGCAGCGCCTCCAGCGACACGGCGCAGCGCGGCCGGTGCGCGAAGAAGCCGCCATAGCGCAGCAGCGCCAGGTCGTCGGTGCGCGCCAGCACGCGCTCGCGCGGCCGGCCCGCCTCCAGGTCCGCCGCCGACACGCGCAGCCGATTCCGCAGCGGCGGCATCCCCAGGCCGATCAGGCTGAACAGGGCGCGCGTGAACGGGTCCGGCTCGCGCCGGTCGTACTCGCCGCGCTCGTAGGCGATGTAGAAGCGGTACTTCTCCCACGCCCGGTAGAACAGCGACAGGAGGCGGTGGTTGAACAGGTCGAGCCAGTCGCGCAGGGCGGTGCGCTCCGGGCCGCGCGCGTCGCGCTGCAGCCGCAGCAGCAACTCGGTGTAGTGCCGCGGCAGCACGCCGCTCGGCCCCGTCAGGCCGAAGAACGTCACGTCCATGACCGGCAGCGGCGGCGCCTCGCCGGGCCGCTGCAGGCGCTGGATCGCGCTGGCCGGGAAGTCCAGCGACGGGAAGGCGCGCAGGCGGACCACCTCGGCGTCCGGCGGTCCGCCCCGGCCGAGCGCTTGGGCCTCGGGCCGCAGCTTCTCCAGCAGCCGCACCGCCTGGAAGAAGTCGAAGGCGAACGGCTCGGCGAACAGGCGCTCCTCGACGGTGCCCTGGGGCGCCGGCGGTTGCCCGGCAGGGGAGGCGTTCTCCAGGGGCGGGGTTACAGGAGCTGCTGCTCCGCGGCGTGCGGCGGTCATTTCTTCAGGATCCCTTCTCCGTGCCTGGTCCGGGCGACGAGCTGGCGGAACGAGTTGACGGCGGCGTCCAGCAGCGACGTGATGTCCCAGCCGCCGTTCTCCTCCTCGACCGACACCGGCTTGCGGCCCTGGCCGATCTCGTGCGGCTTGACGAGCTCGACGGCGATGGCCTCCACTTCCGGGTCGCTGTGCATGGCCGGTCCCACGGCGGCGATGACCGCGGCGGCCGGCGGGAGGATAACGGCGACTCCCAGCAATTCGGGCGGTTTCTCCGACCGCTGGTTTTCCTGCTCGATCTCGGCCAGGCGATCCTTGAGGCGCTGGGACAACTCGTTGCGCCGTGCCTCTTCTTTCGCCCGGTTGCCCTGGATCGACAGCCGCTTCGGGTCGTTCTTGTCCTTGATCTGGCGCAGGTCAGCGTCGTACCTGCCGATCTTCTTGTTCGACTCGCCGATGAGGAACGGCAGCGACTTGCGGACGTACTTCTCCTTGCTGCCCAATTCCGATGCCCTCGCCCGCCGCCTCGGTCGCCACCATGACCGAGGCGTTGTCCGCGTTGGCGGCGAGCAGGAGCTTGCCGTCGGGGGAGATGTCGAGGAGGCTGTTGGAGGAGTTGGCCCGGAGGGCGGAAGGCAGGAGGGCGGTGAGGGCGGCGGCGAGGAGGAGGCGAGCGTAGCGGCGGGTCATGAGTCATTCTCTCCACGGAAAACGGGCCGCGCGGACGGCCCGCGCGCCGAATTAGCATTATCGGGGGCTGCCCGGCGAAATGCAACCGCGCAGAACACGCAAGTGGTGAGCGTCCTGGAGGAGGCTGTTTGACCGGCTATTTGGGCCGGATCTCGAATAATGCCCTAGAGCGGTACAGGCAGACATCGAATTCCGCGAAGAAGTTCACCTGGCCGAGGAGCAGAGGGACATCATCCGTGTTCGCCCAGGCGAACGCCAGGAGGACCGGGGGGAACTTGCCGACGACTCCCGAAACCAGGAGAGCTCTCGCCTCGTGACGGGCGCGGTTGCCGGTCAGTCGCAGGGTGGTCGTCTGTTGTTCCCAGACGGCCCCGAGCTGAACGCCCGTCTGGTAGGGCAAGACGTTGATGACCGCCGCGGTGTCGAGTAACCCCAGCACAGCCACGGCCTGGGTGTCCAGGCTGAGAGTGAGGGGCAGGTAAGGCATCAGCGCCAGGGGGCCCAGCGACGGATCCCTTGCGATGAAAGGATACTGTTCCGGCTGGACGGTCATTGCTTCCCCTTCGCTGCTTCAAGGACCTGCATGAGCGTCGCCGCTGCCTCGTAGGCATCCCAGGGCGACCACGGCAAAGGATATTCCTTGCCGCTTTGCAGGGGAGGGGCTTGCTCCTCACGCGCCAGGTTATCGGCGAGGAACTGGATCGCGCGCAGCTTCTCCTCACGGAGGAGCGACTGCAGATGCGGCATGAGTTCGGCAAGAGACATCGGCTAACTCCCATTCGCGCCGTGAAGGGAGAAGCGAGAACAAGCGTCCCGCAACTCCCGTGGACAGGCCTCCGCGGGCGCCAATAGCAAGTGCAACGGGCCGTCGCTTGTTATGATACTTCACGCGGGCGGGTTTCGTCCGCCCGGGGTCCTGTTAAGGATAATGACGATGTTCAAAAACCCTTAAGAGCGAGCGGACAACACCCCTGTAGGGTGGGCACTGCCCACCGGGACCTGTTCCGTTTCAGGCGTTTGAGTGGTGGGCACTGCCTACCCTCCGAGTCCGGTCCGCTCGCTCTAATGCCCCGCGGGCTTGAGAGCCCCCTGCGCGTCCTGCCCGGGACCGGACAGGACGAAGGCGGACCGCTGTTCGACCTGTACGGCCGGGTCGTCGGCGTGAACGTGGCCATCGCCAGCGACAACGGCGGCAACCAGGGCATCGGCTTCGCCATCCCGAGCAACACGGTCAAGAAGGTCGCCGAGGAGCTGATCGAGAAGGGCGAGGTGCCGCGCGGCTACATTGGCGCTGCGCTGAGCGATCTGACCCGTTCGCAAACGAAGAAGCTGGGCCTGAACAAAACGGGGGGCGTCCTGGTGGCGCAGGTCGTGCCGGAGGAGGCGGCCGCCAGGGCGGGACTGCGTGCCGGCGACGTGATCGTGCGCTACAACCGGGAGACGCTGGGTGTTCTGAACCCGATGCGGCACCTGCGCCAGCGCGTCGTCGAGACGGAGGTTGCCGTGGAGGTCCTGCGCGACGGCCGCCGCAAAACGCTGACCTTGCGGATCGGCAAACGACCCCCCGATCTCCCCTAACTCCGCGAACGATACGACGCTGGTCGCAAACTCCCGTGGACAGCCCTCGGCGGGCGCTTCACAATGGCAACTGCCACCAACCGTCGCGTTTTCTGCTGCTCGACGCGGGCGGCTTTCGTCCGCCGGTTTGCGACCACGGAAAGGCCGATGCTCAAAACCTCAAGGAATTGAGGGCCTTCTTGCATCAATGGCGTGCCGGCGTCAGATTATCGGTTGGCCAATCCCTGGCCTGGCGAGCCATATCCACTGGGTCGGAGAGGTGGGGGGACGGGCCGGCAGTCCAGCGACAAAACGCCTTCTGTGACAACGACTTAACTGCTCCCGGAAATCTTGCCGCGCTCGGCACGCCCGGGTCGCCTGATTTAAGTTTGACTTCTGCGGGTAGGCCGGCGATAATACAGTTAGGGAAGAAACCGGCACTCGAAGGCAACGGAGGGAAGCGGGTTTGGGCGAACCGCACACCTACGACCTTCTTGGGCCAGGATAGCAACCCCGGATTTAATTGCCGGGACACGCGACAAGAGTCACCAACTGAGGTGGCCTTCCTGACCTGGACCGACGGCGATCTTCCTCAGCCGCTACCCCCCCGAGGGGGTAGCGGTTTTTTATTTCGGCTTGGGTGACCACACCTCGACACTCAACACCCGGTCCGGCTCGATCATCTCGAAGTAGCAGGCCGGATCGCGCCTTCCGAGGCGGTAGAGCCGAGCGACGGCTCCGCACACCATGTCTGCCAACTGAATCAGGTCGTGCTTCTTCGAGTCCAGGCACTTGACCTCCGCCAGTCGTCTCTTGCCGTCTTCAGTGAACCCGACGTGACGGCGGACGTAGACCTCCAACTCCTTGTTGAATTTCAGGTCGGTACTCCCGTCTATCAACAGTTTTGCCTCGACGAGGTGCGGCCGGATCACCCCCTCCAGCATCAAGTCCAGGGCGCGCTGGAAGAAGAACGTCTTCTTGTCCCATCCCTTCTTGCCCTTGAGGTTGGCCTTCTCGATGGTGCGGGCACCGAACTGGAAGGCGAACTTCAGGATCGTCTCAAAGAACCTGATGCGCTGGTTGTGGGTGCATTCCGTGAAGTGGAACTCGAAGGAGTCCTTCAAGCCAAGTTCCTTGCGCAGGGTCTGGATGGCCTCGCGGCACGCAACTGCCTGCTCGCGGTCGGAGAACTGGACGAGGGCGTAGGTGAAGTGCGACGAGGAGTTCCTGGCGAACTCCAAACCGCAATCCCCCGACTCGTCCATGAAAGCGAGCATGAGTACCTCGGCCAAAAGGACCAGAAACCCCGCGCCAGCAACCCCAGCCAGTTGCGGGCTGTCGCGGGCAACACAGAGGCGTCTCCCGAGCGCCTGTGTAGCGCCCTGCGTCGCCGCGGGGCGCCGGGTTGAGACGGGCTGAGGATAAACGACCTCGTCGGGCCACGCCTGACAGGTCGAGCGGATATCGAAGGAAACATGCCTTCAGGGACGGTAGTGGGCCGAGCGCCCCTACCTGCGGCATGGTCGGCCCACCCCGAGCGACTGCCCCTCACTGGGTGCCCGACTCGTCGGCCTGTTCGACCGGGGGGTCCACCTTCCCGGCGAGGACCCAGAGTCCTCTCCCTACCTTGCGGAACCTGGTCGGCAACTGAAAAATCGGTGTCAGTTCTCGCGGCCCAGTAGGCGGCGAG
>JBBRPS010000169.1:0-14831 GCA_038227745.1 Gemmatales bacterium | reverse complement strand
CTTCTCGACGCTGCCCCCCTCGCCCCTGCTTCGGGGGGAGGGGCAACCAAATCTGCCAGCCTTACCAGCGCTGCCTGCCACGCCCGCCGAACAGCGGCTGGTAGTACGAGCCGAAGAGGAGTTCTTCGAGGAAGATGTCGCACATCAGAAGTTCTTCTTTCGCCCGGAGCGATATAACGCTCCATATCCCGCTCGCGTGCTGTCGGGCTTCTGTGTCTCTTCAACCGGGGGTGCGTTGTGAAGAAGTGTGTGGCTGCGCTGCTGGCCTTCGGGCTGGCGCTCGTCGGGTCGCTGGAGATCGGCGCCCAGGGCAAGGTCAAGGTCGTGACCGACCCGAACAAGGCCGGGCCGGACTACGCCATCCAGGGCGAATACGTCGGCGAGGTCACCGGCCAGGACAAGCTCGGTGCCGAGGTGGTGGCGCGCGGCGACGGCAAGTTCCTCGTTAATATCCTGCCGGATGGGCTGCGCGGCGAGGGCGGCGACTACGCCAAGCGCGTCGAGGCCAGCGCCACGGCCGAGGGCGGCGCCGCCAAGGTGACGAGCAAGGACGGCAAGTGGACCGGCCTCATTGCCACGGGCACCCTCACGGGCAAGACCGCCGACGGCACCGCGTTCTCCCTGAAGCGTGTCGTCCGCCGGAGCAAGACGCTGGGCATGGCGCCGCCGAAGGGCGCCGTCGTCCTCTTCGACGGCAAGAGCGCCGCCGAGTGGAACAACGGCAAGATAGTGGACGACAGCCTGCTCGGCAGCGACATCGACACCAAGAAGAAGTTCAAGGACCACAAGCTCCACCTGGAGTTCCGCCTGTCGTTCATGCCGTACGCGACGGGGCAGGGCCGCAGCAACAGCGGCGTCTACGTACAGCACCGCTACGAGGTCCAGGTGCTCGACAGTTTCGGCCTGAAGGGCGAGAACAACGAGTGTGGCGGCGTCTACCAGCAGGCGAAGCCGCTGGTCAACATGTGCTACCCGCCGCTGCAGTGGCAGACCTACGACATCGAGTTCAAGGCCGCCCGCTTCGACAAGGACGGCACGAAGAAGGTCAGCGACGCGATCGTGACGGTGCGGCACAACGGCGTCCTGATCCACAACAAGCTGGCGCTGAAGGGCCCGACGGCGGGCGGCCACAAGGAGTCGCCCGAGGCGGAGCCGCTGCACCTGCAGGGCCACGGCGGCCAGGTGGCGTACCGCAACATCTGGGCCGTGGAGTACGGCACGCCCGCGAAGACCACGACGGACCAGGGCGAGAAGAAGGAGAAGTCGAAGACGTCCGAGAAGTCGAAGACGGAGAAGTGACGGGAGTCGTGGGGACGAGCTGGCAGCTCGTCCCCACGACCCACGACCTTTTCTTGCTTGTGGTATGGCCCGCGCGCCTGCACAATAGAGTCAATCGCCCTCCGGCCCGCGTTCGCCCCCCAACCCACCGAACCCGCCATGATACGACCCCTCGTTCTCTGCTGTGCGGCCGCCCTCGCCGGCGCCATCGTCGCCGCCCAGCCCACCCCGCCCGCCCCAAAGGCCGCGGCCCGCACGGTGCAGTTCGCCACCGACATCCGGCCGATCCTGGCCGGCAAATGCTTTACCTGCCACGGCCCCGACGCGGGAACGCGCAAGGCCGGCCTGCGCCTCGACCTGCCCACGGAGGCGAAGAAGACGCTCCGCAGCGGCTCCCGGGCCATCGTCCCCGGCGACGTCAAGGCCAGCGAATTGGTGGCGCGCATCTTCGCGACCGACGACAGCGAGCGCATGCCGCCGAAGAGCAGCCACAAGACGCTCAAGAAGGTCGAGAAGGAGATGCTCCGCCGCTGGATCGCGGAGGGCGCCGAGTACCAGCCGCACTGGGCGTTCGTCCCGCCGCGCCGCCCCGGGCTGCCTGCCGTCAAGACGCTGGGCTGGGCGCGCAACGCCATCGACTACTTCGTCCTCGCCCGCCTGGAGAAGGAGGGCCTCAAGCCGTCGCCCGATGCCGACCGCTACAGCCTCGCCCGCCGCCTCGCCATCGACCTGACCGGCCTGCCGCCGACCGTCGAGGCCGTGGACCGCTTCGTCAACGACCGCAGTGCCGAGGCCTACGAGAAGTACGTCGATCAACTCCTGGCCGCTCCCGCTTACGGCGAGCGCTGGGCGCAGGTCTGGCTCGACCTGGCCCGCTACGCCGACTCGAACGGCTACGCCAACGACAACCCGCGCACCATTTGGAAATACCGCGACTGGGTGATCGACGCGCTCAACAAGAACCTGCCGTACGACCGCTTCACCGTCGAGCAAATCGCCGGCGACATGCTGCCGCGACCGACGC
Source organism: Gemmatales bacterium (assembly GCA_038227745.1). Taxonomy (GTDB): domain Bacteria; phylum Planctomycetota; class Planctomycetia; order Gemmatales; family Gemmataceae; genus DASPXY01. Next base: position 12,529 of record JBBRPS010000169.1, on the reverse strand, counting down.
TCGACCAGGTCGTCGCGACCGGCTTCCACCGCAACACGCTGACCAACGACGAGGGCGGCACCGACGACGAGGAGTTCCGCGTCGCCGCCGTCGTGGATCGAGTCAACACGACCATGCAGGTCTGGATGGGCCTGACGATCGCCTGCGCCCAGTGCCACGACCACAAATACGATCCCATTTCTCAGGAAGAATACTTCCGCTTCTATGCGATCCTCAACCAGACTGAGGACAGCGACAAGCCGGACAACCGCCCGACCGTGCCGACGCCGACGCCCGAGCAGGAGGCCCAGAAGGCACGACTGCAAACGGAGATCGCCGCCCTGGAAAAGAAGCTGTCGCCCGCGGGGATCGCCGAGGCGCAGCGCCGCTGGGAGGCCGAGGTCAAGCGCGACAAGCTGCCCGCGAAGGTGCGCCAGGCCCTCGAAACCGACCGCGCCCGCCGCACGGCGGTGCAGCAGGCCGAGGTGCTGAATGCCTTCCGCGCGGCGGTGCCGGAGCTGGACAAGATGCGCGCCCGGCTGCCCGCCTTGCAGAAACAGCTCGCCGGGTTCAAGGCATTCTCGACGCCGATCATGCGCGAGCTGCCCGAGAAGCAGCGGCGCCAGACGCACCTCCAGATCCGCGGCAACTTCCTCAACAAGGGCAAGGAGGTGGCGCCCGGCGTGCCCGCCTTCCTGCACCCGCTGCCGAAGGACCGCCCCGCCGACCGCCTGGCGCTGGCTGATTGGCTCGTCGATCCGGCCAACCCGCTGACGGCGCGTGTCGCGGTCAACCGCTACTGGGAGCAGCTGTTCGGCGTCGGCCTGGTCGAGACGAGCGAGGACTACGGCATCCGCGGCAAGACGCCGACTCACCCCGAGCTGCTCGACTGGCTGGCGACGGAATTCCCGGCGCGCAAGTGGGACGTCAAGCAACTCCTGCGGCTGCTGGTCACGTCGGCGACCTATCGGCAGTCGTCGCGCGTGACGCCCGAGCTGCTGGAGCGCGACCCGCACAACCGCCTGTTCGCGCGCGGCGCGCGCTTCCGCAGCGCCGCCGAGGTGATCCGCGACCCGGCCCTGTTCACGGCCGGCCTGCTCAGTCCGAAGATGCACGGCCCGCCGGTCCGCCCGCCGCGGCCGAAGCTGATGCTCAACGCGGCCTTCGGCGGCAACACCGACTGGGACACCAGCCCCGGCGACGACAAGTACCGCCGTGCCATGTACACGTTCTGGCGGCGGACCACGCCCTACCCGTCGATGGTCACGTTCGACGCCCCGGGCCGCAACGTCTGCGCCGTCAACCGGTCGCGCACCAACACGCCGCTCCAGGCGCTGGTGACGCTCAACGACCCGGTCTACGTCGAGGCGGCGCAGGCGCTGGCGCGGCGCATGGCGCGCGAGGGCGGCGCCACGATCGAGGGCCGCGCCCGTCACGGCTTCCGGCTCTGCCTGGCGCGGCCGCCGCGGCCGGAAGAGCTGAACCGGCTGGTGGGTTTGTACAACAAGGCGCGCGCGGAGTACGCGCGGAACCGGGCCGGCGCCGAGCAGATGGCCACGCAGCCGCTCGGCCCGCTGCCCGCGGGAATGGACCCGGTCGATCTGGCGGCGTGGACGGTGGTCGGCAACGTGCTGCTAAACCTGGACGAGATGTTCGCGAAACGATGACCACACATACCAAAAGGCGAAAGACCGGGGGTAGCCGACGTGGCGGACCTCACCCTGAGAGTAGTCAGGAGCAGAAGCTGAGCGTGGTAGGATCGCTCCGGCGCCACTGGGTGTGGGGGCTCGGTGTTGCGTTGCTCCCCGTAGCCGCGTGTCTGGGTGTCCACAGCCAAGTGCTCTTGGTTCCATTCATTGTCGTCCTTACTCCTCTGTGGGACTACGCTGGTTGCCGAGCGCCATACACACTCTGGATCGTTGCGATGGGAATCTGGATAGCATCAATCGGCCTCGCGACGCTGTTTTGATGGGGCTGCTATGATACGGTCAGGTGGCACACTGATACGAGGTAAGGTAATGAACCCGCACCTGGAACACGGACTGACGCTCACGCGCCGGCACTTCCTGCGCGACTGCCAGGTCGGCCTGGGCGGCCTGGCGCTGGCCCTCCTCGGCGGCGACCGGGCCGCCGCGGACCGGCCCGCCGTCAACCCGCTGGCCCCGCGCCGGCCGCACTTCGCCCCGAAGGCGAAGAGCGTCATCTACCTGCACATGGCCGGCTCGCCGCCGCACCTCGACCTCTTCGACTACACGCCGGAGCTGGTGCGTCGCAATGAACAGGACTGCCCGCAGGAGTTCCTGCGCGGCCGGCGCTTCGCGTTCACGAGCGGCGTGCCGAAGCTGCTCGGCACGCCGCACCGCTTCGCCCGCCGCGGCCACAGCGGCGCCTGGGTGTCCGACGTGCTGCCGAACATCGCCGGCGTCGCCGACGAGCTGGCGTTCATCAAGTCGATGTTCACCGATCAGTTCAATCACGCGCCGGCCGAGCTGCTGCTGTTCACCGGCTCGCCGCAGTTCGGCCGGCCGTCGATGGGCTCGTGGGCGACCTACGGCCTGGGGTCGGAGAGCGAGAACCTGCCCGGCTTCATCGTCCTGGTCTCCAGCGGCACCAACCCCAGCGCCGGCAACAGCAACTGGAGCAGCGGCTTTCTGCCGTCGGTCTACCAGGGCGTGCAGTGCCGCAGCGAGGGCGACCCGGTGCTGTACGTGTCGAACCCGCGCGGCATGGATCGCTCGATGCGCCGCCTGAGCCTCGACGCTCTGCGCGATCTGAACGAGCTGCAGGGGGCCGAGCTGGGCAGCCCCGAGACGGCGACGCGCATCGCCCAGTACGAGCTGGCGTTCCGGATGCAGACCGCGGTGCCGGAGGTGATGGACATCGCGCGCGAGCCGCGCGCGGTGCTGGACATGTACGGCGCCCGGCCGGGCGCCTCCAGCTTCGCGAACAACTGCCTGCTGGCGCGGCGGCTGGTCGAGCAGGGGGTGCGCTTCGTGCAGTTGCACGACTGGGGCTGGGACTTCCACGGCACCGGCGCCGCCGAGGACATCCGCACGGGGCTGCCGATCAAGTGCCGGCCGATGGACAAAGCGGTGGCGGCGCTGATCCGCGACCTGAAGGGACGCGGAATGCTGGACGAGACGCTGGTGATCTGGGGCGGCGAGTTCGGGCGGTCGCCGTTCCGCGAGGGCCGCACCGCCCGCGGCGCCAACCTGGGGCGCGACCACCACCCGTTCTCGTTCACGATCTTCCTGGCGGGCGGCGGCATCAAGCCGGGCGTGACGTATGGCGCCTCGGACGAGTTGGGCTTCGACGTGGCGGAGGACCGCGTGGAGGTGTATGACCTGCAGGCGACGATCATGAAGCTGCTGGGCTTCGACCACACGCGACTGACGTTCCGCTTCCAGGGCCGCGACTTCCGTCTGACGGACGTCCACGGCAACGTGATCGAGGCCATCGTGGCGTAACGGTTCGGCGAGCCGGGCGCTGATGCCCCCGGCTCGCCGTTTGTTCCCCTTCACTCCCGTGCCGCGCTGTTTGCGAACCAGGGCCCCAATGGCGGTGGATCACTTCTGCCGGCGCACCGCCCCCTTGTCCCCAGCCGATTTTTCGAGTTGTTCCGTGCGTTATTACGCCGGCGCGTAAGCTGCGCACACCAGTCCGACGCGCAAGCAAGGGGTCCCTCGCTTGCGCGTCGGGCTGGTATGACCAGACCCCTCGCTTGCGCCTCGGGCATATGGGCGGCTCTCAGCGCCGGACTCCGGCTTTCGGGAGGGTGGCGATAGCTTTACGAAGCGACGAACCGCAAGGACGAGGCGGCCAGGTGGCGGAAGGAACGGGAGGCGCGCAAGCGCCAATCTCCTCCGCAGTAGATCAGCCGTTGGGGTCGTCGAGCAGTTGCTGCAAGCGCTCGCCGAGCGGCGGCGGCAAACGGGCGGGCCAGGTCGCATCGAGAAGGCCGACGCCGATCATGTCGCGAAGGTGAGTGCGGTCCTTGTCGCGGTAGGCGATCAACTTCATCCGCACCAGGGCTTCGAGGTTGGCCACTTGAAATTCGACGGCGCGTTCCGATGCGTCGAGATCCGGCAAAGGGTACTCGTCGTCCCGCCGAACTTTTTCGCCGGCGAAAAGGATATGGACCCCGCCGCTCGGTTTGCCTTGCGGCCCGTCGATGAACATATCGATGTCGAGGAGCTGATAATAGACGAAGCCGGCCGCTTCGAGGGCGGCTCGGGCGGCGGGCAAATCGGCGCGCCGGACCAGCAGATCGACGTCGCGCGTAGTGCGGACGGCGTCCTCGTCAATCCGGCCGACCCACTCGGCGACGGCATTGCCACCGGCGACGGCGTAGGGTACGCCGGCCCCGTCGAGCGCGCGGGTTGCCCTGCGCAGCCGCTCTTTGACCTTTTCCGCTGCCATGAGCGCCCTTTCCCAACCGCTGGGTTCGACTGCTGCTTCTGCCATGACGAAAACTCCCTGGGACTTCTTCTACGGTAACCGAAAGCACGAGGGTAGGGCGACACGCCATCGGCGGAGCGAAGCAGGAAGCGGATTTAACAAAGTTCGGCGAGGCTGGGAAGACGCTTTCAAGCCCACGGATGGCAACCCGTAGGCTTTCTGCATCCTACGCCTTCATCCTTGCGCCGTCTGCCCGGTGCCGCACCCCGGGCAGTGGAACTTCTTGCCGGCCAGCGAGGCGGGAGTCTTGAGGACCTTGCCACAGCCGACGCAGCGGAACTTGAACACCGCTTCCTCCGCCGCGTCCTCCCCATCCGTGACCGGGATGCCGGTGCGCAGCGGCGCGGCGGGAGCGCGGCGCTGCCGGCGGGGCCTCGGTTCCTCCTCGAAGTCGTCGGCCGAGTCCGCAGGGCCCCGGCGCTTGCGGCCCAGCAGCCACCCCAGCAGCAGCCCCAGGACCAGGACCCCCGCGGCGCCGCCGCCCACCAGCGGCCACGGGAAGCCCGGGGCGACGACTGTGCCCGTGGCCGCCTCCGGCGGCACCGGCGTTTTCGGATCGGTGTTCTCCCGGGTCCGCGCATCCTCCACCGCGGCAGGGAGCGGGTCGCTCGTCCGGCGGGTATCGGGCGGCGGGGCCGGCGTCGGAACCAGCGGGGTCGCGGCCGGCGCCGCCTCGCCCCCGACCCGGAAGGAGACCGTCACCGCCGGACCGTGGCTCGATTCGACCCGCAGGGAATACTCCCCGGCCTGGGGCGCGACCACCGACCAGGAGGCGGAAGTCGTTCTCGGTGAATCACCGAGAGAGATCGCATCGCCCTTGTTGTCGTGGGAGAGCGATTTCGGAAGGACGATGGTCAGGACCTCGCCGCGCTCCGACCACGACACGTCGGCCCGGACGAGGAACGGTTGGCCGGCCTTGAGAGGCCCCTTGTCGGGCGCCGAGCTCGTGAGCGTGACGACGCACCGGGCGAAGTCGGCGGCCGTGAGCGTTTTCGAGATGGCATCGCCGGTGCTGCACTCCACGCGCACGATGTACGTCTCTCCCGCCTTGACCCGGATTCCCCAGTCGGCGCTGCAGTGGTCCTCCCCGGCGCCCTTGGAGCGGTCGGCCTTCAGCACTTCCTTGGTCGTCACTTCCAGTCCGGGGCAGATGAGCCTGAGTGTGATGTCATCACGGAACGGCTTGCGGAGCACAGCGTTGACGACCATGAGCCCCGTCCACTTCTTCTCCTTCCCCACGACCCCGTAAATCCTGACAATGCTCGCTCGCCGCAGGCGCATGGTCCCCAGGCCCATGCCGGGGGCCGGTCCTGTCACATCTCCACGAACTCCCTGTTACTGGAAATTGGGGGCGGGGACCGGAGCCGGGGCCGCGAACGGATCACTCGGCCGCTCGTTGCCCCGCTGCCGCAGGTGCTCCAGCCCGCTGCGGACGGCGTCGCAGAACTCCTGCGGGATCGCCACCAGGGCGCTGTCCGTCACGCGCATGAGCGGCCCGGCGAGCTTCGAGTCCTGCAGGAGTTGGTCGGTCCGCGCGTCGGGGTAGAGGACCATCCCGAGGAAGACGGCGCCCAGGATGAACGCCGTCTTGATCGCCCCGAGGCAGGCCCCGAACACGCGGTCGAGCGGCTGCAGCTTGCTCCCGCGGACCGCCTTCTCCACCAGCACGATGGCGCTGAAGAGCACGAGGTAGACGACGAGGAAGACGACCACGTAGGCGACCGCCCGGGGGATGCCGGGCTCGGCGCCGCGGAACAGCACGTCGGCGAGGACCCGCGTGGCCCAGCCGTTGAGGAAGATCGCGGCGTACAGGGCCGCGATGAAGCCCACGACGCGCGCCAGCTGCCAGAGCAGCCCGGTCATGGCGCCGAAGATGGCGCCGAGGCCCACGACTCCGAGGATGACGGTATCGAACCAGTGCATGACTTTTTCCTTTCCGAAGCCGTGGGCGCCGCCCCGGCCTCCTCTTCCAGATCAATCCCAGACCGCCGGCCTCCCGAACAACAAATGGCGGGCGGGGTCGTAAGCCGCGCCGGACAGGGGCCGGTGCTCGTGTGGTGATAGGAGAGAATTGCCGGCCGCCTCTCGAAGCGGCCAACTTTTTTTCCGGCGGCGGCGTCGGGGGCTCCCCGTCGTCCCAACCCGTTGTGCTCCAGGCCCGCACGGCTCACCTGGGCAGGAAAGGAAAAGAGCAGAGGGAGGGGCGCGGACGGGCCACTCACGCCCTGAGTCGCGCCACGTCCAGGTTCAGGCCGGCTCGGCCTCCTGCCCCCAGATGCTGCGGATGGTGCGCAGCTTGCGCTCGACCGTGCGCGGGACGCACTGCAGCTTCTCGGCGATCTCGTCGTTCGTATAACCTTCCATCTTCCAGCGCGCGATGGCCTGCAGGTCCGCGTCGCCGAGCCGCTCCAGCAGGCGCTCCACCTCGTCGGCGACCTGTGCCGCGAAGGCTGGTGTGGGCTCGGTGCCGAGCACCTCGCCGATGCCGCCGTCCTGCTCCCCTTCCGCGCCCGGGTTCATCAGGGCCGACTCGCCGAGCACGAGCCCGCCGCCGCGCTTCTGCCGCCGCTGGTGCTGAATCAGGTCGGCGGCCTTGCGCGCCGTGATGACGACCAGCAGCGGCCAGAGGCTGTTGCGGTCCTGCAGCAGCGGGAAGCGGCCGCGCTCCGCCCCGCGGCAGAAGCTGTCGAACGCGCTCAGGGCCACGTCCTCCTCGTCGGCGACACGCCGCGACGTCTGCCGCAGCTTCTTGTGCGCCAGGCCGACGAGGCGGTGGAAGTAGCGCTCCCAGAGCTGCTGGACGGCGCCGCGGTCGCCCGCCTGCAACTGCCGGATCCAGTGCGCGACCGAGTCCTCGGGGGACATGGTGTTGGGCCCTCGACAGGGGGTGAGGTTCGCGGACTGATTGTAAAGCCTGCGGCGGGGAAGGACAAGACGCCGTCTCGCGCCCGCCGCCCGGCGCGGATACTCGCCCCTCGGTAGAGGCCAGCTCGCGAAAACTCCTCGGGCCGTGTCGGGGGCGGTGATGCGTCGCGGAGTTAGAGGGTGTGGCGCCGCAGGGCCGGCGCCCGTCCGCACGACCTCACAGGAGATTATTCCCATGGCGATAAGCTATCCCAACCAGGCCAACCCCTACACGGCGTACATCGTCGCCCTCCCCGAGGACTCCCGCATTCCCCCACGCCACCGCGGGGACGAGGGCGGGACGCCCGCCCCCCGGGGTTCGCTCGGCCGGCCCTGCGAGCCCGACTTCGACCGGCCGCGCAACGCGGAAGAGGGCCTGGCGTGGTTCCGCTGGGTCGTCGGGCATCAGCACCTTTTCCTCTACTGGATGGTCGAGGCCGAGGTGTGCCAGCGGGCCAGCCGGGCGCTGCGTGCGGGCGACGCCGACCGGGCGGCGCGCTGGCTCGGCCTGGCCACGGCCCTCCGCTGGGGCGAAATCGCCGCCATGCTGAACTGCGGCAGTCTCCCCACGGAACTGTACCAGGCGTTCCTCCGCCCCAAGATGGAGGCCGTCCGCGCCGACTTCAGCGCCCGCTCCGCACAGGACTACCTGGCCCTGGAAGGAGCGCTGGAGGCCCTTCGCAAGGACCTGAGCACGTTCCGCGACCAGCCCGCTCACGTGGCGAAGGCCCGCCAGGCGTTCCGGCAATCCTGCACTCACTGGCGTCAGCACCACATCGAGGTCGCCGAGCGGCTGCAGCCGGGCGTGTCCCTGGCCGTGCGCGAGTACCAGCGCCTGCGCGAGGAGGGCATCGGCATGAGCTTCCCGCAGTACGTGGATCGGGTCATCCAGTCGAAGGAGGTGATGGCGGTGTATGACCGTTTCTTCGGAATCGAGCGGGTGCGCATGGGCCTGGAGGAGTTCGCGGAGACGACCGTCCGCACCCTGGGCCAGGCGCACCGCATGCTGGCCCTGCCGCGGGAGCAGCTCAAGTGGGTCCTGCGCGGCGATCACCTCCTGGTCGCGTTCCTGGACGGGTTGCTCCGGCGCGAGCCGACGGCCAAAAGCGCCTGACAAATTGTCGCAAACCACCCGGCTGGAGCGGTTCGGGGGCGCTTTGGAGTGCGGCGCTCGGCGCCGCTTTCGCTCTTTCTTTCTCTGGCCCAAACTGCGGGAGGCGACAAAGAAAGAAGGAAAGTGGCGCCGAGCGCCGCACTCCAAAGCGCCCCCGAACCGCTCCGCGGCGAAACAAGACTAATACGGATACCAAACTTATTGACTCTGCTTATTGTCCTTGAGGAGGACCCATGCGCGAACTTCCCCCCCACGAGCAGATCGGCCGGCTGCTCACCGGCACCTGGCTCGCCCAGGCCCTTTACGTCGCCGCCAAACTCGGCCTCGCCGACCTCTTGAAGGCCGGCCCCCGGACGGCGGACGACCTGGCCGCCGCCACGCAGACCCACCCGAAGGCGCTGTACCGCCTGCTGCGCGCCCTGGCGAGCCTCGGCGTCTTCGCCGAGGACGGCCGGCACACCTTCTCCCTCACCCCACAGGCCGAGTGTCTGCGGGGCGACGTGCCGGGCTCGCAGCGCGCGGCGGCCATCCTGTTCGGCGAGGTGTTCCATGCCGCCTGGGGCGAGTTGCTCTACAGCGTGCGGACCGGCGGCCCCGCCTTCGACAAGGTCCACGGACTGGGACACTTCGAGTTCCTGACCCGGAACCCCGAGCAGGCCCGCCTGTTCGACGAGACCATGGTGGCGCTCCACGGCCGCGAAACCGCGGCGATGCTGGACGTCTACGACTTCTCCAGCTTCCGCGTGCTGGCGGACGTGGGCGGCGGGAACGGCAGCGTCCTGACCGCCGTCCTGCGGAAGTGCCCCGGCCTGCACGGCATCCTGTTCGACCTGCCGGGTGTGGTCGAGCGGGCGGGGCCCAACCTCCGAGCGGCCGGCCTGGCCGAACGCTGCCGCGTGGTCGGCGGTGACTTCTTCGAGGCGGTGCCGGCCGGGATCGACGCCCTCATGATGCGACACATCATCCACGACTGGGACGACGAGCGGTCCGTGAAGATCTTGCGGAACGTCCACCGGGCGCTGGCCGAGGGCGGCAAACTGCTGGTCGTGGAGAGCGTGATCCCGCCCGGCAACGCCCCGTCGTTCGGCAAGCTGCTCGACCTGGCCATGCTGGCTCTGCCGGGCGGGCAGGAGCGGACGGAAGAGGAATACCGGCGGCTCTACGAGGCGGCGGGCTTCCGCCTGACGCGGATCGTGCCGACCGCCGCCGAGGTCAGCGTGATCGAGGGCGAGAAGGTTCGGGGGACTGCGTAACCGCTTCTCCGAGTGACGGCGTGCCGTCGTTCGCAGGGCACGTCCAGGAGTTGGGGCGAACGGCCGGCGTGAGCCGGCTGGTGCTGCGTGTACCAGCCGGCTCACGCCGGCCGTTCGCCCCAATTGAGGAGGGGAATCATGCTCGTGAACGAAGCCGTGTTGGGCCGCTGGCGGGAGGCACTCGGCGACGGAGCCGTCCTCGGGGCGGCCTTGGATGACGCCCTGGCGGACCTGGGCGAGTTCCGCCGGCGCGAGGTACTCGCGCTGCTGCGCCCCCGGGATACGGCGGAGGTCCGCGCCGCAGTGGCCGCCGCCGCGTTCGGGGGCGTGCCGCTGTACCCGTTCAGCACCGGGCGGAACTGGGGCCTGGGTTCGCGCCAGCCCGCCGCCGACGGCTGCGCCCTGCTCGACCTGGGCCGCCTCGACCGCGTCCGCACACTGGACCTGGACCGTGGCCGTGCCGTGGTCGAGCCGGGCGTGACGCAGGGGGAGTTGAGCCGGCTGCTGGAGTGTACGCCGTTCATGCTCAACGTCACCGGCGCCTGCGCCGCCACCAGCGTCCTGGGGAACGCCCTGGAGCGCGGCGTCGGCTTTGCCCGGCAGCGGACGGAGGATCTCCTCGCGCTGGAGGTGGTCCTGCCGAACGGCGAGCAGATCCGCGTCGGCAGCTTCTGGGACGCCTCCGGCCCGGCGCCGCCCACGTTCCACTACCGGCACGGCATCGGCCCCGACCTGGTGCCGCTGTTCTGCCAGTCGAACCTCGGCATCGTGACCGCGGCCGTGGTGGCCCTGCTGCCGCGCCCCGAGTGCGTCCGCGTCTTCCGGGCCACGTTCCCCGAGGCGGCCCTCGACGGCGCCCTGGACGTGTTCCGGCGCTTGCACCGCGACGGACTGCTCAACAACGTCTCGCGCGTCTACGAAGCCCCGGCCCCGCAGGCCGACGTCCCGGGAAAGCGATTCCTGTTCTACGGCGCTTTTTCGGGCGTGAGGGCCGTCGCGGACGCCGTCGAGGGCCTGGTACTCGACGGGCTGCGTCGGGCGGGACTGGCCGACGCCGTGGCCTTCGACGCCGAGGCGGCGGACCACGTCCCTGGCGCCGACCCCGCGGTGGCGCAGTGTTTCCGGGGCCGTCCGGGCGCCTGCCGCGCGCTGCGGGCGGCCTTCGAGACGGCCGACTGCGATCTCGACCGCGGCAGTGCGGACGGCTGGCTGCTGTTCCTGCCGGTCGTCCCGTTCGAGCCGGCGGCACTGCGGCGGGCGCTCGATCTCTCCACAGAGGCCGCCCGCGCGGAGGGGTTACGGCGCACCGCCATCTTGAATCTGCTCGGCCCGTCGTGCGTTGACATGGCCGTGTCACTCCGCTTCCCGCGCACCCCGGAGGGCGCCCGCCGGGGGCATGCGGCGCTCGACCGGCTGCACCACACTTTCGCGGCGGAAGGGTTCTACCCCTACCGGGCGGACATCGACCACCAGGCCTCCGCCGACCTGTACGGACCCGGCGCATACCAGGACACCCTGCGGGCGCTGAAGCACGCCCTCGACCCCGCGGGCGTCATCGCCCCGGGGCGCTACTTGCCCAGCGGGTGAGGTTGCGAGGGGGTTGTCGGGTTTCCTGCCACTTTGCGGAGGTCCAGGGCAGAGTTATCTCTGAAGCCGGCACGCTTTTCTAACGGCAAACGAACCAGGAGGTGAACCGTGTTGATCATAATGAATTCCCAGGCGTCGGAGCGTGAGATCGAGGAGGTGGCGGCGCGCGTCCGCGCCCTGGGGCGGGCCGCGCACGTCGCCCGGCGCGACGACGAGACGGTCATCGGGGCCGTCGGCGAGGGCCGCCGCTTGCCCGCCGAGGCGCTGCTGCGGCTGCCCGGCGTGGCGAACGTCGTGCCCCTGCCGAAGCCCTACAAGCTCGCCAGCCGTGACTTCCAGCACGACGACAGCGTCGTCATGGTTCGCGGCGTCCCGGTGGGCGGCCGCCACACCGCGGTGATCGCCGGCCCCTGCACCGTCGAGGGCGAGGCGATGCTGTGGCGGATCGCCCGGCACTGCCGGGAGCGCGGGGCGGCCATCCTGCGCGGCGGCGCGTTCAAGCCGCGCAGCAGCCCGTACAGTTTCCAGGGCCTCGGCGCGGAGGCGCTGGCCATGCTGCGGGCGTGCGGCGATGAGCTGGGCATGCCCGTCTGCACCGAGGTGATGGAGACGCGCCAGGTGGAGGCGGTCGCCCGCCACGCCGACCTGATCCAGGTCGGCGCCCGCAACATGCAGAACTACAGCCTGCTGAGCGAGGTCGGCAAGACGCACAAGCCGGTCCTGCTGAAGCGGGGCCTGTCCGCGTCGGTCAAGGAGTGGCTGCTGTCGGCGGAGTACGTCCTCGCCGAGGGCAACCCGAATGTGATCCTGTGCGAGCGCGGCATCAAGACGTTCGAGGAGTCCGTGCGCTACAGTCTGGACGTCACCTCGGTGCCGGTGGTGCGCCGGGACAGTCACCTGCCGATCCTGGTGGACCCCAGCCACGCCGCCGGCCGGCGCGAGCTGGTCGGCGCCCTGGCCCTGGCGGGCATCGCCGCCGGCGCGCACGGCCTGGTCGTCGAGGTCCACGACCAGCCGGAGACGGCCCTGTGCGACGGGCCGCAGGCCCTGCTGCCGGGGGACCTGGAAGGGCTGATGGGCAAGGTGCAGAAGATCTCAGAGGCCCTCGGCCGCAAGCTGTTCCGGCCCGCGCGCGAACACTGCCCGTTAAACGCTGCGGGAAACGATCGGCATCCTCAACGCGAGTCAAGATGATACAAGCCCGACGCGCCAGCGAGGCACTTCCTCGCTGGCG
>JBBRPS010000168.1:0-14863 GCA_038227745.1 Gemmatales bacterium | reverse complement strand
GTTCGCCAATGCGGTGCCGGACCAGCCGGCTTACGCCGGCCGTTCGCCAATGCGGTGCCGGACCAGCCGGCTTACGCCGGCCGTTCGCCAACGGGTCGTCCTCAAGTCAGCGGGAAGCGACCGAAGTATTCCCTGCTGGCGATCAGGCCCGCCAGGACGTACTCGTCCGTCAGCCCGTTCTGGACCTGTCCCGTCCAGTAGGCCTGCCCGGCCGGGTCGACGCTGCGGTGCAGCGTCTGCTGGTAGTAGCTCTGGATGACGGCCTGGATGGCGTTGGGGTCCAGTAGGATCCCCAGCGCCACGTCGCTCCGCTGCGCCCCCGCCGCCAGAGCCCCGCCCCAGAAGTTCAGCCCGGTCTGGTCGATCGACCGCCCGAGGACGTCCAGGTAGACGGCGTTCAGGAAGCCGGCGTCCGTGCCGCGGCCGTGGCCGAAGTAGTACTCCGACGAGCCCAGGATGACCGCCTTGATCTGCTCCAGCCGGGCGCCGCCGGTGAAGGCCTGCAGGTACGTGTTCAGCCCCTTCGAGTCCGCCGCGTGCCCCAAAAACTGCTGGTAGACCTGGTTGATCTCCCGTGTCCGATACTCCGTGCTGTTGACGAGCAGCCGCGTCAGGTCCTGGCGCGGTTGGCCGCGCTCCAGCGCCGTGAACCAGATGCCCAGGTTGCCGCTGTCCACCGGGCGGGCGACCACGTCGAGGAACGTCTGGCCGATCCAGCGCTGCTCCTGGAGCTGGTTGTTGTGGTTCGGCGCCAGCCGCGTGAAGTATTCATCCGAGGCGGCGATGCCGCCGACGACGTTGGCGTCCGGCGTGCCCTGCTGCAGCTCCACGAACCAGCTGTTGACGCCCTCGTTCGGCTGCGGGTCGCGGCTGAGCAGCGACTCGTACAGGTGCCGTACCAGCGTGCCGTCCGCCTCCGGGCTCTGCAGGATCCCCAGCGCCGTCTGGAGGCGGCTGTGGGTCTGCAGGTACTGGCCCCAGAAGTTCAGGCCGCCCGTGTCCACCGGCCGCCCGAACACGTCGAGGTAGACGGCGTTGAGGAAGCCGGCGTTGTCGCTGCTGCTGAAGCCGCGACGCCCCTGATACTCCGCCGAGCTGAAGATCAGCGCCTTCAGCCCGTCCGCGGTGCCGCCCTGGAAGAAGAAGTTGAGGTACGTGTTCACGTCCGCCGGCGTCGCCGCCCGGCCCAGGAACGCCTGGAACTGCCTCTGCACGAATTTGCTGCGGTACTCCGTGCTGTTGGCGATCATCGTCGCCACCGTCGTGCGCGACACGTCCGACTCGAGCTGGTTGTCCCAGAAGCTCAGGGCGGCCGCGTCCACCGAACGATTGAGCAGGTCGAAGTAGACCTCGTCGAGCCAGACCGCGTTGGGGCTGCCCTTGAAGCCGACGCCGTTGACGTTGATGGTGAACGTCTGCGGGGCGCTGCTGTTCTGGCCGCCGTTGCCGGTGCCGCCGTTGTCCACGAGGCGGACGGTGACGACGGCGGTGCCGCGCGTCCCCGATACCGTGTACCGCAGCGTGCCGGCCGCGTCGATGGTCGGCTGCACCAGGAACAGGTCCGGGTTGTTGTTGCTGACGACGAACGTCAGCGTCTGGTTGGCCTCGTCCGGCGTCCCCGGGTTGAGGTTGGTCGCCCAGTTGGGGACCGTGGTGGCGCCGGCGTCCTGCGGCTGGAACTGGTCGGGGCCCTTCGTGAAGCTCGGGGCGTGGTTCGCCGTGTTGACGCTGATGGTGAACGTCTGCGGCGGGCTGGTGTCGCTGCCGCCGTTCGCCGTGCCGCCGTTGTCGTGCAGCTGCACCGTCACCGTGGCCACGCCGGAGACGCCCAGGGCGGCAGTGAACGTCAGCGTCCCGTTCGCGCTGACCGCCGGCTGGACCGTGAACAGGCCGGGGTTGCTGTTCGACACGATGAAGTTCAGCGTCTGCTGCTGGGTCTCGTTGCCAGGGCCGGCCGAGAGGTTCGTCGCCCAGTTCGGGAACGACTGCGGGAAAAGCGTGGTCGCCGACTCGTTCGGCCCCTTGGTGAAGCTCGGGGCGTGGTTGAAGACCTGCAGGGTGATGGTGAACGTCTGCGGGGCGCTGGTGTCGCTGCCGCCGTTCGCCGTGCCGCCGTTGTCGTGCAGCTGCACCGTCACCGTGACCACGCCGGAGAAGTCCGGCCTGGGCGTGAAGGTGAGCGTGCCGCTCGGATCGATGGCGGGCTGGACCGTGAACAGGGTGGGGTCGCTGGCGGTGACGATGAAGTTGACCGCCTGGCCGGTCTCTTTCGGCCCGGACGAGATGTTCGTCGCCCACCCGACGAAAGTCTGCGGGCCGCTGTTCGGCGGGATGACCAGGTTCGGCCCCTTGGTGAAGCTGGGCGGCTGGTTGACCTGGATGACGGTGACCGTCGCGGTGCCCGTGGCGGCGCTGAACGCGGTGGTGCCGCCGGTCGGCGCGGCGGGGCCGACCGTGTTATCGGCGCCGGTCGCCGGATCCAGGCCGCTGGTCAGGTCCCAGGCCCGGTAGGTGATGCTCGACGTCCCGAAGAAGTCCTTCCCCGGCAGGAAGTGGATGAGGTTGTTCGGCGTTGCCTGCAGCAGGCGGGCGGAGGTCGTCGTCACCGCGCCGAAGGGGACCCAGGTGGCACCGCTGTTGATCGAGTACTCCCACGTGCCGTTCGTGTTGTCCACGGCGATGACGGCGATGCCCTTGACGGCGCCGTCGTCGACGTCGCTGATGAGCGATGCGACAGCGAGCGAGGCCAGGTCCACGCCCGAGATGGTACTCGGATTCTGGTTCTCGATGAGGCTCGGCAGCGTCACCAACGTCCCGCCGAGGACCGGGGCCGTGTTGGGGTTGGCGGTCTGGTACAGGAAGCGGCCGGTGTAGACGTCGGCCGGCACCTCGCCGTTGATGCCGTTCTGGTTCTGGTTCAACTTGTTCCCGGCCGAGTCCGTGATCGTCGGCTGCAGCTGCAAGGTGTAACTGCCGCGCGGCCTGGTGCCGTCGAAGCGGATGAGGAAGACATTGTTGAGGGCCCGGTCCACGTCGATGATGTCGCTCGCCTTGATGGGGACGACGACGCCGTCGGGGCCCGTGAGGGTGATAACGGACACCGTCAGAGTGGTCGGGTCGATCGCCTCGTTGAAGGTGATCTGGACCGCGGCCCGGCCGAGGGTCGAGCTGATGCCGACGACGCGCGGGCCGATGAGGTCGGTGGAGAGGGTGAAGGCGCCGCGGCCCTGCGTGCCGGCGACCAGGGTCTCCAGGCTTTGGTTGAAGGTCAGACTCACGACGGGGACGTGGGGCAGTCCCGAGCCGAGGAGCTTCCAGGTCGTGCCCAGGTCGAGCGTGACGAACACGCCGACTTCGGTGGCGACGTAGATGTGGCCGTTGGGCGCCGGGATGTTGGTGCTCGGGTCCACGGCCGTGCGCGGGTCGATGGCGAGCGCGTAGGCGGGGACGGCGGGGAGGTTGCCGGAGATGGTGTTCCAGGTCAGGCCGGCGTCGGTGGTGCGCCAGACGGCGGGGCCGCCGCTGGGGTTGATGAGCGTCACGTAGGCGATGAGGGGGTTACCGGGGTCCACCGTGACGCTGGTGATCTTGATCGGGTTGGTCGGCGTGGACACGGGCAGGCCGCTGTCGCGCTCGTTCCAGTTGTCGGCGCCGGCATCGAAGGTGACGAACACCTCCCCCATGTCGGTGCCGGCGTAGTACACGACGCTGCTGGAGGGTGCGAAGGCCAGGGTCGTGATCAGCCCGCCCCTGGAGGACAGCGGCTTGTTGGGCGTGCCGACCGGGTCCCAGACGTTGCTGCTGCTGCGTGTGTGGAAGACGCGGTTGGTGCCGAACAGCAATTCGTCGCCGAACACGCCGTTGTCGAGGACCTTGACCGGGTTGATGGCGAGGGCGGGGAACATGCCGGCCGGGTTTGTGCCGGCCGGGATGTCGAGCGGGATGCCGGCCTTGCCGATGGAGTTGAAGGTGGCGCCGCCGTCGAGGGAGATCTCGGGCTGCAGGGCCCGGACGTCGGCGTACTGCCAGACACGGTAGAGTGTGGTGGGCGTGCCGGCCGCCGCGCCGGGCACCGCCGGGGCGGCGTAAACGACCGAGGCGGTCGGGATGCCCAGGTTGGTGCCGTTGACAATCGGCCCGGTGAGCTGCTGGGAGGTCCACTGCAGCGCCATCGTGGAGCCGGCGCTGCCGGTGCCGGCCTGGGTGGTGTACAGGAGGTTGTGGTTGAGCGGGTCGAGGGCCACGCTCGTCAGGTCGGAGATCGTCAGGTTGGCGTTGAGCGAGGTCACGGTGGCGCCGGGCGCGTTGAACGGGCCGCCGCCGAGGATGCTGCGGCCGCCGCTGCTGAAGTCGTAGCCGTACCCCTTGCCGACGGCGCGCCACAGGCCGCCTTCGGTGCCGATGAGCAGCCGCCCCATCGGATCGAACGCCAGCGCGTGGATCACCGCCGGCAGCGAGGTCCCCGCGCCGGTCGTGCCGCTGGACCGCTGCACCAGGTCGTACCAGGAGACGCCCTCACCCGTGTACTTGTCCTTCTTGGTGATCGGGTCGTAGAAGCCGCCCTGCGCCGCCGCCTCGGCCGCCAGCGCCTTCTGGATGTCGTCGCCGTCGTTGGGGACCATCCCGGTGTTCGGATCGACGTAGCCGGCGTCGCGCATATCGCCGGTATCGACGCGGATCAGGGCGTGGTCGGGCGGGTCGCCGGCCTGCGGCCAGCGGTTCGAGCCGCCGAGGTAGACCACGTTGGGGTCGGCGGGGTCGACGACCATGGCGCCGACGTAGCCGGCGTCGTGGCCGAAGAGGTTGATGTCCGTGAAGGTGTGCGCGGGCGTGGGCGAGGTGTCCTGACGGAGGATCACCTTGGTGTAGTTGAGGAAGTTGTTGCTGGTCTTGTACAGTCCGCTGAAGGTGCCGAAATCGACGTTGGGCGGCGTGTTGTTCCCTGGCGGGGTGCCGATGAGGACGTAGACGATGCCCTCGTCGCCGCTGCGGCCGCCGCTGATCGCCACGGTGACGCGGCCGAGGGTGACGCCGCTGGGCAGCGTGCTCTTGGCGATGCCGGCGTTGCCGCCGAGCGGCTGGTCCCAGGACGGGGTGGTGGGGGGGTCGGTGGAGTTGCCGCTGTTGCTCGTCCGCCACAGCCCGGCGGTGGTGCTCGGGGCGGCCAGGCCGATGTTGCCCAGGCCGGCGAGCAAGCGGTGGTGGTCGAACGGGTCGATGACGAGGTCGGTCACCGAGGCCAGGGCGGTGCCGGGCGCCAGGTTCATGGTCGCGGGCGTGAGGACGTCCACCCAGGTGCCGCCGCCGTCGGTCGTCTTGTAAACCCCGGGGCCGTTGGCGCCGCCGGAGGCGACGGCGGCGTAGGCGGTGTTCGGGTCGTTGGGGTCCACCACGATCTTGGAGATGCGGGCGCCCGCCAGCTGCGTGCCGCTGTTGCCGGCGCGGGACCAGGTCTTGCCGCCATCGACCGACTTGAAGACGCCGACGCCGGGCCGGGAGTCGAAGGCGATGTCGGCCACACCGGTACCGGCGTAGAGGACCTTCGGGTTGCTCGGCGCGACCGCCAGGCCGCCGATCGGGGCCGGCAGGGGGTTGCCCGAAGGGTCGTTGATGAAGTCGAGCAGGGGGGCCCAGCTGGCGCCGCCGTCGGGCGTCTTCCAGACGCCGCCGTTGGCCGTGCCGACGTAGTAGGTGTTGCCGGTGGGGTCGCTGGGGTCGGCCGCGACCGCGGTGATGCGGCCCGAGACGGTGGTGTAATCGACGCGCTGGCCGGTCACGTCGACGTTGTCCGGGCCGAACTGCGTCCACTCGGTGCGGCTGTTGCCCTCCAGGAAGAACGTGACGGTCGTCGGGAAGACATTGCCGGCTCGATCGACGGCCTCGACGCCGACCGTGTGCAGGCCGGGGAACAACCCGGGGATGGTAAAGCTGAAGTTGCCCAGGGCGTCCAGCGCGGTGGTCTTGAAGTCCTGGGGGCCGTTGAAGTTGCCGTCGTTGTTCGCGTCGAAGGCGACGAAGGCGACGTTGGGGACGTTGCCGACGCCGCTGGCGTCAACGTTATCGTTGACGCGGCCGACGATGGTGGGGTCCGTGGTATGGGGCGTGGTGGACCCGGGGGCACCGAGGAAGCCGGGGTTTCGCAGCCCCACGTCGGTGAGAGTCGGGGGCGTGGTGTCCTTGAACACCGGGGCGAGCCGGACGTTGTCCACGCCGACGATCAGCTTGCCCTGGTTGTTGGCTGCGGCAAAGCGCAGCCGGATCGTCGAGCCGGCGAAGCTGCCCAGGTCCATGCTGAAGTTGACGAGCTGGATCGCCGGATCCGTCGATTTGGTCGTGAACAGGTTCTGCAGGAAGCCGGCGCCGGAAACTTCCAGGAAATTGATGTTATTCGGGTTCAGCGTCGCATTGTTGGGATCCAGGTTGGGGCTGGCCGGATTAAGCAGATCCACGCGCACCTGCTGGTTGGCAGCGGTGTGGAAGTCGAGGTTGGTGGAGCTGGTGTTGGAGTAAAAGCCGCCCGACCCTGAGTTATCGATGTAGAGACGGAACGTCAGAATGGCCGACGTGGCGCCCGCGGGAATGGCGATGTCCTGGAACAGGGCGTGCGAGCCCGAGTACGTGGAGGGCGCGTTGAGGTTCGGGCTGCCCTGTGCATGCGGGACGAGGTCCTCCTGATCGAGCATGGCCTGGAAACGGCCCTGGGGCGGGGGCACGGTCACCAGGCTGAGCGGGCTGACCGCGCCGGTCTGCGCGGCCCAGCGGCCGTGGCTGCCGGGGTTGCTCTGCAGGTCGTACGTCTGCCAGCCGAGCAGGTTGCCCGCCTCGCCGCTCAGGTCACGCTTCTCGAAGTCGCCGTTGCTGATGAGGTTGTTGCTGACCGTGTTCCCCGAGGTCTGGAACGTGGTGACGTGGATCAGGGGGCTGGGCGTGGCGGCGAGGGAGGTGGGCGGCAGGGTCGGGGCGCCGACGCCGCCGACCTGGTAGGGGACCGGCAGCTGGAACGTTCCGTCGCCGTTGCCCACCAGGGCGAAGACGTTGTCGAGCGTGGCGCCGCCCGCCAGCGTGGCGACGATGACGTCGGGGAAGACGTCCGGCGCGGCACCGGGCACGGCCTGGTTGACGTTGGTGACGACCAGCGAGGCCAGGCCGGTGCCGGGCAGGACGGGCGTGAGGACCGGGCCGGCCAGGCCGGTGCCGAGTTGGCTGAGCAGGACGGCGACGCCGCCGGTGGTGGCCCCGGTGGACCTGCTGGCCACGACGACGTCGAGGAAGCCGTCGAGGTTCATGTCGGCCAGGGCGATGCTGCTGGGATCGACGACGCCGGTGGCAAAGGTGCCGAGGCTGAGGAAGTTGCCCGTGCCGTCACCCGCGAAGACCTGGACCTGGCCGGGAGCCGAAGGCCCGCCCCCGGCGACGACGAAATCCTGGTTGCCGTCGTGGTTGAAGTCGCCGACGGCCACGGCCGCGGCCGCGATGCCCGAGGCGAACTCGAAGCCGGACTGCCCCTGGAACGGCGCTGGCGAGCGCGCGACGCCGTTGTTGAGGACCACGGTGACGCCGCGGCTCGCGGCCGCGCCGCCGCCGTTGTGCGCCACGGCCAGGTCGAGGCCGCCTTTGTTGTCGAAGTCGCCCAGGGCCACCTGCGTCGGGCTGGTGCCGACCCCGAAAGTTGAGGGGTTGAAGATTCTGCCGGTGCCGTTGTTCACCAGGACGGTGACGGTGTTGTCCACCTGGTTGGCGACGGCGATATCGGGCAGGCCGTCGCCGTTGAGGTCGCCGATGGCCACGCTGACCGGCCCGTTCCCGGTCGCCAGGGCGAAGGGCGCCTCATAGAAGGGTCGGCCGGTGCGATCGACCTGGCCGGTGCTGAGGGACACCATGACGGCATTGCTGCCGTTCTCGGCGGTGACGAAGTCCGGCAAGCCGTCGTTGTTGAGGTCGCCGACCGCCACGGCATCGGGGGTCGGGTTGGCGCCGGGCAGCGGGAAGTCGTTGGCTTCGCGGAAGAGGTCATCGGGCGAGATCCAGGTCCCGGTGTTCTTGACGGTGGTGCCGTTCGGGGTCGATCCCAGCAGGGTGAAGGTGTTGGGCGTGACGTTGATGACCTGCCAGGTCCCGTTGGCGGCAGTGTTGCCCTGGACGCCGCGGATGATGACCTCGTCGCCGTTCGTCAGGCCGTGATTGAGGCTTTTGATCGTGATGGCCTGGCCGGGGGCAAAGCTAGCGTCGGCGATGCTACCCGTTTTGAAGGAGCCGGTGGCGCCCGTGCTGAACAGCAGCGAGACGTCGTTGCTGGCCGAGTTAGCGGTGACCAGCTCATCGATCCGGCCGTCGCCGAGGGTGTTGGCGACGGCAAGGCCCTGCGGGTTGGCGTCCACGGGGTAGATGGCCGGGGCGAGGAAGCCGAGCGCGGTCAAGGTCGTGGTGTTGATCAGCAGGCTGACGGAGTTGCCCGGGGCGTTGTTGGCGACGAGGATGTCATTGATGCCGGCGGCGACGACCGGGGCGAGGGTGACGGCGGTGGGGCTGGGACCGGCGGCAAAGGGGATCGGGCCGGAGAACGACGGCACGGCGCCGCCGGTGTTGGTGAACACCAGGACCCGGTTGTTGGCGGTATCGGTGACGACGATGTCGTTGGTGTTGCCCAGGTCGATCGGGCCGACGGCCACCGAGGTGGTCGTCACGCTCAAGCCGGTGGCGAGGGTCGTGACCGGCATGAAGCTCGGGGTGGCGGAGCCGGTGGTGGTCGTGTTGAGCAGGTAGCCGATGCGGCCGTTAATGGCCGGGACGGCCGGGACGGCGATCCCGGAGACGACAAGATCGGTCGCGGCGCTCGGGACCGTGGTGAGGGCGCCGGCGGCGATACCGGTGGGAGAGGAGACGCTGCTCAGCGGGGTGGCCACCGTACCCACGATGAAGGGAGTGCCCACGAGGGGGAATTTCCCCGCGTTGATGCCGCCCAGGTTCAGCAAGACGCTGACGGTGTAATTGCCACCGGCGTCGGGCAGGTTGTTGGCCGTGGCCAGGTCGAGGTAGCCGTCGCTGTTGAAGTCGGCGGCGACCAGGCCGACCGGGGCGACCGCGGTGGCGGCGACGGCGTAGTTGACGAACGGGGCGAAACTCAGGGCGCCGGTGATGGCGCGGGTGTTGCGGAAGATCGAGACGTTGCTCGTGTTGGCATTGGCGACGGCGATATCGGCCTTGCCGTCCAGGTCGAAGTCGGCGATGACGAGCGACTTGGACAGGCCGGCGGCGCCGGCGGGCAGGCTCAGGACCAGATCGGGTGTCAGGGAGAAGCCGCCGCCCGCGGTTGCGGGCCGCCCGCGGAAGATATCGACCTGGTTGGTCCCGGAGTTGGCGACGACGAGGTCCGGAGTACCGTCGCCATCGAGGTCGGCGAGCTGGATGGCCGTCGGGGTGGCCGCGGTGACGCCGAGCGGCGGCACGTTGTAGTGGCCCAGCGCGCCGAGGGTGCCGTTGCCGGGGATGTTGACCGTGGAGACGTTGTTCCGCCCGGCGTTGGCGGCGATGAGTTCCCCGGGGCTGGCCAGGGCGCGGCCGTCGTCAATGTCGTGGAGTTGGTCGCCCTGGACGAAGAGGCTGTAGTTATTGACGTTGAGGTCTTTGTTGTTGTTGTAGTCCAGGGTGACGATGTCGTTCGTGGCGTTGGGCGTGGCCTTCTGGATGCTGATGGGGGCGCCGGTCGCATCGACGAGGAGGTAGTTAGCGACGTTGGTGAGTTCGGCCGGCCGCATTGGCTCGGAGAACTGGATCTGCAGGATCGGGTGGGGCGAGGACGGAGAAGAGGCAGCAGCGGCGTCGAGGGGAAGCACGCCGCTGGCGAGGATGCGCGGCGTGTCGCCGGTGAGCAGCTCCCGGCTCTCCAGATGTTCCACGACCAGGGACCGGGAGCGGCGGCGGGAGGAGGGCGCCCGGCCCTTGCCCGTTTTGCTCGCGGAGTTGGACCTCAGCCGCTTGCCGAAGTGCCGCAGGAACGACAGGAAACTCATGGAGGTACCTCAGCCGGTGTGGTAGGAAATCGGGCAGGGGCGCGGGTCGCGCGCGGCGGCACGGTCCCGGTGCCCCCGGCGACAAATCAGCGTTCGGCCGCCAGCGCAGGGATGCTGCCGCGCTGTATCGGCTCGCTCATTTCCTTGAAATCAATGGCCTGGTTTGGGGCGTGGGCGGAGCGTCCGGAAGTTGGCGGTAGAGGGACTTCAACCGGAAAATCCCGTCGCCGCCTGCCTCGATCTTCACTGCCCTGCGGGCGCAAGAGGCCCGAAAGCCCACGCTTCCCACTCATCTTACATGGAAATCGCCCCCGTCCGCGGATTTCTCCGCAGATTATTCCCAAATTGCGCGGAAAAAGTTTCAGGCAACCTGATGATTGGCGGATATTCCGGGGGGATGGGGAGGAGTTGAGGGGGCATGCCCGGCGTGTCGGCAACCGTTTCGCCGCGAGCGGTGAGCCAGATCCCGCTACGCGGGGCGAGCATGGGGGGCGGTTCGTGGCCGACTCGCTCCGCGAGTCGGTGTGGACGCCGGCTCCCCGACTCGCGGAGCGATTCGGCCACGAACCGCTCCGGACGGCAGGGATACTCACCGCGCGGCGGGGGCCTCGGCCTTGGCCAGGAACGCCCGCAACTCGGGGAAGAACGCTGCCGGCAGGCTGTCGTTGTGATCCACGCCGGGCATGGGGAAGAAGTGCTTCGGCTCGTTGGCGGCCGCGTACAGCCGCTCGCCGTGGCCGAATGGGATGAGCAGGTCGGTCGTGCCGTGGGCGACGAACACCGGCCGCCGACATTGCCCCAGCTTCGCCAGCGACTCGTAGCGGTTGCGCATCAGCCAGCGCACCGGCAGCCACGGGTACAGCCGCTGGGCGACGTCCGGCATCGACGTGAAGGTCTTCACGAGCACCAGCGCCCGGTGGTCGCGGCGGCTGGCCAGGTCCACCGCGACACCGCCGCCCAGCGAGGCGCCGAAGAGGATGACGCGCCCGGGCGGGACCTTCTGCTCTTTCGTGAGCCAGTCGTAAGCCGCGTCCGCCGCCGCGTAACAGCCCGCCTCGCTCGGGCTGCCGCCGCTCTTGCCGTAGCCGGGGTAGTCGATGAGGAGCACAGACGTGTCGAGGACGGTGCGGATCTCCGCCATGCTGCCGCCGCGGTGGCTGAGGTTGCCGGCGTTGCCGTGCAGGTAGAGCACGGCCCCGTCGGCGCCCTCTTTGGGATACCACCAGCCGTGGATGCGCGTCCCGTCCGTGGTGGTCAGCTCCACGTCGCGCACCTCGGAAGAGGGCGGCGGCTGCCAGTCCACGCTCGCCCTCGTCGCGTGATAGACCAGCGAATTCTCGAACGCGAGCAGCACGAGGAGCACCCCCAGGTAGACGCACGCCGCGATGCGCAGGCCGCGTACCAGGCGGGCCCAGCGGGAGCCGTGTGGCGCGGTTTCCGGGCGCTGATTGGTGGCGCTCACGCGGCCCCTCCCGCGATGGCCAGACCCCGGCGCCGCCGCCAGCGCGTCACCGCCGACCACACCAGGCCGACGCCCACGACGGCCCAGCAGGTGCCGCCCAGCCAGTCGCCCCACAAACTGTAGAGGCTGGTCCGGCCGTCGATGGGGATGTCCGCGATCATCAGGCCGCGGACCTTCTTGTAACGCCCCCATTCCGACGTGGACAGGTCTTCCACCGGGTCGCCGTGCTGGCGCAGCCACACGTACGGGGCTTCGTCGCCCTTCTTCGGGTCGGGGAGGTGGACGGTACGGCCGGGCTTGAGGACACGGCCGTTGCCGTCGATGACCGCGCTGATGCCCATGTTGACGGCGCGGGCCACGGAGCGACGCGCCTCGACGGCGCGGAAACGCGCGATGGCCAGGTGCTGGTCGTGCTCGCTGGAGCCGTCGAACCAGCCGTCGTTCGAGATGTTGACGAGGAAGTCCACGGGCGGGCCGTCCGTGCCGGCGACGCCGTAGGGTCGGGCCAGGAACGGGTCGGTGTCCTCGTAGCAGATGAGCACGCCGAAGCGGTACTTGTCGAGCGTGAAGCGCGTCATGTGCTTGCCGGCGCGGATGCTGTAGTCGGTTTCGTAGGGGGCGAAGGCGTCCATCCACGGCAGCCAGTCGCGGAACGGGACGTACTCGCCGAAGGGGATGCGGTGGATTTTGTCGTAGCGGCCGCCGCGGGCGCCGGTCTCGTAGAGCAGCAGGGCGGAGTTGTACTTGTACGGGGCGCGGCTCGGGTCCACGACGACCTCCGAGAGGAGGCCGAAGAGGATGTTCGCCGCCCCGCCCGGGATTTGCTTGAATTCGCCCCGGGCGTAGGTGCGCATGTCCCGGTAGGCCTTTTCGGCGCGATCGCGCCACTTCTCGGAGACGCTGGCCATCGGCACTTCGGGCGCGATCTCGAACCAGCTGTCGGGGAAGCTGGTTTCGGGCCAGACGATGAGGTCGGGGCGAGGCGACTGGAACTTGGCGAGCAGTTCGAGGTTGCCGTAGTGGTTGTAAATGGTTTCCTGGGCGCCCCTGGCCTCGGGGTTGTCAACCGACAGATCGACGTTGCGGATGCGCTGGTCGAGGTTGCCCTGTAGAAGGGCGAGGCGCGGCCCCGGGGTGAAGGCGTCCTCTTCCAGGCGGCAGGCGCCGTAGACGAGGGCCGCGGTAATCAGGCCGACCACGACCGCGCCCTGCACGATCAGTCCGCGGCGCGTGAGCGGCTTCGGAGTGTTTGGACCTCGGGAGAGTCCCAGGAGAGCGCGGAACCAATCACAGCCGTAGAGCAACTCGAAGGCCCAGGCGTTGACGGCGGCGACGAGGAGGCTGACGGCGTAGGCGCCGCCGAGGTCGGCGACCTGGATCAGCGGCAGGACATCGTGCTGCGAGTGGCCGAGGTAGTACCAGGCGAAGCCCGTCAGGAGGAACGAGCGGAGGAACTCGAGTCCGACCCAGACGGCGGGCAGCGTGACGACGAGGGGCAGGCGCGTGCCGCGGTCGAGGCGGCGCAGGAGGCGGACGGCGACGGGGAAGTAGAGCGAGCAATAGACGGCGAGCATCGCCCAGGTGTAGTACATGCGGTAGTCGGCGACGCGCATCCACTGTAGGGCGGGCGTGAAGAAGGCGAGGCCGCCGAGCCAGGCGCACAGGAAGACGCGGCGGCCGCGCGTCTCGGCCCGGACGAGGGACAGCAGCGGGACGAGGGCGACCCACGCCAGCCAGCCCCAGGCGACGGGGAAGTAGCACAGCCAGAGGAGGCCGGCGGTGGCGAGGGCGGGAAGGACGAGGTGCGGCCGGGGGGCGGTGGGCGCCGCCGGCGCGGCCGGTTTGGGCCGCGGGGCGACGGCGGGCTGTGCGGGAAGGGGGTTGTCGCTCGCCTGCTCCGGCACGGTCAGGGCCTGGCCTTCCATCAATCCTCCTGGGTTTGCGGGTAAGCCCACCCATTGCAATGGGTGGGCTTGGGCTGCCATCAGGCCCACTCATTGCAATGGGTGGGCCGGGGGGCCTACTCCCTCTCCTCGACGCGCAGCACGGGGAACACCTGGCCCGCGCGGTGACAGTGGTCGCCGGGCGGCAGCACCACGAAGGCGTTCGCCGCGATCAGGCCGTGCAGGTCCGGCGAGCCATACCACGGCACCGGCCGCACCCGCCAGCCGGCCTCGGCCGTCTCCAGCCGCGCCGGGTGGTACGTCGGCCGGTCGGTGCGGTAGGCGAAATCCTCGGCGAGCGCCGCCCGCACCATATCTGGCCCGACGTCGGCACGCCCGCGCAGGCGCCGCAGCGCCGGCCGGACGAACAGCTCGAAGCACACCAGGGCGCTGACCGGGTTGCCCGGCAGGCCGAAGACGAGCGTCGCGCCGCGCGCGCCGAAGAAGACCGGCTTGCCCGGCTTCATCGCGACCTTGTGGAAGTGGGCCTGCACGCCCAGGTCGCGCAGCACGCCCGGCACCAGGTCGAGCTTGCCCGCCGACACGCCGCCCGACAGCACCAGCACAGGGAACTGCAGGCCGTCGGCGATCCGCGCGCGCAGGCTGTCGAGGGCGTCGGCGGCGATGCCGAGCGAGTGCGGGACGGCGCCGGCGCGCTGCACCTGGGCCCGCAGCATCGAGCCATTGCCGTTGCGGATCTGGCCCGGCCCCGGCGTCTGACGGGCGTCTACCAGTTCGTCGCCGGTGGACAGCACGGCGACCCTCGGCGCCGGGTAGACCTGGACGGCAGTCCGCCCCACGGTGGCCAGCACGCCGAATTCCTGGGGCCGCAGGACCGAACCCGCGGTCACCACGGTCTCGCCGCAGCGCATCTCGCGGCCGCGCGGCATCACGTTCTGCCCCGGTCGGGGCGGCCGGTCGTCGATCGCCACGCGGTCGTCGTCGAGCGGACGGGTCCGCTCCACCTGCACGACCGCGTCGGCGCCGGCGGGCACGGGCGCCCCGGTCATGATGCGCGTCGCCTGGCCGGGGCCGACCGGCAGCCGCGGCGTGTACCCCGCGGTGACTTCCTCGATGACGGCCAGGACGCCCTTGCCCTCGGGCAGGTCGGCGGCGCGCACGGCGTAGCCGTCCATCATGGCCTTGTCGTGGGGCGGCATGTCGAGGTCGCTGACGACGTCCTCGGCGAGCACCAGGCCCAGCGCGGCCGGGGTGAGCGGAACGGTTTGGGGCGGCAGCGGACGGGCCTCGCGCAGCACGATGGCCTGGGCGTCGGCGACCTGGAGCAGTTCGGCACGTTCCGACATCGCGGGTCCCCTTCGAGCGGCGGGCTCGGCCCGATCTGGGCGGGCACGGTGATTCTAGCATCACCGCCGCGACGGAAGCTAGGCCGACCGCCGGCGGGGCATGCCGATGGCGAACGGCCGGCGTAAGCCGGCTGGTACGTC